>JANNMK010000081.1:0-4629 GCA_031397785.1 Sphingomonas sp. | reverse complement strand
AGCCCGCCGTCCTTGCCCGACAGGCCGATGGCGCGGCCGCCGGCCTGGCCGATCCAGCCAACGATTTCCTTGTTGATGCCGCCCGACAGGACCATTTCGGCGATTTTTGCGGTTTCGGCATCGGTGACGCGCAAGCCATCGACAAAACTGGATTTGACCCCGAGCTTGTCGAGCATCGCGCCGATCTGCGGCCCGCCGCCGTGGACGACCACCGGGTTGATGCCGACCTGTTTCATCAGCACGATGTCGCGGGCGAAATCACGCGCGGCGGCCGGATCGCCCATTGCATGGCCGCCATATTTGATGACGAAGGTCTTGCCCGAATAGCGCTGCATGAACGGCAGCGCCTCGGTCAGGGTCTTTGCCTTAGCGAGCATTTCGGGGGCGGGAGCGTAATCGGGGGACTGATCGGTCATGCGCGCGCTGCTCCAGTGCCGTCCATCTTTCGCCCCACCGCGACCACCGCCAGCACCACCAGCGGCACCATGATGGCCGACAGGACGATTTTCGCGATCATCTGACCGACCATCAGATCGGCGATCGGGCGGACGCCGTAAAAGGAAATGGTGATGAAGATCAGCGTATCGACGATCTGGCTGAGCGCCGCCGCAATGAAGCTGCGTCCCGCCGCCCAGCGCCCGCTGCCGCCGGACATGCGCGCGAACAGCCACACGTTGAGCGACACCGAAACGCCATAGGCGACGATGCCTGCCGCCATCATCCGCCAGCTTTGCCCGACGATGATCGGAAACGCTTCCTTGGCGGGTTCATACATGCCGCCATCGGTCGGCAGACCCAGCACGATGAGGGTCAGCGCGATGGCGATGAACAGCGGGACGAAGCCGAAGCGGACCAGCTGGTCGGCAATCGCCTTGCCATGCAATTGCGCAATCCCGCTGGAAATCGCGATGAGGGTGAGGAACGGGAATATGCCAGCCTCGACCGCAAGCGGCCCGAGCGCCACCTGTTTCGCGCCGAGAAACCCGCCGAGCGGCACCATGCCGCCGTACAGGATCGCGAACAGCATCAGCGAGCGGGCGGGCATGGCTGTCATATGGTCCATGGCAAGATTTCGGGTGTATTGGTCCGTCATGACAGGCAGTTAGCCGATTTTGCCGTGCGGGCAAAGAAAAAGGGGGCAGTTGCCTGCCCCCTTTCAGCGCGCCAGTGGAGCGACGCGGATCAAGCGAATTGGTTGTCGGACTAGGCCAGGACGGGGGCAAGGCGGGGGCCGCCAAGCGCCTTGCGGCGGCGCATTGCCCCACCGACAACGCCGAAGCCCAGGATCATCATCGCCCAGGTGGCCGGTTCGGGAACCGCGGCAAGCGCGCTCGAGCTGAATTCGACGCGCAATCCGGTAGGGTTGCCCCTCGCCTGCGCCTGATTGCGGACATTGAAGGTGAGCGTGTTCAGGCCGGAGCGGAAGCCGTTGGTGGCGCCAAAGCCGGTCCAGCGATTGTACCAGCCGCCGTTGGCCGCCAATGTCGTGCCATTGAGCGTGATCGAGTCGACCAGATTATCGACGGCAAACCGGCCCGCGAAACTCGCCGAGCGGGGGTTGAAGCCCGAGGGAATCTGAAAGGTCAGGGCATAAGCATAAAGGCCATCGCGGCTGGCATCGGGCGAATATCGTCCGTCGTTGGTGGGAGCGATCCAGCGCGATGTCGCATCATTTGCAAGCCAGCTTGGATGGATGTTGGTTGGCATGAATGCATTCGGATTGGGCCCGCCGGTCAGCGTCCAGTGCAGCTCTGCGCCGTTGCCATTCTTCGACTGGCTGCAATTCTGCTTGTTGCCGGTGTTGCACAGGCCAATGATCGTCGCGGCATTGGCGCTGCTGCTGACCATGAGCGCAGCGACTGCTGCAGCCAGGAATTTATGCACTGGACGTTCTCCATCCGATTGAAACGGTTGACGAACGATTAACAGTATATTTCGGCATTTCCACTGCCAATAGGCGCAGTCGTCGCAATTCGGGACAGGCGCATTAACCAGGTGGTGGCTGTCCGGTGACGCAAGGGTCGGCGAGTTTTGCCGACAGCGATGTGCCGCTGCGCCGTTCCACCAGGGTGTGGTCCCGCGGCGTGAGCTGGGCCAGCCAGGTCGCGAGCGCCCTCACGTCGACACCCGGCTTGCTGCCGGGTGGTGGCTGTTCGCCCAGATAGCGATAAAATTCATCGACCGTCACTGCGAAATTGACGGTCGCGCGGCTGGTCTGCGCAGCCACCAGCCGGCGGCTTTTCAGCGCGGCGTAGAACACCCGGTCGCAGATCGGCGCGAGTTCGTCCGGCATGGTGCCCCAGACCGGCACCGTGCCGAAGCTGCCGGGCAGCAACAGGAAACAGCTGGTATCGACATGCTGATCGTCCGGCTCCTCGGCCAGCGGCATGATGCTGCCGTCGATGCGCCTGAACCGGCGCTGGGCGACGACATAATCGGCATCGGCGACGCCATCCGCGGCGGCCAGACAGGTTGCCACATGATCGGGATCGATCCAGTTGTCGGCATCGAGCAGGCCGATCGCCGGGTAGCCTTCGCCAATCCCCGCCATCAGGCCGATGGCGCGCGGCGTGTTGCCGAAATTGCCGTGGCTGCAATCGAGGACGATCTGGCGCACGCCTGTGCTGGCGATCCAGGGCTGCGGATGCCCGTCGGCCACCAGCATATGGGTGGTCGGCACGCTTTGCGCAGCGACGCTGGCGATACAGCGTTCGAGCGTGGCGCGCGGTTCGCGAAAATAGGGCGTGACGATCAGCACCTGCGGCTTGCCGGGGGCCAGTGCGCTCATCGACGCTGCCCGTCGCGCATCCACGCCAGCGTGCGAGCGATGCCGTCGCCGATGCCGATATCGGCGCTCCAGCCGGGCAGCACGGTGCGGCACAGCGTCAGGTCGGGGCAGCGTTGCCGGGGATCGTCAGGCAGGCCGGGACCGTGAGCGATGGTCGCGCCGGGGACCAGCGAAGCGATGTGGCGGGCAATGTCGATGACCGGAATCTCGCTGGCATTGCCGATGTTGAGCGGGCCGCTATGGCCCTGGGGGTCGCGCCAGAAAAAGCGCGCCAGACCCTCTATAATATCGTCGACATAGCCCCAGCTGCGGCGCTGTTGCCCATCGCCATGGACCATGATCGGCTGGCCTGACAAGGCCTGGGCGAGAAAGCTGGGGATGGCGCGGCCATCGCCGCCGCGCATCCGCGGGCCGTAGCAATTGAACAGGCGAGCGACCCGAACATCGAAGCCGCGCACCGCCGCTGCCTGCAGCAGCAGAGCTTCGGTGCAGCGCTTGGCCTCGACATAGCTGGCGCGCGGCCCGGCCGGATCGGTGCGGCCCAATGTGGTTTCGGCCTGGGGGCTGACGTCGGGATCGCCATAGATTTCGGAGGTCGAGGTGAAGCAGAACCGTCCGCCGGGAGCGAGCTGGTCGATGAGGCGCAGCGCACCGCCGACATTGGCAGCGATGGTTTCGACTGGCCGCGCCATATAGGCGAGCGGTGCCGCGGGCGAGGCGAGATGGAATATCTCGTCATAGGGCGCCGCGCCGCACCAGGTCGAGATATCGCCCTCGACCACGGACAGCCGCGCATCGTCGATATGCGCCAGATTGGCGAGCGTGCCGCTCGACAGATTATCGACCACGACAAGATCGTGTATGTCCCCGCGCGCCAGCAGCCGGTCGACCAGATGCGAACCGACAAAGCCCGCGCCGCCCGAAACCAGCAGTCTGCCGCCCATCGCCATCCTCCTGTCGTTCGAGCAGCCCCGTCTTTTGCGTGGCAATGTGCCCAATCGGCAGGCGCGTGGCAACCGGGCGGCTTGTCGCAACTTGTGTTTTGACCCATTCCCCTATCCCGCTATGACCGCGCGATAACGACGCGGCACAGCGCGGGGGACCGATCGCAGATGATAATCCAGAAATTGCTGATCGGCCTTGCCGGCATCGCCATCATCCTTGGCCTGGCGATCCTGCTGTCGTCGAACCGGCGCTGGATCCGGCTGCGCGTGGTCAGTGCGGCGTTCGGATTGCAGATCGCGATTGCCGTATTCGTGCTGGCGACACCGGGCGGGCGGGCGACGCTGGGGTTCCTGTCGAGCGGCGTGTCCAACCTGCTGGGCTATTCCAAGGCCGGGACCGATTTCATTTTCGGGCCGATCGCCGGGCCGGACATCGGTGCCAACAGCTTCGCGATTGCCGCGTTGCCGGTCATCATCTTTTTCGCCAGCCTGATTTCGGTGCTCTATTACCTCGGCATCATGCAGTTCATCATCAAATATGTCGGCGGCGCGATCAAATGGATCACCGGCATCACCCGCATCGAAAGCCTGGGCGCGGCGGCCAACATCTTTGTCGGGCAAAGCGAAAGCCCGCTGGTTATCCGCCCCTATCTCGCCGGGCTGACGCCCGCACAATTGTTCACCATCATGACCGTCGGCATGGCGGGCGTCGCCGGAACCATATTGGGCGCTTATGCATCGATGCTCGGCGCGGCGCTATTGCCCTATCTGCTGGCAGCGAGTTTCATGTCGGCCCCCGGCGGCATCCTGATGGCCAAGATCATGATGCCCGACGACCCCAAGGACATCGGCATCGAGCCTGTCGAAATGGCGGTCGCCAGCCATGACGAGGAAGCG
>JANNMK010000032.1:0-1526 GCA_031397785.1 Sphingomonas sp. | reverse complement strand
CGGGTTGCCTCGGCGCGCGCCCAGGATAGCAGCCAGTTGTTCAAAACCCCGCCCGATGCAAAAGGGCGGCTATCGGTGTGGCCGCGCACAAAAAACGGATTCCCGGCCCCGGCGCTGGCACGCCCCACCACCACGACCAGCGCACGCGCGCGGGGCAGCAGCTGATCGGTGCCGATCCTGAACATCGAAAAATCGGCGCGATCCATCAGGTCGATACGCAGTCCTTCCTCGGTTTGAGTGAACCGCACCTGTCGCGCCAGCTCGCGTAATTGCGCGTCGGCGGCTATTGCGCGTTCGATCTTCTGCTGGATTTCGGCAAAGCGCACGCCGCCCTCCGGGGTCGGGCGAATTTCGCGCTCACCGCCTGATACGTCGCGCGGGATAACGATCGAGCGGTTTCCGGTCTGGCCCGCTGCATGCGGATAATTATCGGTGGAGATGATCGAATCGCCGCCCAATATCCCTGTCGATCCTGCGCTCGACTGGCGATATTCGATCAATGTCGGCGTGAAATAATCGGCCAGCCCCTTGCGCTTCTCATCGTCGCTCATGCCGAGCAACCACATCAGCAGAAAAAACGCCATCATCGCGGTGACGAAGTCGGCGTAGGCGATCTTCCATGCGCCGCCATGATGCCCGCCATGCACCTCCTGAATGATCTTCTTGACGATGATCGGTCTTGGCGGCGGCTCGCTGTTGCGCAATCTGGTGGTACTGGCCATGGCTCAGCGCCCCCGCATACCGTCGAACACGTCGGCAAAGGCCGGCTGATTATTATGCTGGATCCCCGACCGCGCCGCTTCGATCACCAGCGGCAATGGGTGGCCGTGCAGCGATGCGACGATGATCTGCTTGACCACCTGATAGATGGCACCGTCGGCCTCGATGACCTGCCGCGCCCGGTTGGCAAAGGGCGCAACGAACCCATAAGCAAGCAGCACGCCCAGGAACGTGCCGACCAGTGCAGATCCGATCATCTCACCCAATATGGCAGGCGGCTCGTCGATCGCCCCCATCGTCTTGATGACGCCGAGTACGGCGGCAACGATCCCCAGCGCAGGCAAAGCGTCGGCCAGCGTCTGCAGCGTGTCGGCAGGCCGCACCGCATCATGATGATGCGTCTTCAGCGCATTATCGACGACGTCCTCGACCGCATGCGGATCGAGCGTGCCTGACGATACAACCACCAGCCGCAGCGTGTCGCAGATCAGATGGATCAGTGCATCGTCCTTCAGCAATTTGGGGTAATCGGCAAAAATATTGCTCACCCCGGGGTCTTCGATATGCGGTTCAAGTGCGACCGGCCCGTCGCTGCGCAGCATCTTCATCAGTTTCGAGACGAGAAAGATCGTGTCGAGGAAGTCCTGCTTCACATAGCGCGGCCCTTTGAATACGCGGGCGAGCCCTCCGCCAAGCGCCTTGAGCTCTCGCATCGAATTGCCGCTGATTGTCGCGCCCAGCGCAGACCCGCCGATGATCATCATCTCGAGCGGAACCGCATGCATCAGCACGCCCATGCTGCCGCC
>JANNMK010000005.1:0-28933 GCA_031397785.1 Sphingomonas sp. | reverse complement strand
ATCGGCGACGCGGACCTGGAAGCGGGGCGCTGGGACGGGGCGCGGCTGACGCTGATCGTTGCCGACTGGCAGGATGCCGACTCGCGCCGGCTGGTGGTGGCCGAGGGTATTTTGGGCACGGTGGCCAGCGACGGGAGCGGCTTCACGGCCGAGCTGTCGCGCCGCGAGCCAGGATTGCAGGGGCCGGTTGCGCCTGAAACATCCGCCGAATGCCGCGCCGAGCTGGGCGATGCAGCGTGCCGGGTGGCGCTGGCGGCGCATCGTCGGATCGCGCGAGTGCTGGCGGTTGATGGCCATGATGTCACGGTGGACGGAACGGCGGCCGAGGGCGATTTCCTGTTCGGTCGATTGCGCTGGCTGGAGGGGGTGCAGCGCGGGCTGGCGGCCGCGATCATCGCCCAGACGGGCAATGTGCTGACACTGGCGGTGCCGGGCGGAGCGGTGGATGTCGGCGCGCGGATCGAGCTGACGGCGGGGTGCGACAAGCGGCTGGCGACCTGCGCCGGGCGGTTCGGCAATGCGGCGAATTTTCGCGGGGAACCCCATTTGCCGGGGATCGATCTGCTGACGCGGTTTCCAGGCGGATGAGCGTGGGCATGAGCGATTTGCGGATAGAAACAGGCCCTTTCCCGACCGCGCCAGCAAGCGGCAAGGGAGAATTCGGGGAGCGTGTCTGGGCGGCGGCGCTGGCGCTGGTCGGAGTGCGGTTCCGGTTGCATGGGCGCGATCCGGCGCATGGGCTCGATTGCGTCGGGCTGGTCGCGGCGAGTTATGCGGCCGCAGGTCATTGCGTCGATGCGGTTCCGGACGATTACCGGCTGCGCGACGTTTCGCTGCCGCAGATTGACGGATGGTTGTGCGCGGCGGGGCTGCGTGCGGTTGCATCCCATGCGCTGGGTGATGTCGTGGTGAGCGATATGGGGCGCGGGCAGATGCATCTGATGATCGCTGGCGCATGCGCGAGCGTGCATGCGCATGCCGGGTTGCGGCGGGTGGTTCTGATGCCGGGGGCGGTCGGGCTGGTTGTGGGGCGTTGGCGGGTTTCGCGCCGAGAATAGCGCCCTCTGCGCCGTGACTAATTCACTTCGTTCATAAGTCTTGCTCCTCTCCCGTAAGGGCAGAGGGCAGAAAGGTGTGCTGTGGCTACGCTGGTTTTGACGACGTTGGGGACGGCGATCGGGGGGCCGCTGGGCGGTGCGCTCGGCGCGATGCTGGGACAGGCGGCGGATGCGCGGCTGTTTTCGCCCAAGGGCCGGGCTGGGCCACGGCTCGACGAACTGCGGGTGCAGACGTCGAGCTTTGGCTCGCCGATCCCAAAGCTGTTCGGGCGGATGCGGGTGGCCGGAACGGTGATCTGGGCGACCGACCTGGTCGAACGTCGAGGCCGTCAGTCAAACGGCAAAGGTCGCGGATCGTCGACGACATTCAGCTATTCGGTATCGCTGGCGGTGGCGCTGTCATCCCGCCCGATCCTGCGCGTCGGACGGATCTGGGCAGAAGGTAATTTGTTGCGCGGCGCGGCCGGCGATTTCAAATCGCCGACCGGTTTCCGGTTGCACAGCGGTGGGGAGGACCAGCCGCCTGATCCGCTGATCGCAGCGGCGGAAGGGATCGGACAATGTCCGGCCTATCGCGGCCTCGCCTATGCGGTGTTCGAAGACCTCGACCTGACCCCGTTCGGCAATCGTGTGCCGTCGCTGAGTTTCGAAGTGGACGCCGACGATGCACCGCTGACGCTGGCCGATCCGGTCGGTGCGCTGCTGGGGCCGTGGCAGGCAGCGGGTGCGGTGGAGCGGATCGCCGGGTGTGCGCTGGGCGGGGGCAATGGCGAGGAAGCGGTTGCGCGCTTTGCAGGCGCGGTGGCGATCGACCGGGTACCGGGTGTGAACGGCTGGGCGATTGGTCGTGCGATGGCGAGCGCTGTGCAGCCGCTGTCCGAGCCGATGGGCGAACGGATGCGCGATGGACGAAGCAAGCGGCCCGAGGTGCGCCATGGCGGGGGAGTAGCGGTGCCGCAGCGCATCAGCCTGGCGAGTTATGACCCGGCGCGCGATTTCCAGACCGGCTTGCAGCAAGCCCGGGTTGCGAGCGGCGACGCGCCGGTTGAGGCGCTGGCGCTGCCGGTGGCGATGGCGGCGGACGACGCCAAGGCATTGTGCGTCCGACTGGCGAACGAAGCGGCTGTGGCGAGGCGGGTGACGCGCTGGCCACAGGGATTTGCCGCATATGCGGTGCCGCCCGGAGCCAGGGTGACGCTGCCGGGGTCGGTGGCAGCCATGCTGGTCGATGAGCGACGGATCGATGGGGCGGGCGTGACGCTGACCCTTCGCAATGCGCCGCTGGCGGTGACAAGCGGGGGCAGCGCAGACAGCGGGCGCGCAGTGACGGCTCCCGACCGAACGATCGGGGCAAGCGCCGGGCATCTGTTCGACCTGCCATCTGCGAATGAGTCGGACCGCGCGCGCGGGCGGCTGGTGCTGGCGGCGGGCGGCACAGGCGCGGGGTGGCGCGGCGCGGCGGTATCGGTACGGGCGAGCGCGGGGGCACCGGTCGTCGATGCCGGCACTATTGGCCCGGTTGCGGTGCTGGGCATGATCGAGAGCGTCGATGCAGGTTCGGGTTCAGGGCTGATCGATCGCCACCGTGCCATCGTCGTTGCGCTGCTGAACGATGCGATGATGCTGGAGAATGCCAGCGATGCCGATCTGCTGGGCGGCACCAACCTAGCGATGGCAGGCGGTGAGCTGTTGCAGTTTGGCCGGGCCGAGCCATTGGGCGGCCGGCGCTGGCGGCTGACCAACCTGCTGCGCGGGCGGTTGGGCACCGAAGATGCGGTTCCCGGGCTGGCCAGCGGGGCGGGACTTGCCCTGGTCGCCGACCCTGCATTGATGGCTGTCAACAGCGCAGGCACCTGGGGCGGTGGCTGGCTTGGCACGGGCTGGAGCGAGGGCGCGGCTGTGCTGATCGAGGGTCAGGGAGATGCGGTGCCCAGATCCTTGCCAGTTGCTCGGCACGGCCGGGCGACGCGACCGCTGTCGCCCGTGCACGGCGTGGCGCGCTGGCAGGGCGATGGCGGGCTGCAGCTGAACTGGGTGCGCCGCAGCCGCGACGGGTTTGGCTGGAACGATGGGACCGATGCGCCTCTCGACGAGCGCCGTGAACATTATCGGGTAACGCTGACCGCCGGGGGATCGCAGGCGGCGATCGAGGTGGCGGAACCGCTGCTGTCACTGTCGCCAGCCGAGCTGGCAAGATGGCGAGTGTCGGGTGCGACCATCGATTTTGCCATCGTGCAACTGGGTGAGCGGGGCGAATCGCCGCCACTGACTGGCGCGATGGCACTGTATTGAGAAAGGGAACGGCCGATGACTGTGATGATGACGAGCGCACGACTGAGTTTGCCGCAGCTGGCGGCAGGACAGGCACAAAAAGAAGTAACGCATAATGAAGCACTGGCGCTGATCGACGCGGCGATTGCACCGTCGGTCGTCGCAGTGGCGGCGACGGTGCCTCCCGCCGATCCGCAGCGGGGACAATGCTGGATTGTCGGTTCTGGCGCGGGCGGAGCATGGACGGGACAGGTCGGGTCGCTGGCGGTGTGGACCGAAGGCGGCTGGCGATTCGTCATGCTGCCGACCGGCGCAACGCTATTCGAGACAGGAACCGGCCTACGGTGGGTGCGCGGCACGTCCGCTTGGCAGGCCCCGGCCAGCATTGCCAACCCGGTCGGCGGCGCAGTCATCGACAGCGAGGTGCGCGCTGCATTGTCCGCTTTGCTTAGCGCCCTGACCGCGCGGGGAATAATCATGGTTCCCTAGCTGCGACTTTTCGGTCGTCAATATTTCTGTCTCAACCCTGTGGCGAACGGGCAACACTTGGGAAAAACCCGGCTTGCACGGGAACCTTTGTGTCATTAAAGCCTTATCCGAGCGTTCTACCGTTCAATTCAGAAGGGGATTTTCAATGAGGAAGCTTGCCGTAGCAATGGCACTCGCTTCCACTGCCCTGGCCTCGCCCGCGCTTGCCCGCGACGATGCCTGGTATGTGGGAGTCGAAGGCGGCGTGATGATCGTGGAGGACTTGAGCCTCGACATCGGCGCTAATAATGACGCCGCGTCTGTCGACCATGAATATGGTTATGACTTCGGTGGTATGGTCGGTTATGATTTCGGCGGGTTCCGCGCTGAAGTCGAAGCCAGCTATCGCCAGGCATCTGCTGAAAACATCAATGTTTCGGCCGGTGGCATTCCGGGTGGCACTGCCGCCACCGCAACCATCTTTGGTCGTCGCGACATCAACGGTCAGGCAAGCGCGCTCAGCTTCATGCTGAACGGCATGTTCGACTTCGGTGAAGACGATGGTCTGCAGGGTTATGTCGGCGGCGGTGCAGGTGTTGCCCGCATCAGCGTCGAAAATGTCTTTGCATCGCCAGCGTTTCTCGACGATTCGGACACCGGCTTTGCCTGGCAGGCAATTGCTGGCGTTCGCGCTCCGTTGAGCGACAATGTCGATGTCGGTCTGCGCTATCGCTTCTTCAACGCCGACAATGTCGACCTGGTCGACCGCCTTGGCCGCGACGTGCAAACGCGTTTCCGTTCGCACTCGCTGATGGGCACGCTGACCTACAACTTCGGTGGCGAAGAGCCGGCTCCGCCGCCTCCTCCCCCGCCCCCACCACCACCGCCTCCTCCCCCGCCACCGCCGCCCCCGCCGCCTCCGCCGCCGGTGCAGTGCAACACGGGTCCGTATATCGTGTTCTTCGACTGGGATAAGGACAACATCACCGCTGATGCTGCCCAGACCCTCGACAACGCGGTGTCCGCTTATCGCAATTGCGGTAACTCGGCCGTGATGATTGCCGGTCACGCTGACCGTTCGGGTGCGGCAACTTACAACGTTGGCCTCTCGAACCGTCGTGCAACCAATGTTCGTAACTACCTTGCCGCTCGCGGCATTCCGGGTGGTGCATTGCGGACCAGCGCTGCCGGTGAAACGCAGAACCGCGTTCCAACTCCGGATGGCGTCCGCAACGACCAGAACCGTCGCGTGGAAATCACCTACGGTCCGGGTTCGGGCATGTAATCAGCCGCAAGGTTGGTTATCGAGAGAAAATCAGGGCGGCGCCGAAAGGTGCCGCCCTTTTTCTTTGTCGTGATGACGGCGGGTTCGATGGCGTCGTAGCAGACAGTCTATCATGCCGGCTTCCCACCGGCGCTGGCCGGGGTTGGTGTCGAGGTAGCCGGGCGCCGGTCGATCTGGCGAGCGGCGGCTATTGCTTTCGCGCCCATAACTTTCGCTACTGTAGCCGAATGCGGGCTGCATGGTTTTTGGCCGGAGATATTCAACGAAGATCTGCAAATGGGCGATGGCCTGTTTTTGTCTTGGGCATTCAATATTGCTGCCGGAGCATTTGGTTGTGCAGTGAGCGCTTTGACACGCCGGAAGGCGGCAGGGATGCATGGCTGACAAATCCACGCCATGAAAAAGGGCCGGGTCGCACGATGCGCCCAGCCCTTTTTCATTGAATATTTCGGCATCGGGTCAAAGCTGTACTTGAGCAACCTTGTCCTTGTAATCTTCCTTGGGGTCGATGCCGAGGAACATTTTGATGCCCGCGACGATCGACGAGGCATCTATCCAGATCTGCGCTTCTTCAGCGTCAAGCCTGATCAGGGCGATCTTGGGATCATCCTTGCCATCGTACCAGGCGGCGACAAAGCGGTTCCACAGACGGTCGATTGTTGCACGATCCTGCGAGGTCGACAAAGTGCCATGCACCGTCGCCCAGACATCGTGCCCCTTTGATGCAAAATGGGCCATCGCCCGCGACCCGGTGCCAATCTGTTGATAAAGCGCATTGTCGGTCGACGTGAAAAACCAGATCGGGCCACGATAGTCATCGCCTGACTGGCCTTCTTCATCGAGTTGTGCGGTCATCGGACGGGCATGACCATCATCCCCCTCGGCAAGGCCGAGGAACATGGTCATGTCCGATCGAAGCGCTTTCCAGAATTTCGCTTTGATTTCGGCTTGGTCGGGCATGATATTCTCCGTCTGTTGGTGACGAGAGGTGAACCAGTGCGAACCATGAAAGTTTCCTGCCGGGCCGCACGGCGCGCGCAGTAAAAGGGGTCGGTCCGCCTGCGCGAACCGACCCTTGTTCAGATAACCAGCGCAGGATTACAGGACTTCGAACAGCCCCGCCGCGCCTTGCCCACCACCGATGCACATAGTGACGACGACATAGCGGGCGCCGCGCCGCTTGCCTTCGATCAGTGCGTGGCCGGTGCAGCGTGCGCCGGTCATGCCGAACGGGTGACCGATCGAAATCGAGCCACCGTTGACGTTGAGCAATTCATTCGGGATGCCGAGTTTGTCGCGGCAATAGAGCACCTGCACTGCAAACGCTTCGTTGAGCTCCCAGAGGCCAATATCGTCCATCTTGAGGCTGAAGCGTTCAAGCAATTTGGGGATGGCGAATACCGGGCCAATGCCCATTTCGTCAGGTTCCGTCCCGGCGACTGCCATACCGACATAACGGCCGAGCGGGGCAAGACCGCGCGCCTCGGCAATTTTTGCCTCTATCAGCACGGCCGCGGACGACCCATCCGACAGCTGGCTGGCGTTGCCAGCGGTGATCGTATTGCCTTCGCCCATCACCGGTTTGAGGTTTGCCAGCCCTTCGAGCGTGGTATCGGCGCGGTTACATTCGTCGCGGTCTGCCGTGACCTGCCTGTACGAAACTTCTTTGGTTTCCTTGTCGACTATCGCCATGGTGGCGGTGCAGGCGATAATCTCGTCATCAAATTTGCCGGCGGCCTGCGCGGCAGCGGTACGCTGCTGTGACTGGAGCGAATATTCATCCTGCGCCTCGCGGCTGATATTGTAGCGTTTGGCGACGACTTCGGCTGTGCCGATCATCGGCATGTAAACATGCGGGTGCATCGCGACGAGTTCGGGATCGGGTTCGATGAACATCTTGTCACCACGGATTTTCGAGATCGTTTCGACCCCGCCCGCGACGCAGATATCCATGCGATCGATGATGATCTGTTTGGCTGCCGTCGCTATCGACATCAGCCCCGACGAGCATTGCCGGTCGAGCGACATGGCAGGAACAGTGACTGGCAGACCAGCACGCAGACCGACAAGACGGGCCACATTGGGTGCCTGTGAGCCCTGCTGCATCGCCGCGCCGAATATGACATCGTCCACTTCGCCGCCCGACAGGCCAGCGCGTTCGACCGCAGCGCGCACCGAATAGGCGCCGAGCGTGGCCGCAGGCGTGTTGTTGAAACTGCCGCGACCCGCTTTGGCGAGCGGCGTGCGGGCGGTGGAAACGATGACGGCATCACGCATAAGGGAATCCTTTTTTGTTAAAGCCCCTCTCCTTCAGGAGAGGGGTTGGGGTGGCGCGTTATGGCTTGCAATTCCTCAGTCGGCGAACCCCCACCCCGTTCGACCACGGCCCGGCTGCGCCGGTCCAACGCTTACTGCCCCTCCCCTGAAACGGAGAGGGAAGGCTAGACGAAAAACTGGCTGATCCATTCCGCGATCAAAGCGGGTTTTTCCTCGCCTTCGATCTCGACGCTGAATTCCAGCGTCTGCTGCCACTGGCCGGCGCGTTTTTCTTCGAGTTCGAGCAGTTTGAAATGGCCGCGCACCCGCTTGCCGGACCGCACGGGGGAGAGGAAGCGGATTTTGTTGCCCCCGTAATTGACGCCCATCTTGACCCCCTCGACGCGCGGGCAATTGGATTTGGCGATCAGCATCGGGAACAGCGACAGGGTCAGGAAGCCATGCGCGATAGTGCCACCGAAAGGCGTCATCCTCGCCATTTCCTCGTTCACATGAATGAATTGATGATCGCCGGTGGCTTCGGCGAATTTGTCGATCATTGCCTGGTCGACCAGCACCCATTCAGACGTACCGAGCGCTTCGCCGACCCTCGCTGTCATTGCCTGCGCGGTGATTGCCGTCATTGCATAATCTCCCAAAAACCGAAGTCCGCGATTGCCTATGCCGCGCCGTTGCGCATCGAACAACAGGCAATCGGTCTAGGGATTTGCCTTTGGTGTAGGCGCAGTTCACGGCTTTTCCAAATTTCGGGTTTGTTTGCGAGGCGGTATTATGACACCGGGAGAGCGGGCGGGTAAGGCAGAATCAGGCTGCCGTCGGGTGCAGCAGTGTAGGCGATCTGCACCGGGTAAGCGAAGCTGATGCCATCGGCAGCGAACCGTTCGACCAGCGCCATCCCGACGGCATGGCGGGCGGCGAACACCACGGCATAGTCGTCGCTATGCACGTCAAACTGCAGCTCATAATCTATGCTCGACGCGGAAAAGCCGGTCATCCCGCAGCGGATCAGCGTGTGGCCATCAACCTCGACAAGCGCGCGCGCGATGTCGGGAATAGCGCGCAATTTTGCAGGGGGTGTTTCATAGGCGATGCCGATGACGAAGCTCATCCGGCGGCGTTCGAGTCGTGCGTAGTTTGACAATTCCTTGTTGAGCAGCGCGGTGTTGGAGACGATAATCTCCTCTCCCGTCAGCGCGCGCAGCCGCGTCGATTTCATGCCGATGCGCTCGACTGTCGCTGATCGTCCCTCGAACCCGATCACCTCCCCGACGCGAAACGGCCGGTCGAAGATGATCGCCAGGGCTGCAAACAGGTCTTCGAACACTCCCTTTGCAGCAAGACCGATGGCGATGCCGCCGATGCCCAGCCCGGCGACAAGTCCGGTGATATTGACGCCGACATTGTCGAGAACGACGATCCCAGCGATGGCAAACAGCGCAATCGAAACCAGTACATTGATGAGTGCTAGCGCACTGCCGAGGGTTTCATGGCCGCTGCGTTCGGCACGGCCCCGGACCATGCTCAACACTGCTTCCCGGACCCAGATGGCAACCTGGAACGCCGCCGCGATAACGAACAATAGGCGGATGGTATCGCCCAGCAGCGCAGGGGGGTTAGCATAGCTAGCAACCAGCCGGACCGACACCATGATCAGGAAGAAATGGCCGGTGCGCGCAAGCACGCGCAGAATCGTCGCGCCGACCCCGTCGGCATCGGCCTGCCGGGTCGCCGCGCGCCTGATAAAGCGCCGTGAGGTGCGCAGGATGACATAGACCAACGTACCGGCCGCAACAGACAAAGCGATGTCGATGCTGTGCGCATGGAGCCACGCGGCTGCGCCCGTGACCCACAGGTTGAGCTGGTCGATGACGCCGGGGTCGGCTGGGACAGTAGCGATCGGTCGGGCAGGGTTCGTCATCCTGGTCGCCTACCGTCGCAGGCGTGCCAATTCCATCCCTCTCATCGGTTTTGGCAAATGGCCCGGTAAACACTCCGGCACATTCCGGGGCTCAACCCCTTGTGGCCCAGCCCTTGCCCGCATCGGGTACAAATCCCGGGGGTGTTGCAACCATCTGCGCCGAACCGGCGCTGCCCCCCGGCAAGCCCGCGATGGGACGCCAGCGCGCTTCCTGTTCGCGTCGCTTGAGGTAGGTCCAGAGTGCAATCTGCAGCGCGATCAGCATGTAGATGAACGGCTGAAAGGCGATGCCGACAAACATGCAACCGAGCAGATAGACCAGATGCCCGCCTTGCAGGGCGGTGGCCAGTGGCCGCACCCACAGACTGTCGCCTACAGCATCGCGATAGCGGCGGCGCAGGCTTTCCATCCGCCATACGCAGACGGCCTGAAGATAAAGCCACAGGAAAAGCCCTGCAAATCCCTGTTCCCCCAGCATTTCGAAATAGCTGTTGTGAAACGCACGGCCCTTGTCGGTATAGGGCAGGACCTCGCGAGTTGTCGAGCCGCCGCTGCGCGTCGTCTCTATCTTGTTCACCTGCAATTCGTTGGTGCGATAGATTTCGAACCCGCCGCCCATCGGATGGTCCAGCGAATAGTCCCAGGTCCATTTCCACACCGCGATCCGGGTCGAGGCGGATTCATCGGACTGGTAATTAGTAATGGTATCCATCCGCGCCGAAAAAGCGGTGGGGATCAAGGGCAGGGCGACGATAGCGATGGCGACGATGGCACCAAGATAGGCAGCGCGCCGCTTGCTGTCGCAAAGGCCAAGTGCAGCGAGCAGCGCAGCACAAACCAGCCCGGTGCGCGCCTGCGTCCCGATCGGGATCAGCAGGCAGGCGAAGGCAAGCGAGAGCGCAAATACCCAGACCAGCCGGTCGGGTTTGAAGATCGTGCCATGGCGGGCAAGCCACAGGATCAGCGGAATGATCGCAATAGCGACAGTCGAAAATATCGACCCTTCGAACAGGCCGCTGTTGTCGTCGAGCAGCAGTTGCAGCGAGCCATAGCCGCTGCCGCCCATAGCGGTTTTCAGGCCACCGGCGATTGCCAGCGTGCCCGCGCTCAATACCATCGTCAGCGCCAGCGCCTCGATCCTGAGCCGCGTGGTCAGCGCCAGCGGGAGGAACATCGACCACAGCAATGCCTTCCACACCCAGGCCCACTTCTGGGCCGCTTCGACAGGGACCTGCGCATAGAAAGTGGATATCCCGCAATAAGCGAGCAGCAGCAGCATCACGACCTGCAATTGATCGATGCGAACGCCCTGTTTGCGGTCGGCGACCAGCCAGCTACCGACCGCCAGAAAGAACATGATGAGCGACAGCGGCACCTGATTGAGCAGGAAAAAGCTGAGTCGCTGGGGCGCGACAATGTCGACATAACAATAAGTGAGGATGAACAAATAAGGCCGCCGCAGCGCGACAAACAGCACACCGACGAGAAAACACAGAAAGAATATGTCGCGCATCACCCTGGCGTCAATCGCGTCCGCGCCAGCCGTATCCCGGCGGAGCCTGATTGAGGCCAGGCGCGATCTCATCGTCGAGATCGTCGCGGCTGCGCAATCGCCAGAATGCGACAAGCAGCAGAACATGCGTGAGGGCAATTGCGAAAGCGTCGATCATGTGGAGAGGCTCGTAACCGAACGGGGTTGACGCCAGCTTAAACATTGTCTCGCTAAAGCCCGGCCATGACGCGCGTTCTCCATATTCTCGATCACAGCCTGCCGGCGCAAAGCGGCTATACATTTCGCACGCGCGCTATCCTGAAGGCGCAGCTGACGTTGGGCTGGGATGTGGCGGCGGTCACCAGCGTGCGCCATCCGTTGCCTGGTTCCGCCGAAGAGATGGTCGACGGTCTGCACTTTTTCCGCACGCCCGCGATTGTACCAGCGCGCAGCCCGTGGCGCGAGTTGCGCGAAGTGCGTGCGCTGGCGCGGCGAACGGACGAGGTGGTCGCGCAATTCAAGCCCGACATCCTGCATGCGCATTCGCCGGTTCTGACTGCCCTTGCCGCTGGCGGTGTGGCGCGGCGGCGTAAACTGCCGCTGATCTACGAGATCCGCGCCTTTTGGGAGGATGCGGCGGTTGCCAACGGCACGGGTCGCGAGGGTGATATTAAATATCGCCTGACGCGCTGGCTCGAAACTCGCGCCGTGCGGCGGGCGGACGCGGTGGCGGTGATCTGCGAAGGGCTCCGTGCCGATCTGGTTGCGCGCGGGTTCGAACCGGCCAGCATCATGGTGTCGCCTAATGGGGTCGATCTCGATATGTTTGGCACTCCGCCACCGCGCGACGAGGCGCTTGCCACCGCGCTTGGGCTGGCGGGGGCCGATGTCATCGGTTTCATCGGCAGCTTTTACGATTATGAAGGGCTCGATGTGATGATCGCGGCGATGCCGTCACTGGTTGCACAGGCTCCGAATATCCATCTGTTGCTGGTCGGCGGCGGGCCGATGGCGGATGTTTTGGAACGCCAGGCAAAGGCATCGCCGGTTGCAAACCGTATCCATTTCGTCGGGCGGGTCCAACATGGCGAGGTCGAGCGCTATTATAGCTTGACCGACATACTGGTCTATCCGCGCAAGGCGATGCGGCTGACCGAACTGGTGACCCCGTTAAAGCCGCTCGAAGCCATGGCGCAGGGGCGGCTGGTCGCTGCATCTGATATCGGCGGTCATCGTGAACTCATCGACGACGGTGTGACCGGAGCCTTGTTTGCGCCCGATGACCCCGCCGCATTGGCTCAGGTGGTGGCCGGATTGCTCGCCGATCGCGGTATCTGGGATAACCGGCGGGCGGTCGCCCGGGCTTTCGTCGAGCAACAGCGTAACTGGTCGTCAAACATTCGGCGTTACGAACCGGTTTACCAGCAGTTGCTGGCAGCCGCAGCGGCGCGGCGCGACAAGGCGTACGCCGGAACTGCAGCGGACGGTAAGAGGACGGCATGAACGCAAGATATTCCATCCGGCGTGAAGCCGAGGGCATCGAACTGCCTTTCGGTGCTGCCGGTGTTGCAGTATTGGCGGCTGGAACCGGCGGGTTGATCGGGCTGTTGCTTCCGGCATCGGTGCTCGAAACGCTGTCGTTTCACCTCTATCTCGATACTTTCACGGCTTTTGCCAAGCCGCCGTTCGGCCTGACGGCAAAACTGCTGGGTGCCCTTTTGCTTGCCTTGCTGGCGGGCGGTGCCGCCTTTGCGTTCGCGCGCTGGTCCGGTGTCATCGCTGCGCCCGACGGTTTGGCGGGGCTGCTCGACCGGATTCGCGGTGTAGGCCGCGACGACGAATATGATGCGCCGCCATTGCGCAGTGCCGATCGCCATCCTGATGCTCCTGCGCGCCGCCCCTTTTCCGCGATGCGCGATATTCCCGATCGTAGCTGGACGGATCAGGATGGCGCTGCAGACCTCACTGACGGCGAACCGTCCTATCTGGCCAATGATTGCAATGACGACGATGCTGACGATGGCGAATTGCTGCTCAATTCAGCATTCGTGCCGGATGACGGGGCGGCTTTGCCCCTGACTGCAATGCCAGAGCCGACTTATTCACCCAGCCTCGAACCGCTAGTGATCGGCAGCGACGATTCGCTCAACGTCAACCCGTCGGACCTGAGCGAAATAGACGATTTCGATCTCAAGCCGCCGTCGCTCGACGACTGGGAGATCGACCGGTCTTCGCCTGCAGTGATGCCGGCAGATCCGCAGTCCGAACCTGCAATATCGGTGAGGGCCGATGATCTTTCATCGTTATCTGTGGGTGCCACCGCGCCGACCGTGCCCAAACGCCGCGAGACATCTCCCCTCGATCTTTCCGCCGCGCGGCTCGACGACCTCATCGCCCGTCTCGAGGCGGGGCTGACACGAAAATCCGCTTATTTGGCACCGGCGATCGACAGCGCTGGCGATCAGGCGGCTGGCAACCGAATGCCATCAGAAACAGACGTTGCCGGATCGGACGATCAGGATGACGACCCGGCTTTTCCGCACGATCCCGCTCTTGCCGCTGCGCTTGCCACGTTACGCCGGATGAGCCAGCGCGCAGGATGATCCACGCAGCGGCTGATTTGCCACTTAGTCGGAGGCAATGGTAAGCAATTCGATCTGACAATTCTGCCAGACCCGGTTTGCCGAATCGGTTTCCTGCATACCGAATGCGACCACACAATCGGCAACGATTTCCCCGCTCAAAGCGAATTGATGTTCGGGCAGCATGATCATCGCTGCCGGTGGCGCATCGCCAAGCGCGCTGATCGACAACCTCAAGTCGATGCTATGGCGGGCACCGCTGAACGTCGCGCTAGCCCATTCGCGTTCGCGCGCGCCGATCAATTCGCTGCCGGGTCCGGCAAGATCGAGCAGAATCCGGATAAGCCGGGTGGCGGTAGTGCCGCGAGTGGCGTTGGTCATAGCCCGTTCCTCCGCTCGGCCTGCACAAGCTCGCAGCGCCATGTGTTCATGAAATGTTCTACCCGACAGCGCAGCCGAGTTCCTGGTTCGCGCCCTTTTCGCAAATCAGAAACCAGTCGGGGGTCCCGGACGGCCTGTCGCCCGAATTGTGTTGGGGACAGTCCGGTTTCGCGCAAAAATGATTCTATGACGCGAATCAGCGGGCGGTCGGGCGGCATGGTCGGTCCTTTTCTATTGAGCGACGGCAACGACTCGTTACCGCTGAGTCTCGAATTGCTCGTCGAAATCCTACTTGTCTAGGAAAAATCCTACTGCTATCCTGCTGTCATGAAAATTCTCGCTTTGCCTGCTTCACCGTCATCGCTAGCCGCGAGCGACCCGCGCTCGGTGCTCGATCGGCTGATCGTCGAGCGGGGCGAGGATTATGCCAGCCTGTCAAGGCTGATCGGACGAAATCCCGCGTATATTCAACAGTTTATCAAGCGCGGTTCGCCCCGGCGGCTTGACGAGCGCGATCGGGCAATGCTCGCTCGGTATTTCAGGATCGAAGAGGCATTGCTTGGCGCGCCTGATGTCCGGGCAGCGCCGCTGCCGGTCGATGCGTTGTTTGCGGTGCCCCGCCTCGATGTCGGCGCGTCTGCAGGCGGGGGGTCCCTGGTCGAAGACGATCGCGCAGAAGCGCTATTTGCATTCGATCCGCGCTGGCTGCGCCGCTTGACCCAGAACCCGCAGCAGCTTTCGCTCATTCGGGTCGAAGGCGATTCGATGGTCCCGACATTGCGCGACGGCGATGACATCATGGTCGACAGCGGCGATGCGGCGGATCGGCTACGCGACGGGATTTATGTTTTGCGTCGTGACGAGATGTTGCTGGTGAAACGGCTGGCCTGTGCTTTGGCGACCGGGTGCGTAGCCATCATCAGCGACAATCCGGCTTATCCGACGGAGAGCAGCATCCCGGTTGCCGAACTCGATATCGTCGGTCGGGTGCTGTGGACGGGTCGCCGGGTCAGCTAGAATCCGGTCAGCGGCAGACGCAGGTTGCGCGGGCGCGCGGCGGTGCGCGGCGGCGTGGCGCGGCCCGGCGCGTCGCATGCCGGGCACGCGGGGCGGCATAGGATACTGTTTCGTACGTCTTCTCGGTTTCCTCGATGATGATCGGCTGCCCCGGAATAACGATGGTGGTGGTGCCGCCGCCATAATAGCTGCCGCCTTCATAGGCATAGTTCCCATTAGGATATCCCGTGCTGCTGTAGCGACGATCGCCGTTGCCATAGCCGGTGCTGCGGTCCTCGTGATGGGCACCACGATAGCCGTCGTGACCATCAACCCTTTGCCAGTAGTTGGCGCAGGCTCGTCGGTCCTCGCTGCGATCGATTGCCATGCCGGCCATTGCGCCGATGCCTGCTCCAATTAGCGTGCCTTCAGCGCGGCTGCCGCGACCCGCGATACGGTTGCCCGCAACGCCGCCGACCACTGCGCCGATTGCTGCGCCGCCGGCTCCGCTGTCACGGCGACATAGCCGCTCCAGGTCACCACTGTCTTCGCGGCGAGGATTGTCATGGCGTGCGCCATAAGCGTCATATTCGCCTTCGTAGGTGCCGCGATAGCGTTCGCCCTCGACGTCCCAACTGCCGTCCCATTCGCCCTGCCAGCGGCCGCGATAATCGCTTTCAGCGAGTGCGCGATCATCGCCGCTGCGATAAACGGCGGCATCGTCGGCGCTTGCGCCATCTACCAGGATGACGCGGCGTTCGACATGCGTCTGTGCCGTTTCACCATGGTCGTAATTTGCATGCGCGGTGTCGGCTGTCAGGGCAGCAATGCCGGCGATTCCAACGAGCAACAGGGTACGCATGATAATTGCCTTTCGTCGACGCCAATGGGGCCGCGCCAATATGGTTGACGAAGTGTTAGCAAATAACGCCGCCCGACGCGACTGCACCGCGCCAATCGGGCTTGTCCTAAATTGGGGCGGAAATTAACCGCAGCGCGATGCGCGCAATCAATTGTTCGGCCCCTGCCGCATCTTCGGCGGCAAAGCGACCCGGCAGTGGACTATCGAGGTCCAGCACGCCGACCAGCGCGCCATCCACGATGATTGGCACGACCAGTTCCGATCGGCTGGCCACATCGCAGGCGATGTGGCCGGCAAAGGCATGAACATCCTCGACTCTCTGAGTTGTCCGGGTTCGTGCCGCTGCACCGCAAACTCCACGGGTCAGGGCGATGCGAATACAGGCGGACTTGCCTTGAAATGGACCCAGTACCAACTCGGTGCCGTCGTAGCGGTAAAATCCGGCCCAGTTGAGATCGGGCAGCCCCTGCCATAACAATGCTGCGACGTTGGCCATATTAGCCACTGCATCAAGCTCACCAGCGGTTATCGCATCGGCGGCGGAGGCAATGTCGTCCCACAGCAAAGCGGTGTCGGTGGCGGCGAATTCGAAACTATACATGACTGTCGTCTTTCCAAAGCCTGGCTAGTCTTCGTTCACTCGTCCTCGCGCCGCCTTGATCGAGCTGCGGGCCTTTTTCTCATTGACCCTGCGTGCCTTGGCCATTTTGCCGGGCCTGGTCGGCACCCGGCGTTCCGGGCGGACCAACGCTTTGGCGATCAGCGTTCCGGCGCGACCCCGGGCATCGGCGCGGTTTGCTTCCTGCGTGCGGAAGCGCTGGGCGGTGATGATCAGTTCGCCACCAGCGGTGAGCCTGCTGCCCGCCAGCGTCTTTAGCCGGGAATAGGCGTCGGGGTGGAGACCCAGCGCGAAGACGTCGACGCGTAGCTGACAGGCGGTTGCAACCTTGTTGACATTCTGTCCGCCAGGGCCGGTGCCGGCGAGAAATTTTTCGCTCAGCGCCGCGTCCGGTATTGCAAAGACAGCGTCAGTCGGCATCGGGGTCGGTAAAGCCTAATGCGGCGAAACGGACAGGAAAGGGGGCATGCGCCATGATTGTCGGCTTGCCTTCGCGGGTAACTGATAAGTCGGCGGCATGAAGCATGAGCCCGGCAGGATGGAGGCTGCCATAAACCGCATCTCCAATTATAGCGTGGCCCATTCCCGATGCCGCATGAACCCGCAGCTGGTGCGTGCGGCCTGTGGCGGGGCGCAGGGCAATCAAGGCTAGACCATTTCGCGTTGCCAGCAGTTGCCATTCGGTGAGTGCTGCTTTGGCGTCTTTAGCCCCGTTGACGGCTGGAACTATGCGCCAGCCTTGCTCTTTGGTCGATGTCTTGGCCAAAGCCATCGTGATCGTCCCGCTTTCGCAGTTGGGAATGCCGTTGATGATCGCCAGATAGCGCTTACCGATCGCCCCCGCCTCGAACGCTTGGCCCAGCCGCTTGTGCGCTTTGTCGCTGCGCCCCAGCATCAGGCAGCCCGATGTGTCGCGATCCAGCCTATGCACGGCTTTCGGCCAGCTTTTGTAACCGAGCATCAGCGCCTGCAGATGATTCTCGACGCTGAGACCGCCCGCGCGCGGCGGATCGACGGGCAGGCCCGCAGGTTTGTCAACGATCAGCGCTTCGCTATCGATATAAAGAACATGGTCGGCGAGCATGGCCTGCCGGTCCTTAGACACAAGTTGATCAGGCCGCCAGCTTTGCAGCCGTCCGTGCCACCTTTTCCCCCAGATAGCGGGCACCGGCTAGATCAACGTCGCTCGGCAGCCTCGACCCGTCTCCATCTGCAATTGTGGTCGCGCCATAGGGTGCACCGCCTTTGACTTCGTCGACCCCCATTTGATCCTGAAAACCATAGTCGAGCCCGACGATGGTCATGCCCATGTGCAGCAGATTGGTGATGATCGAAAACAATGTGGTTTCCTGACCGCCGTGCTGACTTGCGGTGGAAGTAAACGCCGCGCCGACTTTGGCATTGAGTGCACCGCGCATCCAAAGTCCGCCGGTCTGGTCCCAGAACACTGCCATCTGGCTGCTCATCCGCCCATAGCGGGTGGGGCAACCGACGATAATGGCGTCATAATCGGCCAATTCGTCGACGGTGGCGACCGCGTGACGGTCATCGGTGCGGAACCCGGATCTGGCTGCGACGTCGGCGGGTATGGTTTCGGCAACCCGGCGGATAGTGACGTCGCCGCCACCAGCGCGTGCGCCATCGCCGACCGCTTCCGCCATCGTCGCCAGATGGCCGTATGACGAGTAATAAAGGACCAGGACTTTGACCATGGGGGTCTCCTTTGGGAGGGGCTTAACGGCTGTCGACAAGGATCAATTCGGCATCCTCGACAGCGGTGATGACAATTTCTCCGGTATCCTTGACAGCAACGCCGTCGCGCGCAACCGCCTCCACGTCGCCGATGCGGATACGCCCGGTGGCAGGAACCAGATAGGCATGGCGGCCGACACCCAGCGCATAGCGGATGGTTTCGCCTGCGCGCAGCGCTGCGCCTGCAACGCGCGCATCGGCGCGGATCGGCAATGCATCATCGCCGTCCATCCCGCTGGCCAGTGTCACAAACTGGCCGCTGCGGTCATCCTTCGGAAACTGCCGCGCCCCCCAGCAGGGTGCACCGCCCGGCGCGTCGGGGATGATCCATATCTGAAACAGCGTCGTCGTCTCGTCTTCGGCGTTCATCTCGCTGTGCTGTATTCCCGACCCGGCGCTCATCACCTGAACATCGCCAGCCTTTGTGCGACCAAAATTGCCCATGCTGTCACGATGGGTGATCGCGCCGCTGCGAACATAAGTAATGATTTCCATGTCGCGATGACCATGCGGCGAAAATCCACTATGTGACGCAATCATATCGTCGTTCCAGACGCGCAAGCTGCCCCAGCTTGTCCGCGCCGCATCCTGATAATCGGCGAAACTGAAATGGTGGGTGGCTTCCAGCCAGCCATGGCTGGCATGACCCAGAGTGGCAAAGGGGCGATGGTCAATCACAGTAACACCTTGAATGTGTGAAGTAGCCTCGCATTCATTTGGGGTTTGCCATTGCAATATCCAACAGTGCCGTCGATTGCCCCTGGCCAACGTGGTTCAACCCGCCCTTTGTCCATATTGAACTGATCGCCTTGCCGACTCGTTCCGATACATTGGTTAATTGAGATCGGCACACTATCGGCGATGTGACAAAATTGACTCTCCGAGCGTCAGTGCGCGGCGGACGATCGAGCGTAAAGGTGCTGATTTGCGTCGGTTTCGAACTCTAAGGAAAAAATTAACCTTTTCGCTTCATATCCGATAAGGTTAACGGATTATGTCATGCCCGACCACGGGCAGGCACCATGTATTTGCTTTTGCCGAGGGGAACAGCCGCATGCGCGTGCTCTTGATCGAAGATGAACCGACCACGGCCAAGGCCATCGAAACGATGCTGACTGTCGAGGGGTTTAACGTCTACACGACCGACCTCGGCGAAGAGGGTTTGGACCTGGGCAAGCTGTACGACTATGATATCATATTGCTCGATCTCAATCTTCCCGACATGCACGGCTATGATGTGCTCAAGAAATTGCGCACCGCCAAGGTATCCACCCCCGTCCTGATCCTTTCGGGCATTTCTGAAATGGATTCGAAGGTCCGCTCGTTCGGTTTCGGTGCTGATGATTATGTCACCAAGCCGTTCCACCGCGAGGAACTGGTCGCGCGCATTCAGGCGGTTGTCCGCCGGTCGAAGGGCCATTCGCAGTCGATCATCCGCACCGGCAAGCTCGCGGTCAACCTCGATGCCAAGACGGTGGAAGTGGACAGCAACCGTGTCCACCTGACCGGCAAGGAGTATCAGATGCTGGAGCTTCTTTCGCTCCGCAAGGGTACGACATTGACCAAGGAAATGTTCCTCAATCATCTTTATGGCGGGATGGACGAACCCGAACTCAAAATCATCGATGTGTTCATCTGCAAGCTCCGCAAAAAGCTCAGCCTTGCCTGCGAAGGCGAAAATTACATCGAAACAGTCTGGGGCCGCGGTTATGTGTTGCGTGATCTCGACGAAAACGGCGAGCAGGTGCGCGAAGTGGCCTGACACCCGCCCGGGTTGATCGACGTAAAAGGCTGGCCTGCGGAAATGCGGGCCAGCTCCTTAACATGAAACACATTCCATCTGCTCGTTAGTTCTCGCCAATCCAGTCGCTGTTGCGCAACACCTCTTCGCGATGCGAGCGGTTGAAACCCGAACGGGCGAATGTGCCCTTATGCTGCATCCGGTGAAAATCGACCTGTGCATCGCGCGTGATCAGATGCGACGATGCGGAAGATTTGCCACGCAGTGCAGCAGCATCGATTCGGTCGTCAAGCGAGAGACCGAAGCTATTTTTGCGTACCCAACGGACGATCGCTCCCATCTCGCTGCCGTCCGGCAAATGAATGACGACATGCTCGCATGGCAGCAAATCGATTTCACCGCGTGCCCCTAATCCGTGCGGTGAAAGATTGCGCACGACGATCCTCGTGCGCTGATGGCGGGAGCTGCTGACATCGATCGCCACGAGCTTTGCCATGCGCGGTTCGCGCACTGCCTCGTCGCTTTTTACTTCAATGGTCGGGCCGCTGATGGTCATCACGCCGTCATGCGCGTCGATAGTTAAAAAACCGTCGATCAAAGCTGCAATGCGCCAAAATCAGACAAGGCCCAAATGCGCCTGCGCAATATCGCTGACACACTGCCGTTATCACCATCGGACGGTAATGATGCTGTCCTGCAACGGGTTGGCGATCATGCAGTTTTCTCTTTCAGCCATTGCCGATGACCGGATTGGGCGATTACGACGCCGCATTTCCGAAGGTACCTACACCACCAATCGTTGCATACTCGCCGAGACGTTGGCGGCGCTCGATGACCCGGTCGTTGTCGTCAGGCGTCGCGCATCTGCAGATAAGCCAGTGCGCGCCGCCGCCGTTGCAATGCTGCAAACTTCCCTAGCCGCGCTCGGCAATCAGGCCATGATGATCCTGCAGCTGCATTTCGTCGAACTGCTTTGCGATAGCGAGATTGCCGCGATTATGGCCATATCTGAACAATCGGCGTCGTTAGAACGGAAGCAGGCGTTGCGCCGACTTCATGAAATCCTATCAGTCGGCTAACCACGGGGTTTCCAGGTCATCACGCGCCAGCCATAGACAATCAGGATCACCGCTCCACTGGCGATCGCAACCGGGCCGGTATAACGCTCGAGTTCGCTGAAATTGGTACCAAGATAGTAGCCAGCTCCGATCAACAGGATGTTCCAGATCGTCGTTCCGGCTGAAGTGTAGGCGAGGAATTTGACTCGACCCATATGCGCCAGGCCAGCGGGCAGCGATATCATCGTTCGCAACAAAGGCGAAAAACGTAGCGCAAACACCACCCAATGGCCGTGGCGCCGGAAAAAGGCGTTCATCGCCTCCACATCCTGCCATTCGAGCGTCAGCCAGCGACCCCAGCGATCAATGAAAGGCCGCAGCCTCTGATAGCCCCAATAGCGTCCAAGCATGTACCAAGTATAATTGCCGGCCGTCGATCCGATCGTCCCGGCGATCAACAATGGCCAGAATTCCATGCGACCACTGGCGACGTTCATGCCGCCGAGCCCCATGATGAGTTCGGATGGAATAGGTGGAAAAATATTCTCGAGCGCCATAAGCAGAGCGATGCCGAGGTAGCCGCCGGCGGCGATCGTATCGAGGATCCATTCGGTCATGGGGACAGAACCGCCATTTGCAGGTTACGGGTGCATCGCATGGAAGAGAAAGATCAGCGACGCGCAGCCAGCCGGACTTCAACAGCATCCCAGATCATAGCTGGCGTATCCGTGCCGTTGAAACCATCGATCGCGACAATGCCGGTTGGCGATGTCACATTTATTTCAGTCAACCATTTGCCCCCGATCACGTCGATACCGACAAATAACAGTTTGCGTGCCTTGAGCTCCGGCCCCATCGCCCTACAGATTTCGTATTCCATGTCAGTCAGTTCAGTCGGTTGCGCGGAGCCTCCTGCCGCAAGGTTTGACCGGATTTCGCCTGCACCTGGCAGGCGATTGATCGCTCCTGCCACCTCACCGTCGACCAGCACGATGCGTTTATCACCAGCCGCCACTTCGGGAAGAAACGCCTGCACCATGTGCGGTTCGACATAGGCCGTGTTGAACATTTCGAACAGCGCCGCCAGATTTGGGCCATCCGCGCCAATCTTGAAAATCGCTTTACCACCGTTGCCATGTAACGGCTTGATGACGATCTCGCTGTGCTTGGCCAGGAATTTGCGCGTTGCGCCGAGTGACCTGGTGATCATCGTCGGCGGCATGAAGCGCGCATAGTCGAGGACAAAAAGCTTTTCGGGCGCATTGCGGACGCTGGCCGGATCGTTGACCACAAGGGTTTCGCCCGCGATGCGCTCGAGCAGATGCGTCGCCGTGATGTAGGAAAGGTCGAACGGCGGGTCCTGGCGCATCCAGACCACATCGATGTCGCGCCCAAGATCGAGCAACTCCGGCTCGCCCGCGGTAAAATGATTGCCCGCCTCGCGCCGCACGATGACTGGCGTTGCGACTGTATAAAGCCGCCCTTCGTCCCATGTCAGATCGGGCGCAGTGTAATGGTAGACGGTATGGCCGCGGTTCTGTGCAGCGAGCATCAGCGCAAAACTAGAATCTCCTCCGATAGAGAGGCCCTCCATCGGGTCCATCTGGAAAGCCACTCTCAGGGTCATTCGCACACCGCCTATTTGCTGCCCATCCACACATTCGGCAGATGGCGTGGCCAGCGACCCGGCGCAAGCAGCATCACGTCGATGCGGATATCATCGCCCGGCCGCGCGAAGCGGGAGCTGAGCTGTTCCGCTGCCGCTGCAACCCTCCGCAGGCGAAATTCATCAATTGCAGTGTCGAGATCGGCGGCACGGTCACGCCATTTGACCTCGACGAATGCCAGCGTGTGGCCTCGACGTGCCACAAGGTCAACTTCTCCCCCCCGCGCCTTCACGCGCTGCGCGAGTATCCGCCAGCCTTTGAACCGCAGCGCCCAGGCAGCAAGCGTTTCGCTGCGCCGTCCGCGCGCTTCGGCCTGCTGACGCGAAAGTTTCATCGTTTCCCGGTCAGTTCGAGCGCGCGGGCATAAGCGTCCTCGCGGGCGATACCGAGCGCCTTGGCGACTGTTTTTGCGGCCTGTGCAGCGGGCTTGTCGATCAGCGCAGCAGTCAGCGCGGCATCAAGCGCATCGGCACTGGGCGCAGCAGTTGCGACTTCGCCTGGTGGGGCGACGATGATGACGATTTCGCCGCGTGGCGCCGCAGCATAATGGTCGGCCAGGGTGCTGAGCGAGCCAGTAATGCATTCCTCATGCAATTTGGTCAGCTCGCGCGCCACCGCCGCTTCACGATCCCCCAGCCCTCTGGCCAGCGCGGCCAGGCAGGCTGACAGGCGCGGACCGCTCTCGTACAGCACCAGCGTGGTGCGGATGCCAGCGAGATCGGCAATAGCGTCGTCACGTGCTTTGGCCTTTGCTGGCAGGAATCCTGCAAACAGGAACCGGTCTGTGGGCAGCCCCGATAACGTCAGTGCGGTGATCGCCGCGCAGGCGCCGGGTATGCTGGTGACGGCAACACCGGCGGCGCGGGCATCGCGCACCAGCCGGTAGCCAGGGTCGGAAATCAGCGGGGTTCCCGCATCGCAAACCAACAGCACGACTTCGTTTGCCATTCGCGCTATCAGCTGGGCCCTAGCGTCCTCGTCGCTATGGTCATCGTGGCGCAGCAGGGTCTGTTTGATCCCGATGAGATGAAGCAATTTTCCGGTGACCCGCGTGTCTTCGCAGGCGACGACGTCGGCGGCGGCAAACAGATTTCGCGCACGATCGCTGATGTCACCAAGGTTGCCGATAGGTGTTGCGACGATGTAAAGGCCGGGGGAGGGAGAAGACAACATGATCGCCACCATGGCAGAGCGGCCCGCATTGCGGCAAGCGGTTGCAGTATTGAGGAGCGCGACGCTCGTCCTGCTGGCTGCAACTCTGGCTGCCTGCCAGACGCTGGTTCCGCGCAGCGACACTCCGGTCGCACCAGCGGTCGTGACCCAGCCGGGTGTTGCCCCCGGGCTGCCGGTCGATACCGAACGCCACCGCGTCGCGCTGCTCGTGCCGCAAACAGGGCCCGATGCACCGGTCGGCACGTCGATTGCCAATGCCGTTACTCTTGCGTTGCTTGATACGCGCAGCGACCGGGTGCGCATTACCACATACGACACCGGCATGGGTGCAGCAGCGGCGGCACAGCAGGCCATTGCTGAGGGCAATAAGCTGATCCTCGGGCCGCTGCTCGCGGACGACGTTCGTGCGGTGCAGCCGATTGCCCGGGCAGCTAATGTGCCGTTGATCAGTTTCTCCAACGATTCGAGTGTTGCCGGCAACGGCACATACCTGCTCGGCTTCGAACCCGGCCAGTCAATCGGGCGAGTCGTCGGCCATGCGCAGGGTGCGGGGATGACCCGCTATGGCGCGCTGGTTCCGCGCAGCACTTATGGCGACCGAGCGCTTGCTGCGATGCGCTCTGCGGTGGAGGCGGCGGGCGGCACGCTGGTCGCGTCCGAAGCATATGACCGCTCGGCGACCGGACTTTCCGGTGCGGCGCGTCGACTGGGCCGTGCGGGTGCGATGGATGCTGTGCTGATTGCAGATGCCGGGCAAACCGCGATCCGCGCCGTCCCGCTGTTGCGTGAAAGCGGCGCTGCGACAACTCGTGTGCTCGGCACCGAATTGTGGAACACCGAAAGCGCTCTGGGCGGCAATGCGGCGATGCGCGGTGCATGGTTTGCCAGCGTGTCCGACGGGCTGTTCGGTGAAATGGCGACCCGCTATCGCGAACGCTATCAGCGCACCCCCTATCGCATCGCCTCAATGGGCTATGATGCTGTCCTGCTCACTGTGCGCATGACCCGCGATTGGCGGCCCGGCACTGCGTTCCCGCAAAACCGTCTGTTCGCCGAAGACGGCTTCGGCGGTATCGACGGCATCTTTCGTTTTGACAATCGTGGGATCGCGGTGCGCGCGCTTGAGGTGAGTGAAGTTCGCGCTGGCGGTGTGGCGGTGATCGATGCCGCGCCGACGCGGTGGTGATATGGTCCTGCTGCCCTGGCGGAACAGCAATTTCAGCCGATGGTCTGACCCGTCTTTGCCCAGTCGGCCATGAACCCTTCGATACCTTTGTCGGTCAATATATGTTTGAATAGCCCTTTGATGACCGATGGCGGAGCGGTCATCACGTCGGCGCCGATCTTGGCGGCTTGCAGAACATGGACACCGTGGCGCACCGACGCGACGAGGATTTCGGTGTCGAAACTGTAATTGTCATAGATCAGGCGGATATCTTCGATCAGCGTCATGCCATCGAAGCCGTTGTCGTCATGCCGCCCGACGAACGGCGAGACGAAACTCGCGCCCGCCTTGGCCGCCAGCAGCGCCTGATTGGCGGAAAAACACAATGTCACATTGACCATGGTGCCGTCGCTGGTCAGCGCCTTGCAGGTTTTGAGGCCGTCGATGGTCAACGGCACCTTGATGCAGACATTGTCGGCGATGCGCCGCAAAACTTCCGCCTCGCGCATCATCCCGTCATGGTCGAGGGCGACAACTTCGGCCGATACCGGCCCATCGGTCAGCCCGCAAATCTCGCGCGTTACCTCGATGAAGTCGCGCCCCGCCTTGGCGATCAGGCTGGGGTTGGTGGTCACTCCGTCGAGCAGCCCGGTGGCGGCGAGGTCGGCGATGTCGGCGGTGTCGGCGGTGTCGACGAAGAATTTCATGGCTATCTGGCTCCAGCGGATCGCAATCGGGCAATCCTTAGGACGCAGCGGTCGTACGCGCCACCTTGTTATGCCGGTCGGGCTGCCGATCGAACCGTGCCACCATAACGGTCCTTTTTATTGTCACTGAACTGTCATAGAGCACCAGCCCATGATATTTGCCCCAATTCGACATGCGCTGCTGGCACCGATCCTGCTGTGCCTTGCGACACCGGTGATTGCTGCCGACGAGGAAGCGCAGTTATGGCTGCTCGAAACTGCGACAATCGAGATCGATGACGATACCGATATCCAGATCGAAATCGTCCAGCGTTTTCGCAGCGATGCGTTCGGCGGCGATCAGTATCAGCTGCGCGGCGCGCTCGATCGCGATGTCGGCAGCGGTTTCGGTATCGGTGCCGGTGTCGTCTTTCAACAGTCGGGGCGGCAGCAGGAACTGCGCCTGCAGCAACAGCTCAGCTATGCGACCGGACCATTGTCGCTGCGTACCAGGCTCGAGGAGCGGTTTCAGGAAGATGTCGACCCGACGGTCTGGCGGCTGCGCCAGCGTGTGCAGTTTTCCGAAGGGCTGGGTGGCCGCTGGACCGGTTTCGTCAATACCGAAGGGTTTTTCACGCTCAATGCGAGCCGACCGGGCGCACAAACCGGACTGACCGGGGTGAGAAGCCAGATCGGCGTGCGGCGAAAAATGTCGGACAGCATCACGCTCGCCCTCGCCTATACCCGCCAGCAGGACGTGCGTGACAACGCGCCCGATCGCATCGGCCATGCGCCCTTGCTGTCGATCGCCGTCAAACTCTAGAACAGCATGATTGCTGCCGATTGGTCCGTCCGGCGGTCCTAAAGCGACAAAGTATACGCATGGGGGCCTATGCCTTGTCTCCTTTGTCGCTTTAACGCGCGACAATCCAGCGCGCCGGAATGCAGGAGAATCACAATGTCAAAGACGGCAGACCAACGACTGCGAAGCAGAACATAACAGGATCAGCGTGCGTAGGACAGCGATTTTCGCGGGCCGCGCATCGATAGCGCCCTTAAGTCACGCCGCCCAGACCGAGCACAGCGGCCAGCACCGGGTCGCCCGTTGCCTGCGGGTTGGCGCGGATTGCGGCTTCCTGCGTGCCGATGGCCTGCCAGATACCCCGATTGGCGCCGTCTGCAACATCGCGCACGACACCAGCGACATCATAGCCGGTGGCGGCGCGCAGCGCGCGGGCAAGCGTTTCATCATTGGCCAGTCTCAGCGCGTCGCCGACCGCCGGGACCATCGCATCGATAAGGGCACTGCCCATCTGTCTTTCGAGCAGCGCGGTCGCCGCGGTCGGGCCGCCGCGCACGATCGACAGCGCATCGGCGACAGTGATTGTCGAGATCGCCGCGGTGACGATCGGCGCGGCGCGTTCGGCTCCGCGCTCGGCAACGCTGTTCAATGTCCGCTCGATCCGCCCGCGCACCGCCTGGGTAGCCAGCAATTGCGTCAGTATCGGCCCGCCGCGCGCCAGCCGCCCGGGCAGGGCAATCCGCGCCACTTCGCTGTCGTAAAAGCCGCCTGGCTGGAGCAGCAGGGCAAAGGCGCGCTGCGAGGAAAGGCTGAGCAGCCGCCGGATCGCTTCGGTCAGGCTGAACCCGCCCAGCCCGGTCGTGCATCCCGGCAGCGCAAGCAGCGGCAGCAGGGCGGCCCCGCCGATGATGCCGCGGCGGTTCAGTTGGGTGCGGTCGGTCATGGCGTCTCTCCCGTTCCGTCACAGTCTAGCAGCTTTGCCGATGCAGCAAAGCCGCTATGGCGTTGCCTGTCTGTTCCCGCTATGCCCTGACGATGGCCAAACCGAAGAAAAGCTTTGTCTGTCAGGCGTGCGGGTCGCAGGCCAACCGCTGGCAGGGGCAATGCCCCGATTGCGGCGAATGGAACACGCTGGTCGAAGAAGCGGCAGCGACGACATTTTCGCAAAAGCATGATCTGTCGTCCGGCGGCTCGCCAATGCTGGTCGAAAGCCTGGCCGGAAGCGAAGCGCTGCCGTCGCGACTTGCCAGCGGTATTGCCGAGTTCGACATGGCGCTGGGCGGCGGGCTGGTCGCGGGATCGGCGAGCCTGATCGGCGGCGATCCGGGCATCGGCAAATCGACATTGCTGTTGCAGGTCGCCGCGCGGCTCGCGCTCGCAGGAAAAAAAGTCGCTTATGTCTCGGGCGAGGAGGCAACCGGGCAAGTGCGCCTGCGCGCTGCGCGGCTGGGCTTTGCGCATGCGCCGGTGACGCTGGCGGCGGCGACGTCGGTGCGCGATATCCTGACCACTTTGCGCGCTGGCGCACCGCCCGACCTGCTGGTCATCGATTCGATCCAAACCATGCATTCGGACCTGATCGAAAGTGCGCCCGGTACGGTCAGCCAGGTGCGCGCATCGGCACAGGAACTGATCCGCTTTGCCAAGGAGCGCAACACCGCGCTGATCCTGGTCGGGCATGTCACCAAGGACGGCAGCCTCGCCGGCCCGCGCGTGCTCGAACATATGGTCGATACCGTGCTCGCTTTCGAAGGTGAGCGCAGTCACCAGTATCGCATCCTGCGCAGCGTCAAGAACCGCTTTGGCGGCACCGAGGAGATCGGTGTGTTCGCCATGGCAGCAGAAGGGCTGATCGAGGTCAGCAATCCATCGGCGCTGTTCCTGACCGATCGCGGCGGGGATGTGGCGCCGGGGACAGCGGTGTTCCCCGCGCTCGAGGGAACGCGGCCCGTGCTGGTCGAAATCCAGGCGCTGACGCTCCGTTTGTCGAGCGGGGCGACCCCGCGCCGCGCCGTGGTCGGCTGGGACTCAGGCCGGCTGGCGATGATCCTCGCCGTGCTCGAGGCGCGCTGCGGCCTGTCACTGTCTTCGGCGGAGGTCTATCTCAATGTCGCTGGCGGCTATCGGCTGGCCGACCCTGCCGCCGATCTGGCGGTGGCCTGCGCCATCGTTTCGGCCTTTGCGGAAAAACCCCTGCCAGCGGGCGCGGTGGTGTTTGGCGAAGTGGCCTTGTCCGGCGAACTCCGGCCGGCTGCGCATGCGCCGCTGCGATTGAAGGAGGCCGCCAAGCTGGGCTTCGAACAGGCGATCATTCCCGCCATGGGCGCCCCCGACAGCGCGATGCGCATCGAAACGCACGGCAGCCTGACGGATGTCGTCGACATGTTGCTCGGCCGGGGGTGAGCAGGCACGGGGCCCCGCCCGCCCGCATTCCGGCACTTTGCGTTGCGTGCCCGACACGAAGCCCGGCTTTCGCCCCGCACTCGCCAACCGCGCGACCGAAGCGTCCGAACCGAAGCCAGGCATTGCCGCACGTGCGGCGCGACGCTGAGGCGGCGCGCGGCAAGGGGCGGGCGAACATGGTTTTGATTGTGCGCCTTGCGCTCACCCACTAGTCGCAGGCGCATGGCTGGCCTTACCGCGCTCGACATCATCGTTCTTGTGGCGCTGGCCGCCGGGT
>JANNMK010000305.1:0-8468 GCA_031397785.1 Sphingomonas sp. | reverse complement strand
CGTCGCGCGGGAGCGTTTTCAGTTTCGACTGGTAGCGGCCGGCGCGGACGATCATCTCGCCTTCTGACGCGTGCAGGCTGACCTCGCTGCCCTCGGGCAATTTGCGGGCGATTTCGAACGGGCGGTGTTGTTGCGATGCCTCGGCCATATCCAGTCGGTGGTCGAACGGCGCAACACGATCCCGATCCTGTCGAACGTCCTCATCGAAGCGATCGGGTCATCGGTGATTCGCGTCATGGCGACCGATCTTGACATGCAGATCGTCGAAAACGTCGAAGCGCGGGTGGAAACGCCGGGTGCGACCACCGTGTCCGCGCACCTCCTGTTCGAAATCGCCCGCAAATTGCCCGAGGGCAGCGAGGTCAGCCTGCACGCGTCAGAAGGCGAGATGATCGTCCGCGCCGGCCGCTACCAGTCGAAACTGAAAACGCTCCCGCGCGACGATTTCCCGGTGATTGCCGATGGCGAACTGCCGACCAGTTTCGAACTCGATGCAAAGGATGTCTGCCGGATCATCGAAAAAACGCGTTTCGCCATCTCGACCGAAGAAACCCGCTATTATCTCAACGGCATTTTCCTGCACGTCTCGGACGAATCTGGCGGATTGCTGCGTGCCGCCGCCACCGACGGTCACCGCCTCGCCCGCTATACGCTGCCGCGTCCGCCCGGTGCCGAATCGATGCCCGACGTCATCGTTCCGCGCAAATGCGTCGCCGAACTGCATAAACTGCTTCAGGAAGTCGGCGATGGCAGCGTCCAGATCGATCTGTCGCCATCGAAGATCCGCTTCACACTCGGCAGCGCGGTGCTGACCTCGAAACTTATCGACGGCACCTTTCCCGATTACAGCCGCGTCATCCCGACCGCGAACGACAAACTGCTCACCGTCGATCCCAAGAGCTTCGGCCAGGGTGTCGACCGTGTCGCCACCATCGCCACCGACAAGACCCGTGCGGTCAAGATGGCGCTCGATGCCGATCGCGTCACGCTGTCGGTGACCAGCCCCGAAAACGGCACCGCAGCCGAAGAGGTCAGCGGCGCCTATTCCAGCGCACCGATAGAGATCGGGTTCAACGCCCGCTATCTGAAAGATATCATCGATCAGATCGATGGCGACAGCGTCGAACTGCATCTGGCTGATGCCGCCGCGCCGACGCTGATCCGCGAAAATGAAAAATCGCCTGCGCTCTACGTGCTGATGCCGATGCGGGTGTGACCGCAACCGCCTCCGTTTCGGAGCGGTCGCTTCCCCGCCATTAATCGGCTGTCGCCTTTAGTCCCGGTCATTGAGTGACGGAAACGAAAAGGCGGATATGATGTTCGAAAACTGGGTGGGCAGGCTGTCCACACACGGCAAGCCGCCCGCGCGAGTCAGCGGCAATGGTGCCGGGTTTGCGCCGTCGACCGGCAGCCGCGCGCAATATCGCCGGATGATCGTCGCCGACATCGGTGAATTTCTGATCGCGCACGATCTCGATCTGTCGGCATTCAATTTCGAACTCGCGCGCGAAATCGTCACCGGCCATGATGTCCGGCTCGGCGCGGCGGTGCAGCAATTGCTGAGCGCTGGCGACCGGCTGACCAATGTCAAAGCACAGGAAATTGTCGCTGCTGCCACTCCTGGTCGGCTGACTCCCGAAGCATTGATGGGAATGCTCGGCGCGGTCGAGGCGCAGGCCGATGCATTGTTCGGATCGGCGGCGCGCAGCCATGACAGCGTGCGCGATTACGGCAGCGCGCTCGAAAGCCATGCCGCGACGCTCACCCGTGGAGATACCGCGGGCGATGCCGCTTCGGTGGTCACCCGCCTTGTCGCGCTGACGCTTGGCATGGTCGAACGCGCCGGTGCGATCGAGGCAGAAATGCGTGAGAGCCAGAAACAGGCGAAACGGCTCAAGAAGAGCCTCGATCGCGCCCGCCACGCCGCCGATCACGACGCGCTTACCGGCCTTCCCAACCGCCGCGCCTTTGAACGGCTGGTCAATGAAGAGGCGGCGCGCGCCCGTGATGGCGGCACCGCACTGTCGGTGGCTTTTTGCGATGTCGATCACTTCAAGGCGATCAATGACGGCCACGGCCACGCCACGGGCGACCGCGTCTTGTGCTTCATCGCCGATCTGCTGGCCCGTGCGTCGGGCAATCGCTGCCATGTCGCGCGCCATGGCGGCGAGGAATTCGTCATGCTGTTTCCCGGATTGACGCCCGAAGCCGCTCTGATGGTGGTCGATGCGGCGCGGCAGAAACTCAGCGAGCGACGGTTGATCGACAAGGCCACGGGTGAGAGGATGGCGGCAGTGACATTTTCCGCCGGGATCGCCGACATCGCGGCCCATCCTTCAGCGGGCGAGGGACTGGCCGCTGCCGATGCCGCGCTTTACGCCGCCAAACAGGCCGGGCGCAACCGTGCGCTGCTGGCGCAATCACCCGCCCAGCTGCCTTAGCGCGGGGCGGCAGCCGGGGCCGACGCGGTCCGCGCCACCCGCCAGATGATGTTGCCCACGTCGTCCGCCACCAGCAATGCCCCATCGGATGTCTGCCGTGCGTCGGCCGGGCGGCCCATCGCCTTGCCATCGGCATCGACAAAGCCCGACAATATGTCGAGCGGCAGCGCATCGAGCGGCTTGCCATCGGTGCCGAAGGGCACGAAAATCACTTTATATCCCGCGCGCGGGGACCGGTTCCACGATCCATGCAGCGCAATGAACGCGCCATTGCCCCACGGGCTGCCGAGCGCAGCGTTTTGCGCGAATCCAAAGCCCAGCGGTGCGACATGGACGCCCAGCGCATAATCGGGGCGGCGGACATATTCGCGCCGGTCGTCGACATCCGCCTCGGTCACGCGATCGTCGAGGAACCCGCCCCAATAATACCAGGGCCAGCCATAAAAACCGCCGAAATCAATTTCGGTCAGATAATCGGGAACCATGTCGGACCCCAGCATGTCGCGCTCGTTGACCGTCGCCCACAGATTGCCGGTGACCGGGTGGATGGCCAGCCCTGCGGCGTTGCGCACGCCAGAGGCATAGGTGCGCTTATACTTGCTTTCGGGCCGCACTTCCAGGATCACTGCGCGGCCGCGCTCCGCATCCAGCCCCTTGTCGCCGATATTGCTGTTCGATCCGACACCGATGAACAGGATGCGGCCATCGGCACTTGCCGTCAGGCTTTTGGTCCAGTGCTGGTTGCCGCCGCTGGCCGGCAGGTCGACAATCTTGCGACCGACAGCGGCGATGCGCGTCGCGGCGGGATCATAATCAAAGGCGAGCAGCGCATCGGTGTTGGCAACGTAGAGCGTCGATCCGACCAGCGCCATGCCATAAGGCGAATTGAGCCCGGTGATATAGGGCGTCTTCAGCTCGGCGACGCCATCGCCATCGGCATCGCGCAGCAGGGTGATGCGGTTGGCGGATGGCACGCCGGCGCCTGCCCGGCCCATGATCTGTCGCTCGACCCAGCCGCTGATTCCGCCACCTTCGCGCGGCGGCGAATTGCTTTCCGCCACCAGCACATCGCCATTGGGCAGCGGCAGCACCTGGCGCGGATGATCGAGCTGTTCGGCAAAGCGCGTCACCGACAGGCCGGGGGCAACCGTCGGCGCGCCATCGGCGGGCCATGGGGCGACTTCGGCAATATTGATCGACGGCAAAGTCTGGGTGCGTACGCCCGACATCACCGGCACCCGCCCGGTCAGTTCGGCGTTGGACAATCGTGCCGGGTCGGGCTGCAGCATCCACCAGATGACAGCGGCACCGATCACGATGAGGCCGAAAAGGCCGAGCAGAATTTTCTTGAACATGGCTGCACGCTAGGCAAGCCGCGCCCCGCGCGCAACCGGTCAAACACATATCCCGGCTGGCAATGGCGCCCCCCGAACAGGGTGAAGGCCCCGTTCACCCTCCCTCATGGGCGAAGCGTCAATCAGCGCCGCGTATAGGCAGGGCATGATAGCTTCTCCCCCGATCGACGCTGTAGACCAGCCTTCTACGCTCCCGTTCTTGCGCGGCGCCCGTGCGGTTGCCGACGCCTCGGCACTGGCGCGTGAATTCGGCGGCGACGCACGGATGGCCGCCGCGCTGCGGGCGGCGCAGAACCGCGCGCGTGACAACAGTATCGGCTTTTGCCACTGGCGCGAAGTCGAACGGCTGGTTGCATGGCTCGACGCCGACCCCACCGGGGCGACCCGGCACTAAGGGTCAGGACCCTCGGGGCAGGCACATCCGCCGCCTATCCCGTGGTGTAGCTGATCGCCGAATAATATTGCTTGGCATAGTCGGCGACCAGATCGGCGCGCTCCAGGCCATTGATGATCTTGCGCGCCGACCGCCAGTCCTGTTTGGTCCCGGCAAAATACTCACCCAGTTTGCGGCCTGTGAAGCTGCCCTGTTTCATGCCCTTGAACATGATGTCGAGCGCCACGGGAACCTCCATCGCTTTGGTCGGATCGCCGGTCAGGTCGATGCCGGTCACGCCCTTGAGCTTGAGGTAGTTGGCCTTGTGGGTGATCTGGACATAGCCGCGCCCCAGCCAGCTTTTGCCGTCTGCATCCTTTTGCCAATATGGCGACTTCACCCAGGTCAGCACGCCTTTGGCATAGGCCGTGTTCAGCCGCGCAATCGCCTGGTCGTCACTGGCTGCAAATGTTTCGCGCACTGGCTGCATCGTCCGCCCGGTTTCATGATGGGCGGTGCCCAGCATGTAGGCGAACCAGCGGTCGTCGGCGTCAGGCGTCTCCTTTTCCCATTTGTCGAGCATCGCGGTTAGCCCTGCCACCTGCGCCGCAGCGATCTTGCCGCCGAACAGCGTCAGCCGCACGGTGTCGAAAAAATGCTTGCGATTGATGGTCATGACAATCTCTCCGCTGAGTCGGGCGGGAAGATATAGCCACGGCTAAGCCGCGTGCGTGACTATCGTCACGGGCGCGTTATGAAGGATGTTCAGCGTCCGCCGGTCACGACCAGATCGACATCGACCATACCGCCCGCCATCGGCCGCGCCATGATGACAAAGGCCTGCTCGCCGCGTGTTCCGCCCAGATAATGTTCGGTGCCGCGCAGCACATGCTCGCTGCTATATCCGTTGCGGCGCGCCTGCGTGTGATAGAAATCGAGCACCGCCTGCATCCCCGCGCGGCTCTGGAAATTGACGATGCGGACATTGCATGTGCCGTTGGCGACACCGGCCGCCTCGACCAGCGCGGCGCGCGGATAGATCGGGAATGCCGCGGGCAGGCGGCGCGCCCAGTCCGCACCATAACGAATATCGGCCGAACAGCCCGCACCGGCCTGCTGCCGGGCTACCCCGCCCAGCGTCGCCGGTCGTGCCACCGCTGCCTGGTCGCAATTGCTGCCGCAGTTGGCAGCAAAATCGGCAGGGGCAGGCGCACGCAGCATCTGGCCGGACACCCGGGTGCGCGCATCGGCCTGCGCCTCGGCAGCCGTGCCGCCGCCCCGTGCGCTGGGCACGCCGCCTTCGACGGGGCGGGCACCGGCGGTTGCGGCATTGGCGTTCGACTGGCCGGTCAGTTCGGGATCGACCATGATCGAATCCCCCAGCGCGCCCTTGACCGCCGGATCGTCAGCCGCAAGGCCATCGTCCTGTTCGGCGAGTTTGGCGGTTTCGCTGCCGCGGCAGGCACCGACCGACAGACTCAGCACGATGGCGGCGCTGGCCAGCATCAGGCGACGGGACGAGGTCATCGGATTTCCCCTTTTGGGTCTGCGGCAAACATGGCGCACTCGGCCAAACCTGGGCACCTCACTGGTCCAGATGGCGGTTAACCGCAAGTTAGCAACAAGGTTAAGCCGGTTTCGCGCTGTTCGCATATGGGACGGTCGTATTGATCGGCTGGCGCCCGTCCGCAACCATGCCGTGTTATTTTAACAATACACTTGTCAGCCCGACCGTTGATCCCATATGAGAATGACCATGCTCAACATACTCTCCCTGCTCGTCGGCCTCGTGGCTTTCGCTTTGGGCGTCATCGCCTTTTTCCCGCTGCTCGGCTGGGCCTATTGGGCGATAATCCCGCTGGCGCTGATCGGTCTTGTGCTGGGCCAGCTGTCGTCCAGCCGCAGCGGGCGCAACCTCAACCTGATCGTCATCCTCATCGGCATCGTCCGCCTTTCGCTTGGCGGCGGGATCATCTGATCTCCTGACAGCCTTGGCGATTGCCGTCCCGCCGTGCGCGCCCTAGGCGCGCTGGCATGGCTTCTCCACCTCCCCCAAATCGCGCTGCCCTGGCTCAGGCGTTCGCCGCCGCGCTTTTGTGGGGGGCGATGCCTGTCTATTTTCACGCGCTCGACGGGGTGGATGCCATCGAACTTGTCGCGCACCGCATCGCGTGGTCGGCACCGTTGCTGGTCGCCATCCTGTGGCGGCGCGGTGAACTGGCCCAGATGACGGCGGCGCTGCGCAATCCGCGCACCCGTCTGCTGCTTGTGCTCAGCAGCCTGTTCATCGCCGGTAACTGGCTGGTGTATGTCATCGCCGTGCAACAGGATCAGGTGCTCGCCGCCAGCCTCGGCTATTTCATCAATCCGCTGCTTGCGGTGCTGATCGGCGCGCTGGTGCTGCGCGAACGCGTGGCGCCGGTGCAGTGGCTGGCGGTCGCCATCGCGGCGGCCGGCGTCGCGGTGCTGGCTGCCGGGGCGTTGTCGACGCTGTGGATCAGTCTGGCGCTCGCTGGCCTGTGGACCCTCTACAGCCTCATCCGCCGCGTCGCGGATGTCGCCGCCATGCCCGGGCTGGCCCTCGAAACCCTCGCTCTGCTGCCATTTGCGCTCGGCTGGATCGGCTGGGGCATGGTGCAGGGCAGCGGCCATGCGTTCGGCGTCTCGCCCGCTATCGATCTCCTGCTGCTCGGGGCCGGCGCGCTCACCGCCATGCCGCTGCTGTTGTTCAATCTTGCGGTCAAGAAACTCAGCTTCGCCACCATCGGCCTTGTCCAGTATATTGCTCCGTCGATTCAGTTCCTGCTCGCGGTGACCCTGTTTGGCGAAGCCCTCACCGTCGCACATCTTGTCGCATTCCCGTTGATCTGGCTCGGCCTGGCTATCTACAGTATCGCGACGCTGCGCGGCCACGCGCGCCAGCCTGTCTGACCGAAAAAGGGTATCGTGATGGACCATATCGCCACCGACCGGCCGGATGGCCCGATTGCCTTTCGTGCAGTGTCGTTCGAAATCAAATTGCTGATCGCCGCGCTGTTCTGGGTCATCGGCTATGCAATCCTCGCGGTGCGTGCCGCGCTCGCCGATGATGGCGGCCCGCCGCCGTTCAGCGAGGCGCGGCTGGTGGCAACGCTCGCGGGATCGGCAATGCTGCTGGGTATCATGCTGTTGTGGGAAAGGCTGCACGGCACCGGTCTCGCATCGCGCATTGCCGTCCTCGGCGGCGCGCTTGTCGTCGCCTGCGCGGCGATGTTCGCGGTGCGGCTTGCCGTGGCGCAGGTTTATGGATTGTTCGGGCCCAGCGAATTTGCCGATGGCGGGCGCTGGCTGATTGCCTGGGCCGGCTATTTTCTTGCCGCGGTCAGCAGCTATGTCGCCTTTGCCGCGGTCAAGGCTGCGGAGCTCGCGGCCACCCTCCCGTGCGCCGCCACGGGCGCGGCAACGGGGTATGAATGCGCCGACGACGTCTTTGCCTTGCCGTCAAACCAACCGGTTGGCAGGCCGGCTGGCCAGCAGGAACGGCCTTCCCCGCCCGCCCGTCAGGCGATCCGCCAGTTCAGCGTTTCGCCGCCGTGAAACGGCACGATCGGCCCGCCCGCTGCATCCAGCACATCGGGCACATCGGTCGGCGCGCGGACCAGCGTGATCGTCTCCCGATTAACCGGCAGCCGGTAAAAGGCCGGCCCGTATAGCGAGGCGAATCCTTCCAGCCTGTCCAGCGCGCCTTCCTCGTCGAACACCTGCACATAGCTTTCGATGGCGAACGGCGCGTTGAAAATCCCGGCACAGCCGCACGCCGACTGTTTGGCATCCCTGCTGTGCGGCGCGCTGTCGGTGCCGAGAAAGAATTTGCCCGATCCGGACACTGCTGCAGCGCGCAGCGCCAGCCGGTGCAGCTCACGTTTGGCGACCGGCAGGCAATAGGCGTGCGGGCGAAACCCGCCGGCAAACATCGCGTTGCGGTTGATATGCAGATGCTGCGGGGTAATCGTCGCGGCCACGGTATCGGGCGCTGATGCCACGAAATCGGCAGCATCCTTCGTGGTGATGTGTTCGAATACGATCCGCAACGCCGGAAAATCCCGGACGACCCCCGCCAGCACCCGCTCGATGAACACCGCTTCCCGGTCAAAGATATCGACCGCAGGGTCGGTCACTTCGCCATGGATCAGCAGAGGCATGTCAATCGCCTGCATCCGTTCCAGCACCGCCCGGATATTGGCAATATCGGTTACCCCGTGCGCGCTGCCGGTCGTGGCGTGCGCGGGATAGAGTTTGGCGGCAGTGAAAACGCCTTCG
>JANNMK010000303.1:0-3753 GCA_031397785.1 Sphingomonas sp. | reverse complement strand
TTCGTCGTGATGGGCGAGAGGAAGTTCTTCTCGGTGCCGTTGCGGAACACGATCTTCCAGGCGATCGTGCCTTTGCGTTCGTCGCGGTCGACACGAACGCTGTGGCCGAGCGGGGCGAAGTCGGCATATCCGCGCACGTCGATCGCATTCTGGGGGCAGGCTTTCACGCAGGTCGGGCTGCCGCCATGGCCGCTGTCGCTGCTGCCCCGTTACTCGGCGCTGCGCGCGCTGCCGCTGCGCGAGACATGGCACAGGCTGGATGTGTGGCGGCCGCGCTTTACCCTGATCCCCACGGTCGGTGCCCGGCTGAACGCGGCGGCGATCGCCCGGGCGGTGGTGCCACTGGCGCAGGCGATGCAGGTGGCGGGCACGATCGACGTCATCGATGCGCAGTTTTTCCACCCCGATGGCCCCGCCGCACAGCAGGTGGCGGCGGCGCTGAAGCTGCCATTTTCGATCAAGGCGCGTGGCAGCGATATTTCGGTCTGGGCGCGGCGGGCGGACACCGGCCCGGCGATCCGCGCGGCGGCGGCGGCGGCGGACGGATTGCTGGCGGTTGGCGCGGCGATCCGCGCCGACATGATCGCCATCGGCCTGCCCGGCAACAAGATATGCGTCCATCATACCGGGCTGGATGCGGCGAAATTCCGGCCGATGGACCGGGCCGCGGCGCGCGCGCAATGGGATTTGCCGATCGATGCGCCGATGCTGTTGACGGTGGGCGCACTGATCGCGCGCAAGGGCCAGGCGCGGGTGATAGCGGCGATGGCCGACCTGCCCGGCGATCTCATCTATATGGTCGCCGGATCAGGCCCGGACGCGGCGCGGCTGGCCGGACTGGCGCGGGCCGCCGGGGTGGCGGACCGGGTGCGATTGCTGGGCGCGGTGGCGAACGACCGGTTGCCCAGCCTGTATAACGCTGCCGACATCATGGTGCTGCCGTCCGAGAGCGAGGGGCTGGCCAATGCCTGGGTCGAGGCGCTGGGGTGCGGCACGCCGCTGGTGCTGGCCGACATTCCCCCGGCGCATGAGGTGATCGACGGGCCGGATGCGGGGCGGATCGTGCCCTGCGATGCAGGGGCGATAGCAGCAGCGATCCGTGCGGTGATGGCGAACCGGCCCGACCGCGAGGCGCTGGCGGCGCGAACCCGTGCGCGCTTCGACTGGGAGCGAAACGGGGCGCAGCTCGCCGCGCATTTGCGTGGCATTTGCGGCAAGACGGGCCAGGGGGCAGCGACATGACCGATGCGACTGCCCGGCCCGAGTGTCTGCGCCCGCACCGGCGGCGCAACCCTCTAACCGGGCGGCATGTGCTGGTATCGCCGCAACGCGCGCTGCGACCGTGGCAGGGGGAAAAGGAGCCGCCGGTGACTGCGGCTGCGCCGGCGCACGACCCGGACTGTTATCTGTGTGCTGGCAATATGCGGGCCGGGGGTGTGCGAAACCCTGATTATCCGGGCGTCTATATATTCGATAATGATTTTCCGGCGCTGTTAAATGCTGGCGGCGAAGCCGAAAATGCCACGCAAAAGGCGCAGAATGCCGACCCGCTGTTCGCGAACCAGCCGGTGGCGGGGGTGAGCCGGGTGATCTGTTTCTCGCCCGACCACAGCGCGACCCTCCCCGACCTGTCGGCCGAAGCGATGCGCGGCGTGGTCGATGCGTGGTGCGCCGAGACCGAGACGCTGGGCCGCACATGGCGGTGGGTGCAATTGTTCGAGAACAAGGGCGCAATGATGGGCTGTTCCAACCCGCATCCGCACGGGCAGGCGTGGGCGACCGATGTTTTGCCCGATGAGGCGGCGGCGGAAGATGCACATCAGCGCGCCTGGTTTGGCGAGCATGGCGAGCCGATGCTGATGCATGTCGCGCGCAGCGAGATGGCGAGCGGCGAGCGGGTGGTGGTGAGCAATGCCGATTGGGTGGCAATCGTGCCCTTTTGGGCGAGCTGGCCGTTCGAGACATTGCTGATGCCGCGCTTTGTGCAGCCATCGCTCACCGGGCTGAGCGCGGCGGCGCGCGGATCGCTGGGTGATATCGTCCAGCGGCTGACGCGCGCCTATGACGCGTTGTTCGGCGTGTCCTTTCCCTATTCGATGGGCTGGCATGGCGCGCCGTCCGATGGCAGCGACACCGCGGCGTGGCAGGTGCATGCGCATTTTTACCCGCCGCTGCTGCGATCCGCCAGCGTGCGCAAATTCATGGTCGGGTACGAAATGCTGGCGGAGGCGCAGCGCGACCTGACGCCGGAACAGGCGGCAGAGCGGCTGAGAGCTGTGGCGTCATGAGCCCTCCGCTCGAACGCGCCGTTGCGGCCTATCGGGCGCGGTTCGGCGTGGAGCCGGAGGTGGTGGTGCGCGCGCCGGGGCGGGTCAATCTGATCGGCGAGCATACCGACTATAACGACGGATATGTGCTGCCGATGGCCATCGACCGGGAGACGGTGGTGGCGGCCGGGCTGGCGCATGATGGTGCGGCGCGGGTGGTGGCGGCGGATTTCGGCGATGCGACCGACGCTTTCGCGCTCGACCTGCCAATGACGCATGGCGACGGCGAGCGCGGCGGATGGCGCAATTATGTGCGCGGGGTCGCAGGCGCGATGCTCGGCGAGGGCTATCGCTGGCCCGGTGTGCGGATGGCGATTGCGGGCAATGTGCCGTTGGGCTCCGGGCTGTCGTCTTCGGCATCGATCGAGCTGGCGGTGGCGCGCGCACTGGCTGAACTGGCAGAGGCCGAGGTGGTACCGCAGCGGCTGGCGCAATTGTGCCAGCGGGCGGAAAATGATTTTGTCGGCTGTGCCTGCGGGATCATGGACCAGCTGGTGTCGGCATGCGGCGCGGCGGGGCATGCGCTGCTGATCGATTGCCGCAGTCTGGACCGGCGGCTGGTGGCGATGCCCGCCGGGGTAAGCGTGATCGTCGCGCATTCGGGCGTGCGGCACAGCAATGTCGCCGGAGACTATAACGCCCGGCGCGCCCAGTGCGAGGCGGCGGCGCGGCATTATGGCGTGGCGGCGCTGCGCGACCTGACCATGGAGGCGCTGGAGCAAGAGCGCGGTGAGCTGGACGATGCGACATTCCGCCGGGCGCGCCATGTGGTGAGCGAAAATGCGCGCACGCTGAACGCGGCGGATGCCCTCGAGCGCGGCGATCTGGTCCGGCTGGGGGCATTGAGGGCGCAATCGCACGCATCGATGCGCGACGATTTCGCGATTACCGTGCCGGCGATCGACCGGCTGGCGGCGATCATGGCCGGGCCATTGGCGGGTAACGGCGGGGCGCGGATGACTGGCGGCGGTTTTGGCGGCTGCGTGATCGCAATCGCGCCGCATGAGCACGCCGGGGCGGTGGTGGCGGCGGTGCGCGAGCACTATCGCACGCCGGACGGCGGTCTGGCCGAGACATTTATGTGCAGCCCAAGCGAGGGAGCGTCGCGGCTGCGCTGATCGGGCTGGGCGCGATCAACTGTCCTGGCGTGTCGCGATTGGTAGCGGAGGAGGGATCTTGAACTAGGCTTAACTATTTGAATTCAAACACTTTAAGCGAAGTCGAGACCCCCAACGATACCCCCAATTTTCCAAAATGCGATCAACGGTGCAAAATGGTAGCTGGTTTGAGCGCGGTGATTGGTCGTCTCGATTATGCGGTTAGCTCCGACCCGTCAACGTTCATTCGGACCCCGATCGCGGTACTGACACCGCGATGACAAGCAGAAATTGCATTTGCGATATCCTAATGCTTGATGTTACATAAC
>JANNMK010000223.1:0-13683 GCA_031397785.1 Sphingomonas sp. | reverse complement strand
GCGACATCGCCCAATGCCAAGACGATATTATTTCCCGTCGAGGCGACCCAGCTGATGGGGACTTTGGGCGGGATCGGCGAGCTGGCGCGTGAAGCGCTAATCGGCGGTGATGGTGCAGGCGGAGGCGCGGGCGGTGTCGTGCCGTCGCGCCCGCCCGCCCCGCGCAAGCCAGGGCCGTTCGAGCAGGTGTGAGAGGATTAGCGAGATGATTCCGGAAGCGATCGAACCTCATCTGGTGTGGCTGAGTTTCGGAATACTCCTGTGCATTGCCGAGATGATCATACCAGGCGTTTTTCTGATCTGGCTGGGATTGGCCGCGCTAGTCACCGGCGCTGCGGCCTATCTTCTGCCGATGACAACCGGGCTCCAGCTAGGGCTGTTTGCGGCGCTCGCCATCGCGTCGGTGTTTGTCGGGCGCCGCTGGTCGGCCGGCAAGGACATTGCGACCGACGATCCGATGCTTAACGACCGGCTGGCCCGGATGGTGGGCGAACCTGTGGTGGTCAAAGAGGCAATCGTCGCAGGACGCGGACGAGTGCGCGTCGGCGACGGAGTGTGGCCCGCCACCGGCGCAGATGCGCCGGTCGGCACGCGGTTGCATGTCACGGGCGCAAATGGCGGAGTTCTTACTGTCGAGGGATGATTTGCGGGCCCCCGCCCCGGCGCAATTCCGAGTGTTTCATCGCTGTAGACCTCTAGGTCAGCGGCCCATCCGTCCGGCCATACCGATGATATCGTTGAGCGGATTGCCATCGCCATCCATGTCGAGCATTCCCGCAAGGCCGCCTGTGCGCCTAGTGGGGGCGGAAGCGGGGGCCGCGCGATTGCCACCAAGCACGGAGCCCAGCACCTGACCGAGCATTCCGCCCATGCCGCCCCCGGCGGCCTGACCGCCTCCCAACATGCCGCCCAGCATCCCGCCCAGGCCGCCACCGCCACCAGTGGCACCTTCGCCGCTGTCGCCGCGTTGATTGGCCATATAACCGGCGACCAGCATCGCGACGATCGGTAACAGTTTCTTGAGCGTATCGGCGCTGATGCCGCTCTGTGCCGAGGCCGCACCGGCGACCTGACGGCTGACATCTTTTGTTCCGAATATCTTGCCGAGAATGTCATTGCCGCGTTCGACCGGCGTTGGTTGAGCGCCAACAACCGCATCGAGCAGTCCGCCGCCGCCCATCTGGCCGAGCATGCCCCCGAACCCTTCAAGTCCGCCGGGGGCAGCCCGCGCCTGATTCTTGAATCCACCAAGAATAGCGGGGAGCAGCACCGCAGCACCGCTTGCAGCAGTCTGCGGGTCAATACCCAGTTCGCGTGCCGCATTTTCCAGAGCGCCCGACTGGGCCAGCATTCCCGCGATATCCATGTCACTCTCCGCTGCTGTGGTTGACCGGACGCAATAATGGCGAATCCGCTACGGAACGGATTGGTCTTATGTGGTCGATGCTGCAATATGGCGGCGGAGAAAAATGTCGGCGAATAAATTGCCGACGCAACTGGAGACGAGAATCATGGGTATTTTCAGCAGCATAAAGAACGCAATTTTCGGCAGCGATGATTCGCCCGCAGCCCCGGCAACCACCGCCACTGCGACAGCGGTCCCGGCAGCAACCCCGGCGGCGGCCGCTCCAGCCGCTCCCGTCGATGTCGAAGCGGTTCTCAACGCCAAAAATGCGGCCAAAGGCGGCGGCTTCAACTGGGAAACGTCAATCGTCGATCTCATGAAGGTGCTCGACATGGATTCGAGCCTGACAGCGCGCAAGGAACTCGCCGCAGAGCTGGGCTACGATGGCCCGCTCGACGGCAGCGCTGACATGAATATCCGTCTGCACCGGGCAGTCATGAAGGCGCTGTCGGTCAACGGTGGGCGCGTCCCGGCGGCAATGCTCGACTGATCTGTCACGTTTGGTCCCCCTCCCGGTGACGGGAGGGGGGTCAATCTAGGCCAAGCGCGCTGCAAATTGCATCGGCATAAGCGGTGAAGTTCGTGCCCAGCGATGCGCCGTAACGCGGATTAACCTCGAGTATCTGCGGCGTGGTGCCCAGCAGCTTGAAATTGATACAGGCGGTGCCAGAATAATCGAGAGCGTCGAGAACCAACCGCGCAAATGGCGCAAATGGAGCGGGATCGATATAGTGGAGGTCAACGGCTCGATGTTGATCGGAGCGAACGATAAGATCGTAGCCCATGTCGTAGCGAACCACGGCAAGAAATCGTATCTCGTCGTCGTAACGCACAGCATGCAGAGCAAATTCGTATCGTCCCAACACTGCTGTCTGAGCAAAACTGTCTGGCGCAATGGTGCACGGCGCGTCGACTATTCGGATCCTCTCGCCCCATTCTCCGTGGCGCGGTTTGATGACGGCGAGCGTGCCGGCCTGGACCCGATTAAGCAGCGGGGGAACGAGATGAGCGAGGCCCCTCTCGTTTAACGCAGTTATCAGCGCAAATTTGTCATCGCACAGCGCAACGGTCGCCGGGTCGGGAACAATACTGCGCGCACCCAGCGCCTGCGCTGCGCGAACCGCAGGATAATGTTCGAAGCGCAGCGGCAGGACGACATCGAAGCGTTGCTGGTCGACCAACCCCGGATCGGCAAAGGTCGGCGCGTAGCGGTGATGGTCGAGTGAGGCCGCGATGCTGGCAACCCAGCCTCGATGATAGCTGATCAGTAGCTGGCGCATATCCGGCCGTCCCCCATCCGATCGCCAAGCTAAACCGCGACAGCGCCATCAGGCGAGCATTTTTTCGAGAATCACGAAATGCAGATCGTCGCGCACAGGATCGCCAAAGCGTCGATTGTCGTAAGGAAACGGAGCGGTTTCACCGGTTTTGCGATAGCCCCGGCGGACATACCAATCGATGAGTTCCGCGCGCTGGGCGATGACGCTCATCCTCGCAGTGCCGACGCCGAAAACCACAACGGCATGCTCCTCCGCGTTCGTTAGAAGCCGACGGCCGATGCCTTCGCCCTGTCGTTCGGGGCTGGTGGTCACCATCGCGATATAGGCAAGCCGGCTATGGCGTTCGACGGCGATGCAGCCGATTATCGACCCGTTGTCTTCCAGCAACAGGATGGCCTGTTCGCGATCGGCGATCATGGCGGTCAGGGTCGCGGCATCAGTGCGCTGACCGCCGAGCAAATCGGCCTCATGAGTCCATCCGGCTCGGGCCGACGCGCCGCGATAGGCCGATTCGATCAACGTGTGGAGCGCCGACACGTCGGCTGCGATTGCCGTGCGCTGTTGCATGGTCTGGCTCAGGCGGCTTTGGGCGCGGCCTGGCGGACGCCTTCGTCGACGTGGCTTTCGAATTCGGCGAAATTGTCGATGAATTGGCGCACCAGCTTTCGCGCGGTCGCATCATAAGCGGCCTTGTCCGCCCAGGTGCCGCGTGGATCGAGAATGGCACTGTCCACACCCGCGACCGCCACCGGCACGCGGAAACCGAAATTGGGGTCGATGCGAAATGCGCCGTTGGCAAGACTGCCATCGAGAGCAGCGCTGAGCAGTGCGCGCGTCGCTTTGATCGGCATTCGGCTGCCGGTGCCATATTGGCCGCCGGTCCAGCCGGTATTTACCAGCCAGCATGTAACGCCCCCCTTTGCAATGCGGTCCTTGAGAAGGTTGCCATAAACCGATGGATGGCGCGGCATGAACGGTGCACCGAAACAGGTCGAGAAGGTCGCGGTAGGTTCGGTCACACCGATTTCAGTGCCGGCAACACGCGCGGTATAGCCCGAGAGGAAATGATACATCGCCTGATCGGGGGTGAGCTGTGCGATCGGCGGCAAAACACCATAGGCATCGGCAGTCAGCATGATGATGGTTTTCGGCACCGGCCCCATGTTATCGGCACTGGCATTGGGGATGAACTCGATCGGATAGGAGCCGCGGCTGTTTTCAGCGAGGCTGTCGTCGTCGAGATCGATCAACCGGGTATCGGGGTTGATCACGACATTTTCCAGCACGGTGCCAAAGCGTTTGGTGGTGGCGAAGATTTCCGGTTCGGCCTCGGGTGACAAGCGAATCATCTTGGCATAGCAGCCGCCTTCGAAATTGAAGACTGCGGTGTCGGACCAGCCATGTTCGTCATCGCCGATCAGCGTGCGGCTGGCATCGGCGCTCAGCGTTGTCTTGCCGGTGCCGGACAGGCCGAAGAAAACGGCGGTATCGCCATCGGCGCCAATGTTGGCCGAACAATGCATCGGCATGATGCCCTTGGCCGGGAGCAGATAGTTGAGCAGGCCGAAAACCGACTTTTTCATCTCACCGGCATAAGCGGTGCCACCGATCAGAATCAGCTTTTCAGAGAAATTGACCGCTATGACGGTCTCGCTACGCGTGCCGTGGCGTTCGGGATCAGCGCGAAAGCTAGGCAGATCGATGATCGTATAGTCACTCTGGAATGATGCCAGTTCCAAGGCAGTCGGACGACATAACATGGTGCGGATGAACTGGCTGTGCCACGCAAGTTCGGTCACGACCTGGACAGACACGCGGTTACCCGGCTGAGACCCTCCGAACAGATGCTGCACGTAGAGCTTGTCCGTTGCGCCGAGCGCGGCCAGAAAATCAGCCTTCAGTGCGGCGAAATGCTCAGGCGTGATACTCTTGTTGACCTTGCCCCACCAGATCGTCGATTCGGTTGCCGCATCGCGCACGATGAATTTGTCGTTTGCGGAACGGCCGGTGTGAGACCCTGTGGCGACGACCAGTGGCCCGTCTTTTGCCAATAGCCCCTCGCCATTGCGGATCGCATGTTCGACCAGCGGTGCGGCGCTCAGATCCTCGAAAAGGACGGCATCGGTCGATACTATTTGTCCGCCAATCACTAGCGCCATCATTTTACACTCCCGGAAATCGAAATCATCATGGAACCAACGCTACGCATTCGTATGCGTTCCCGATCTGTCGTCCCGTTAGTTAGCGCGGCGTGCAAGGTCAAACCCTGTGCACCGCCCATAGGCAATGCAATCAATTGCATTTCCGCCGGTTGCGGGTGGTGCAACGCATCGGCTATGACGGCGGGATGACAGCCACCATCGCGCTCGTGGATGACGACCGCAACATCCTGACGTCCGTGTCGATCGCTCTCCAGTCGGAGGGATTTACAACGCGCGTTTACACCAGCGGCGAGACCGCGCTGAAGGCACTGGTCGACAACCCCCCCGACCTTGCCATCTTCGACATCAAGATGCCCGAAATGGATGGCCTCGAACTGTTGCGGCGGATGCGGGAGAAGAGCCGGATACCGGTGATCTTCCTGACGTCGAAAGACGACGAGCTGGACGAGGCGCTCGGTTTGGCGATGGGCGCCGACGATTATATCGCCAAGCCGTTCTCGCAACGGCTACTGATTGCCCGTATCCGGGCCATCTTGCGCCGTACCGAGGTGATCCGCGCGACCGGTTCCGACATGGCGGCTGATATCGCCGAGCCGATCGTGCGCGGAAGACTGGTCATCGACCCTGCCCGCCACCGGGTGTTGTGGGATGATAAACCGGTGTCTTTGACCGTCACTGAGTTCCTTATCCTAGAATCCCTGTCACAACGGGTTGGGGTCGTCAAAAGCCGCAATCAGTTGATGGATGTCGCCTATCAGGAGGACGTCTATGTCGACGATCGAACGATCGACAGCCATATCAAACGGATCCGCCGCAAATTCAAAGCAGTCGATGCCGACTTTGATGGAATTGAAACGCTGTATGGCGCGGGATACCGGTTCGGCGAGGAATAGGCTTTTTGGCACGCACCGCACCAGATGAGGCCCCGCCGCGCCAGAAACGCACGACATCCCTGACATCACGCATATTGGCGATCAATATTTTTGTGATCGTGCTGCTGGTTGGCGGCTTTCTCTATCTCGACAGCTATCGCACCCGTCTGGTCGAGGAAAGGCTAAGCCGATTGGCGGAGTCGGCGCAGATGCTGGATGCTGCGCTGCTGATAAGTCCGGTTGGTCGCCACGAGGAATTGATCCTGTCTCAAGCCAGAACGATGGGTGCACGGATCCGTGTCTATGGCGCGAGCGGCGAGAAAGCGGTCGACAGTTTTTCCCTCGGCGCGCTGACCTATCGTCTTCGCGATCCCGAGGTACAGCCGATCAACCGGCAACTGGCGCGCGGGCTCGACCGGTTGCTCGATCTGGCGGTCGGGGCAGTCACGCCGGACGATTTTGTCGAGCCTGCTGCCGACCGTCGTTCAGCCTGGCCCGAACTCGTCGCGTCGGCAGCAGCACCAGGCGTTGCGCAGACGCGGTTCCGCTTTGCGCCCGACCGGACGCCGCTGGTCAGCGCCGCCTATGCCCCCGGCCGTGGAGCCGCCCAGATACTGATCACCGCCAACGCGCGCGATATCACCCGCACGGTGCGCGCGGAACGATTGCGCTTTGGCTTGGCGCTGGCAGCCGTGACGATCGTATCCATCCTGCTTTCGCTGTTTCTGGCGCGGACCATTGTGCTTCCGCTGCGGCGGCTGGCCAGGGCGGCGACCAGAGTTCGGCTCGGGCGGGCACGCGAGGTTGTTGTGCCGCGCCTGCCCGACCGGCGCGATGAAATCGGCACGCTGGCGCGCGCACTATCGGACATGACGGGCGCATTGCGTGCAAGAATCGACGCCGGAGAGCATCTGGCGGCGGATATCGTGCATGAACTGAAGAATCCGCTAGCATCGCTGCGATCGGCGCTCGAAGGGCTTGAGCGAATCGAGTCGCCCGACCTCAAGAAGCAGTTGATGGACATTGCCAATGACGATGTCCGAAGGCTTGACCGGCTGATCACCGACATATCTGAAGCATCACGGGTCGATGCCGAACTGTCGCGCAGCCAGTTTCGTGCGATCGATATCGGCCAGTTGATCGAACCCATATTGAACGCCCGGTCGGCCCGGGCGAAAGCGGGCGACACTGCCATCGCATTCGCCCGGCCGCGGGTGGGCACCGCCCGGATCATGGGTGAGCCATCACGGCTGGCGCGGGCAATCGAAAATCTGATCGATAACGCCTTGTCCTTTTCGCCGCCCGGCGGTGTCGTCCGGATCGGCGCAACCTGTGCCGGCGAAGATGTGGTCGTACGGATAGAGGATGACGGACCCGGCGTGCCGCGCGATCAACGCGAACTGATTTTCCGCCGTTTTCATTCGCTGCGTCCCGATGACAATGGCAATAACAAGCATAGCGGTCTGGGTCTCGCCATTGCTCGGGCGATCGTCGAGGGACATGACGGGACGATCCGTGCCGCCGACCGCGACGATGCAGCGCAAGGCGCTTGTTTTGAAATCCGCATCCCGGCCGTTGCGACCGTCGATGACTGAGACAGGTCCGAGATTTGTGCAGGCGACTATCGTTGCTGTCGATGGACGCGGTGTGCTGCTGCACGGGCCGCCGGGTTGCGGCAAGTCCGACCTGGCGCTGCGGCTGATCGAGAACGGCGCGGCGCTAGTCAGTGACGACGCTGCCATGCTGGAGTCGGTGAACGGGCGGGTCATGGCGAGCGCGCCGCCCAATGGTCGTGGTGGCCTGCACGTTGCAGGAATTGGCCGTGTTGACGTGAACTGCGTCAGAACCTCTGTGCCGTTAGCGATTGCCATAGATTTGTCGCCGCATGCAGCCGATGCCGCGCGGTGGGGCGATCCGGGGCGCTATCCGGCGACGCCCGACATATTCGTGCCGCAGATTGCGCTGACCGCCCTTGAATCGTCCGCGCCGATCAAGGTCGCGCTGGCCCTCGACCGCTGGGGTCATTAGGCACCCGTGATGACCGACCGCGATTCAACGTCTGACAGCCAGCCAATCCAGCGCCAGTCGATCCTGCTGGTCACTGGCCTGTCGGGAGCAGGCATGTCGACGGTGCTGCGGGCTTTGCAGGATCTCGGGTGGGAGACGGTCGACAATCTGCCGATCCGGTTGCTCGGGCAGTTGCTGGCGACACCCCAGGCGGGCAGGACCGAAGAGGCTGAACGCCCGCTCGCGCTGGGTATCGACAGCAGGACGCGCGGATTCAGTGCAGAAGGCATTGTCCGATCGATCAAGCGGCTGCGTGACACATCAAAGCGCGACGTCACGACGCTGTTCCTCGATTGCTCCGGCACAGAGCTCGACCGGCGATATTCCGAAACACGGCGGCGACACCCGCTAGCCGAAGACCGTCCGCTCGCCGATGGCATCGCGCGCGAACGCGAGATGCTCGACCCGCTGCGCCGCTGGGCCGACCATATCATCGATACCACTGCCTATTCGAGCAACGATCTGCAGGCGGAGATTCGCCGCCGCTTTGCAAGGCCCGACCGTATCGGGCCGACGGTCAACGTGATGAGCTTCGGTTTCGCCCGCGGCCTGCCGCGTAATGCCGATCTGGTTTTCGACATGCGATTTCTGCGCAATCCGCACTGGGTCGATGCATTGCGCGCCGGGACCGGCCTCGACGCCGCAGTGGCCGATTATGTGCGCGGCGATCCTGCTTATGAATCGGCACTGACCCAGATCGAATCGCTGATCGCGACATTGCTGCCGCGCTATCATGCAGAGGGAAAAAGCTATGTCACGATTGCCATCGGCTGCACCGGTGGACGGCACCGTTCGGTGCATGTCGCCGAGCGGATCGCCGCTTTTTTGAGTGCCAGCGGGCATCAGCCGAATATCATCCACAGGAACTTGAGCTCTCTGCCGCAAGAGTCGCTTGAGGGCCGCCCACCTTCCGCCTAAAGCCACTCGCCTTATGCCAGCGTCCCCCGCCCCTTCGATAGGCTTAGTCCTCGTCACGCACGGTCGTCTGGCCGATGAATTTCGCGTTGCGATGGAACATGTGGTCGGACCACAGCGCGCGATCGCTACCGTCTGCATCGGTCCCAACGACGATATGGAGGCACGGCGCGAGGAAATTTCGTCAGCAATCGCGACGGTTCGCGGCAGCAATGGTGTGATCTTGCTGACCGACCTGTTCGGCGGCACCCCGTCCAACCTGGCGATTTCATTGATGGAACCCGGCACTGTCGAAGTCATCGCGGGTATCAACCTGCCCATGCTGATCCGCCTCGAATCGGCGCGGCGGACAATGGGAGTGCGCGAAGCGGTGCGCGCCGCCAAGGAAGCCGGGCAGAAATATATCTCGGTCGCATCGGAATTGCTGGGGACATCTGCATGAGCGACGATGCGGTCAGCGAAACGGTGACCATCACCAATCAGCGCGGTCTGCATGCGCGGGCCAGCGCGAAATTCGTCAATTTTGTTGCGGCATTGCCGACTACGGTCAAAGTCGAGGTTGAGAAAGACGGCAACCGCGTCAATGGGCTGTCGATCATGGGCCTGATGATGCTGGGTGCCGCGCGCGGTGACAGCATCACCGTCCACACGTCCGGTGATGGCGCGGACACCGCGCTGCTGAAACTGGTCGGCCTGGTCAAAGACAGTTTCGGCGAGGATTGAGCGCTGTCCCTGCACATCAATGCGCGCGGCCACAGGCTGATCGAAAGCCACAGCAATCCGGTCATCAAACGGGCAAAAAGCCTGCGCGACAAGAAGCACCGCAGGGACGAAGGCGTTTTCCTTGCCGAAGGTTTGCGTATCCTGACCGAGGCGCGCGAAGCGGGGGTGCTGCCCGAACAACTGTTTTACGCTGCCGACCGTGATACGCAGCCGCTGGCCGATGCGCTGTTCGTCGCGACGCTGGCCGCGGGCGGAGAAGTTATCGCGACCAACGCCGACATCCTGTCGCGCCTGTCTGGCAAGGACAATCCGCAGACGGTGATTGGCATCTATCGTGACCGTCTGGTGCCCCTGTCAGCTATCGACCGCAGCGCGGCGCCGATCTGGCTGGTGGCGCAAGCCATGCGCGACCCCGGCAATCTGGGCACATTATTGCGCACCGGCGATGCAGTAGGTGCCGGCGGCGTCATCCTGATCGACGATTGTGTCGATCCATTCTCGGTCGAAACGGTTCGCGCCAGCATGGGGGCGCTGTTTACCCAGGCGATTTCGGCGGTGCGCTGGACGCAGTTCATGGTCTGGTTGCGGACCGGGCCGGGCTTGCTGGCAGGCACCAGCCTGGCTGGTGACAGCGTCGATTATCGCGAACCCGACTACCCTGCCCCGACCTTCATCCTGATCGGCAACGAAGCGCGTGGATTGCCCGAAGAGTATGAAGCGGCGTGCGATGTGCGGGTGCGCATGCCGATGCTGGGCAAGGCGGACAGCCTGAACGCGGCGGTGGCGGCGGCGGTGATGGCCTATCGCGTGCTCGACAAGCAGGGGCGCGGGTGACAGTCTGCGGCCATGACGACCCTATCGCGCTTGATGGCCCTAGCGGCCGCAACATCGGTGATGACCGGATGCGTCGCCCTGCACCGCGATGCGGTGGTTACGGCGCAGCCGGATGCCTATCTTGCCATCGGCACCGAGCCGTTCTGGTCGCTGGAGATTACCGAGCGCTGGCTGACCTATAATGATGTCGAGCGGCGGGCGGTGCGGGTGGCCAACCCGGGAATGCGCAAGGATGGAGAGCAGCAGACTTACGCCACCGAGACGATCGCGGTGCGCATTGTGCCGGGAGCGTGCAGCGACGGCATGAGCGACCGGCGATACGCGGATCGGGTGTCGGTAAGGATCGGCAACGGACCTGTGCATTTGAACGGCTGCGGCGGACCGGCGCTGACCGGACCATAAGCGCATCGATGCAGGCGCATCGATACTGGCACTGGCGCAGACGAGCTATTCGGCTGCCACTTCACCGCTAGCGGAAACAGCAGTCAACTTGGCTTGCTGGCGGGCGGCGGTGTCGACGATAGGGAGCGGATCGATCGTCTTTCCCGCCGTGTCGATATCGAGTGCCTCGAACCGGCGGGCCGAGGTCAGGACCTGCGATTCGAAACTGCCGACGAAGCTGTTGTAGGCGCCGACCGCGGTATCGAGGTTTTTGCCGACCCGGGCGATATGGCCGCCCATGGTGCTCATCCGCGCATAGAGTTCCTTGCCCAGTGCGGCGATATCGCGTGCCTGTTCGACCACGCGTTCTTGCCGCCAAACCGCTGCCACAGTGCGCGCTATTGCAATAAGATTGGTCGGTGTCGCCAGCAAAACCTTCTTTTCAAATGCGAAATCCCATAGTGCCGGATCGGTTTCGAGCGCGGCGGCGAGGAAATGTTCGCCCGGAATGAACAGGATGACATATTCGGGCGCGGTATCGAACTGCGTCCAATAGGCCTTGTTACCCAGGCTGTTGATATGCGTCTTGAGCGATGCAGCGTGGGCGATCAAACCGGAATGGCGCGCGCCCTCATCTTCGGCATTGAAGGCATCCTGAGAGGCGTTGAGCGAGACCTTGGCGTCGATGACGAGGCTTTGCCCACCAGGCACGCGCACAATGACGTCGGGCCGCAATCGGCCGCCCGCATCATCCGATACGCTGACTTCGGTCTGGAAATCGGCATATTCGGAAAGCCCGCAATTTTCGAGCACGTTGCGCAATTGCTGTTCGCCCCAGCGCCCGCGTGCCTTGGGCGCATTGCGCAGGCTGTTTGACAGCCGGGCGGCCTCCGCTTTCACGCCCTCATTCGAAATACGCAGCGATTCCAATATGCCGGAGAGATTGCCAAAGGCGGCGTTGCGTTCCTTTTCCACCTTGTCGACCGCCAGTTCATAGGCGGCGAGGCGGTCGTGTACGGGGGCAAGCAATTGGGCGAGGCGAGTCGATGCAGCGGTTTCCGATGCCTTGAACTGGTTGCCGGCGCTTTCGAGAAACTGGGTTTGGGCGCGGTCGAGCAATTTCGCGCCGACCTCCTGGAATTGCGCGGCGAGTGCATCGCGTGCTTCGGTGAGCACGGCAATCCGTTCAGCATGGGCGCGGCCATCGGCATCGCGGGTGGCGTTGAGGGCGGCGAGCGCGACAGCATTGGCTTCGCGTTCGCGATCGGCGGCTTCGAGATCGCGCGCGGCCTGTTTGAAATTGGCAAGATGGGCGTCACGTTCGGCGCGGACGGCATCGCGTTCGGCCTTCAAAGTCGCCGCGCCGCGCCCGCCGAGCAGCCAGCCGATGACAGCGCCGGCTATCAGCGTGAGCACGGCAAAAAAAATTTGCGTCAGATCCGATTCCACTGTGCTGCGCGCTCCGGTTTCGATTCAAAGTTTACATGGGGTGATACGTACGTATGCAAGGAAAACACCCCTCCCCCTGCGACGCGGTCGGACAAGCCGGGTGCGTCGCACTATGGAACATAGCTGGAACGATGCGGGTAGGAAAGCCCCATCAACGCTGAGTCATTGCCGCTTTCAATCGATCGATGACGCGCGGGTCAGCGATGCGCCGGTAACGGGCCTCGACGAAGCTGAAGATGCCGAACAGCCCCAGCCCCAGAGCGACGGCCAGAAACATCTCCGAAGGCAGCGCGTCGAGCGCCTGAGCGATGCCGCCTGCCGCTGCTGCATTTTCGGTTTGCCATACCCGCACCAAGAGCCAGCCGATCATCAAAAAGGTGACACCGCGCGCGGTGTAGCCGCCGCGACCGACCCATTTTATCCAGTCCTGCCGCGCTACTGCCGGATCGATCCGTTTCAGGAACCCGAGCCGATAAGACTTGGCGAACTGATAAAGTCCGGTGCCGATTATGGCGATAGCAGCCAGCAGAATGAGTGTGGTGCCTCCGGGTAAATCCATCGCCGATTGCGCGCCGGCGTCTGCGCTGGTGCCGCCCGATCTGCCACCATCCGCGCTCCAGAACAGGCGCATCGCGTAAAGCGCCAGAGCAAGATGGGCGAGGCCGCTGACAACGCCACCGGCCCTGATCGCGATGCCCTTTGCATCGCCGCCATACCCTTCGCTGTCGACCGCCGCCTCGATCAGCCGCCAGACGCCATAACCCGCAAAACCGAGCGCCATCAGTACAACGACGGTGCCGCCAGTTACCGATGCCAGCCAGTCGAGCGCCGCCTGCCCGTCCGCGCTCGATCCCGATTGCCAGGCAATCCAGGCGATGAGGACATACATGACACCGCGCGCGGCAAAGCCGAGGCGGGTCAAGGTTTCGAGGCTGGCGATGGTTGGCACGATTGTCTCCCCTTTGGCATGGAGACAAACGTTGCGGGCGGGCAATAGTTGCGTCAGGCGGCGCGGCGCAATTTGGTCAGTTTCTTGAGCATCATGTCACGTTTGAGCTTCGACAGATGGTCGATGAAGAGAATGCCTTCGAGATGGTCATGCTCGTGCTGGATACAGGTTGCCAGCAGCCCGGTCATCCGCTCACGATGGGCTTTGCCGTCCTCGTCCTGCCAGTCGACGGTGATTGCGGCGGGGCGGCTGACGTCGGCATATTGTTCGGGGACCGACAGGCAGCCTTCGGAATAGACGCTATGCTCTTCCGACGGGTCTGAAAACACCGGGTTGATGAAGGTGCGGGGCGCGCGGATCATGCGCTTGCCCTCCTCATCTTCAGGATCGGGGTCCTGCAGGTCGATGACCAGAATGCGGCTTGGCACGCCCACCTGGATCGCGGCGTGGCCGATACCGGGGGCGTCGTACATCGTCTCGAACATGTCGGCGACGAGCGTTTTCAGCGCCGCGTCGAAGGTCTCGACCGGCTTGGAAATGACGCGCAGGCGGGCGTCAGGGGTTTCTATGATCGGAAGAATGGCCATGGCGGGGAGGTATGGCGGCGGGGGGTTGGGGTCAAGGGGGGGAGTATCGCGGCGGTTCT
>JANNMK010000219.1:0-6094 GCA_031397785.1 Sphingomonas sp. | reverse complement strand
GCAGCATTCGCGCACGCCGTCCATTACGGCCTCATCCTCCACAATCCGCTGTGGGCGCAGCAGGCAGTGGGGGCGATGCCGCTGCTCAACTGGCTGGCGGCAATCTACGCGCTGCCCGCGCTGGCGGCCTGGCTGATCCTGCGGGAGCATGGCGGCAGGACGGCGCGGTTCGACCTGCCGGTGCAGATTGCGGCGATGGCGGCGGTGGCGCTGCTTGCCCTGTCGACCCTGCGTCACGCCTTCGCCGGATCGCTCTTGTCGGCATTGCCGGTCGGCGGAACCGAAGATGTGCTGCGATCCGTCCTCGCCATCCTGCTCGCCATCGCTTTCCTCTGGTGGGGGGCGCGGCGCGGGCGGCGCGACTGGCGGATTGCATCGCTGGTGCTGATGCTCGGCGCGGTCGCCAAGGTGTTCCTGGCTGACGCGGCGGGGCTCGAAGGATTGCTGCGCATTGCCTCGTTCGTCGCGCTCGGGTTCAGCCTGATCGGCATCGGCTGGTTCTACAGCCGCCAGCTGCGCGGCGACGGGGCCGCCGCCAGCAAGCTGTCCCTCTGACCATAGTGGCTGTCGCTGATGGTGCGCCTCTGCGATGGCGCATAGGTTGCGCCGGCGAGGGGACCGCATCGATCAGTCCGATCCGGCGGATACGCGCCATTAAGACCTTGCTGCTATCGCCAGCTGAGCATGTATTGGATTATGACAGTATCGAAACGATGCCTGGTCTTGGCGCGCGTCTGGCGGGGCGGTTTCCGCCGGTTTGGCGCGGCTATGTTGCTGGCCCTGTTGCTTGCGCCAAGTTCGCCTGTTCATGCACAAGTGGCACGGGCGATGACCAACGGCGGGTTCGAAGCCAATAACCCGGGCGGTGCGGGAGCACCGACATTCGCCATTCTGCCAGCGGTCGACGTGCCGGGGTGGGAGGCGTCGACCGATCAGATCGAGCTATGGGATACCAATTTCCAGTCCGTTCCGGCGCACAGCGGTGCGGTGTTTGCAGAAATGAACGCCAATGCCGAAGGATCGCTGTATCAAAACATCTGTTTGATCAACGGGGAATTGCTGCGCTGGTCCTTTGCCCACCGCGCCCGCAGCGGCGGCAGGGCGACGCAGACCGCATTGTTTCAGGTCGCCAGCAGCGCGGGCGCCGTGCTGCAGACCCTTACCACCCAGGCATCGACCACCGCTCAGGCCTGGAACGTCAACGCCAACACCAGCGGCCTTGCTTACAGCGGCGCGACCGGCGTGCAGCGGGTGCAGTTCGAAACCAACGATCCGGGGTCGATCGGCAATTTCGTCGATACGGTGCAGATCGACATCCTGCCATTCGTCGAATATGCGGTTGCCGCCGCCAGCGGCGCGGAAAGCATCGCGACCGCCAATTTGCCGACGCTGATCGTGACCGGAAATGTGCCGACCGCTTTTACCGTCCCGGTGACCATCACCGGCGGCACCGCGACATTGGGCAGTGATTATACGACACCGGGCGGCGGGGCCAGTTTTGCGGTCACCGTTCCGGCCGGCAACTACACGCTGCAAGCCATTCCGCTGGGCATCAGCATCACCAACGAATCGACCCGCGAGTTTGACGAGACCATCACGCTGGCGCTCGGCACCAGCGCCAGCCATATCATTTCGAGCACAAGCACCTGCGGCAGCGCAGGGCGCACCGCCACGACCTATACCATCGTCAACGACGATACGACGCGCAGCGCAGGCACGCCGCCGACGCTAGTCTGTCCGGTGGGCGTCACGACGTTCGACTGGGATACCAGCGCCTGGACGGCAGGGGCGACCGCCGCCAGTTTCACCGTCAGCGCGATCGGCACTATAATGTTCGGGATGACCAATCCCGACGGCACCTGGCTGACCAACGCGACCTATGGCGGACAGTCCCCGGCGCGACAGAATGTGATGACTGGCGGTTTGGCTCCGGCGCAATTTTCGCTGATCGAGATCGTCAACCTCACCTCGCGCACCGCGCTCGTCACCACCACCATCACATTGCCCACCGCGGTTCCCGGGCTGCAATTTCGCCTGTTTGATGTCGATTTCGCCACGGGCCAGTTTGCCGATCAGGTCACGGTTACTGGCAGTTTTAATGGCAGTACCGTCATACCGACGCTGACCAACGGACCCGCTAATCTGGTGGTGGGCAACAGCGCGCTGGGCGATGCGACATCGGCGGACGGTAGCGCCGACGGCAACGTCGTGGTTACGTTCAGCAGCCCGGTCGACACCGTCACCATTGCCTATGGCAATCACGGGGCTGCACCTGCCGATCCAGGCAATCAGGCGATGACCCTGCATGATATCAGTTTTTGCAATCCCCAAGCCGCGGTTACGTTGGCCAAGACCAGCAGCGTCGTCAGCGATCCGGTGAACGGCACGACCGACCCCAAATTCATCCCCGGGGCGCGCGTGCAATATTGCATCGTCGCCAGCAACGGCGGCAGCGCCCGCACCACCGGCATCGCCATCACCGACAGCCTGCCTGCGACCATCAGCTTCATTCCCGGCAGCATGACCAGCGCGGCGGGCTGCACCGGGGCGGGGACCGCCGAAGATGACGATGCGGCCGGTGGCGATGAAAGCGATCCGTTCGGGATGCAGATCAGCGGGACCACCGTGGCCGGCACCGCCGTCACCATCGCAGCCGGGGCCACGTTCGCGATGCGGTTCGATGCGCTGGTGAATTAGCAGCCGGTCGTTACGCCGCCCAACCGAACGAGCGATGACGAACAAGCGACAAAAAGGGGGCGGTCATCCTACTCGCTGCACCTCGATCACGCCTGTCCGCCCGGCAAAATCCAGTATATCGCCGGCTGCACCGCCCATCAGCGCACGGCTCAGCGGCGCATGGAACGACAGCAGCCCGGCGCCGGGCTCCGCCTCGTCATCGCCGACGATGGTGATGTGGCGCGCCGCACCCGCCAGCCTGAACTCCACCCGCGACCCGATGCCGACCTCTCCCGGCGCGGGCAGCGGCGCGGGCTCGGCCGTGGCCAGCCGGTTGCGCCAGTATCGCAGCATCCGCTGCACCGGGTCAGGCTCGGCAGGGGTATCGACCCCGCGCGGGCACGCCTCCAGTTCCGCCACCTTCGCCGCGATCAGTGCCAGCCCGCGCGGCGTGACCCAGTTTGGCCCCGGCGGCACCGGCAGCTCGAACCGCGGCTCCTTATGCTCCTCATCGCCCTCCCGGCGAAATGCCACGCTCATTGCGATGTCCTTAGGGATGGGAAAAGAGACTGCGGCCGATTAGCTCGATGGTCAGTCGACGTTAACACCGTTGCCAAAACTTGGATCGGCTTCGAAATCAATGAGAGCTTTGTCAAAATACCTAGTCATGTCTTTACCGTATTGTGCCATCGCGCATTTTGCTCTCAAAATATTCTGGTGGGCTAGAACGATTATGCCATCAAGCAGGGATTCTAACATTGCGGCATAGGGTTGCACTCGGTCCCTTTGCTCTTGTGAGAGCTCATGTGTAAATATCGTACCATCGCTAGCAACTGGAGGCGGCATCAGTTCGAATAACGCTTCACGGCGAGATTTATATTCGTTCATTGCATGAGCGATCGATACATACCTCCCAATACACATGTCGATTTCTGCCAGCAAATCTGCGGCTTGAGCTCTCAAAAGAAAATCGGTCTCGCTTAGGTTGAGTTCCGGAAACGTTCTTTCCGGAATTCCAAGTGGTTCAACCAAGAAAAATCTCATCGATGCTGATGATAGGGCTTCTCGCTTCGAAAGACGTTCGGTAATATGTCGGTCGATGTCCGCCGTTGAGTTAAACACCTTGAGTAATTTCCAACCGATGGCCCTTCCTAACGCTTTGTCTCTTTGTAACTCCTGATTCTGACGTTGAGCGCGCGCCACGGGGTACGCGATCAAAGCGGTTATAACAGCGAGCGCGGTCATGATACCTGAAAACCAGTCCGCCCAGCTTCCAGCGTCTAAAGTGACTAAATTCAATAAATTATATTCGTGGTCCAAGCTTAGCCTTTCCAGGTAGGTTTGCATCTTATCCTATATTGGGGCTGACGCCAGAACTCTGACTGCCCGCAAATCCCGCTGGCGTTGCCCTGCCCTGCCGATTATTGCGCGGCCATGAGCACGCGTCAGGTTTCCGATCAGAGCGATCCCTTCATCGAGACAAAGGCCGATCTGATCGCGCCGATGGCGAGGGGGGAAAAGCCGCGCGAACGCTGGCGGATCGGCACCGAGCACGAGAAATTCGTCTATCGGCTCGCCGACCATGGCGCGCCATCCTATGACGAGCCGGGCGGCATCCACGATCTGTTGATGGGGCTGACCCGCTACGGCTGGGAGCCGGTGGTCGAAGGGGGAAAAATCATCGCCCTGTCCGGTGAGGACGGCAATGTCAGCCTCGAACCTGCAGGCCAGCTCGAACTGTCCGGCGCGCCGCTCGCCAATTTGCACCAGACCTGCGCAGAAACCGGGCGGCATCTCAAACAGGTGAAGGAGGTGGGCGCGGAACTCGGCCTCGGCTTCCTCGGCATGGGCATGTGGCCCGACAAGCGCCGCGCCGATCTGCCGATCATGCCCAAGGGGCGCTATGCGATCATGCTCGATCATATGCCGCGGGTCGGCACCATGGGGCTCGACATGATGCTGCGCACCTGCACCATCCAGACCAATCTCGACTATTCGTCCGAAGCCGACATGGTGCAGAAATTCCGGGTCAGCCAGGCGCTGCAACCGCTGGCCACCGCGCTGTTCGCCAATTCGCCGTTCACCGAAGGGCGGCCCAACGGCTATCTCTCTTACCGCAGCCATATCTGGACCGATACCGATCCGGCGCGCACCGGCATGCTGCCGTTCGTGTTCGAACAAGGCTTCAGCTACGAACGCTATGTCGATTACATGCTCGATGTGCCGATGTATTTCGTGTTCCGCGATGGCCGATATATCGATGCTGCGGGCCACAGTTTCAAAGACTTTATGCGGGGTGAACTCGGGGTTTTGCCGGGGGAATTGCCGACTTTGAGCGACTGGATGGACCATTTATCGACCGCTTTTCCCGAAGTGCGATTGAAAGGCTATCTTGAGATGCGCGGCGCCGATGGCGGGCCGTGGAACCGGATTTGCGCGCTGCCCGCGCTCTGGGTTGGCCTGCTCTATGATCAGGGCGCGCTCGATGCGGCGTGGAACATCGTCAAACATTGGAGCATCGAAGGCCAGCAGCGGCTGCGCGACGAAGTGCCGCGCATGGGCCTGCGCGCAACCGCACCCGATGGCCGCAGCCTGCTCGATGTGGCGCGCGACGTGCTCGACATCGCCACTTCCGGGCTTTCGGCGCGCGGTGAGGTCAATTCGATGGGCGACAGCGAAGTCGGCTTCCTGCAACCGCTGCATGACATCGTCGCTGCGGGCAAGACATCCGCCGATATGCTGCTCGAACGCTTCCATGGCGAATGGGGCGGCGATGTCAGCCGCATCTATGGTGAAAAAAGCTTTTGAGCGGACGCCCGGACAACAGCCTGTCCTACATCATCCGGTCCTGCTATATTCTGCTGCTCATGGTGTTCGCGCCAGGCTCTTTGACAATGTGATGAATCCCTTCGGCAACGGCCGCCCGGCCCCGTTCCCGCAGTCACTCCCGCAATCGCTTCCGCGCTAAAGCGACAAAGGAGACATTCCTGCCCTCTTGATGCGTATACTTTGTCGCTTTAGCGCAACCAGCTGTCACAAACCGTCATTTTTCTGCAACACCGGCCGATAAAGCGACACCGCAACCGCCTGCGCCATTGACCGGTTGCGGATGAAAACTATTCGGCGGTGGCATCCCGGTTGCACCGTTAAGCAACCGTTCCGATTCCCCCAGCCGAGGAATGTCACCGATGCGCCGCGCTTTTCCCCAGATTTCCCGTCTCGCGCTTGCCGCTGCGCTTGGTGCGGCAACATTGTCTGCCCCGCTGCACGCCCAGGATGCTGCCACTCCGGACGATCAGGGGCTCGAGGACATCGTTGTCACCGCACAGCGCCGTGAGGAAAATCTGCAGGACGTGCCGCTGTCGATCACTGCGGTCAGCGGCGACAAGCTCGACGCGATCACCGCTGGCGGCGTCGA
>JANNMK010000203.1:0-7820 GCA_031397785.1 Sphingomonas sp. | reverse complement strand
CGGATGTCGGCCATGCGAGCGGCGGTGGTGTCGGGGTCGTCGGTCGCGCCTTCTACGCCGTTGTTCCAACTCAGATTATCGGCGTGGCCGTCGCGATTGTTCTCGCCATTGGCGTGAGTGTGGCGCTCGCTGTGGCTGACCAGATCGGCAAGGGTGAAGCCGTCGTGCGCGGCGAGGAAATTGACGCTGCGGGTGCGGGTGTCGCCGAAAATGTCGGTCGAACCGGATAGGCGGGTGGCGAGCGCGCCCGCCGTGCCGTCTCCGCGCCAATAGCGGCGGACATCGTCGCGATAGCGGTCATTCCATTCGAGCCAGTTGCCGGGGAATCGCCCCAGCGCATAGCCGCCGGGGCCGATGTCCCATGGCTCGGCGATCATCACCCGGTCGAATAGCAGCGGATCGGCGGCGATGGCGGCAAAGATCGGCGCGGCGGCATCGAAGCCGGGGGAGCGCGCGAGGATGGGCGCAAGATCGAAGCGAAAGCCGTCGACGCCGGCGTGGGCCACGAAATGGCGCAGCGTATCGAGCGCCAGTTGCCGGACGATCGCCTGGCCGAAATCCAGTATATTGCCGGTGCCGCTGTCGTTGACCAGGCTGTGGTCCGGGGCGTGCGCATAATAGCGCCACGGATCGAGGCCGCGCATCGACAGGATGGCGCCATGCACGTCGCTTTCGCCGCTGTGATTGAGGACGATGTCGAGGATGGTGCCAATACCGGCATCGCGCAGCGCGGCGACGGCAAAGGCGAGATCGGCGATGCCGCCGGGCGCGAGGCGCGGATCGAGCGGCATCATCGCCACCGGATTATAGCCCCAGGCGTTGGCGAGGCCGAGCGGAAGCAGATGACGTTCGTCGATCCAGGCGACGACCGGCATCAATTCTATGGCGGAGACGCGCAATTTTTTCAGATGGGCGATGATCGCCGGATGCGCGAGCGCGCGGATGGTGCCGCGATCGGCTGGCGACACATCGGGGTGCAGCATGGTGAGGCTGCGCACATTCGCCTCGTAGATCAGCCCGCCTGCGCGGAACAATGGCGGGTGGTGCGGAATGACGGGCAGCGCGGTGCGGACGATGGCTTTGGGGGCCAGCGCTGCCGTGTCGCTGCCGACTGTCGCCAGACCGGGGTGCCAGACGAAGCGGCGATCGAGTTCGACCGCATAGGGATCGACAAGCAATTTGGCGGGATCGAAGCGCAGGCCATCGTCGGGCTGCCACGGCCCTTCGGCGCGAAGGCCGTAGCGCTGGCCGTCGGTGATGCCGAAGACGGTGAGCGAAAACAGATCGCCGTCGCGGTGCATGGCGATACGCCGTTCGCTTTCGTCGCCATCGAACAGGCACAGCCACAGCGCATCGGCATCGCGGCTGCGGACGGCAAAGCGGGTGCCACCGGCGGTCGCGGTCGCGCCGAGCGGTTCGTTCATGTGATGACGTCTGGAGCCGTCCGCCCGGTGCGCGCGGCGATACCGGCGATGGCATCGGCGGCGGCAGCGAGCGGCGCGAGCATGATGGCGGGATCGGTATCGAGATTGCCCGATGGCGGTTCGTAGCGTTCGATGTAAAGCCGCAGCGTCGCGCCGCTGGTGCCGGTGCCGGACAGGCGCAGGACGATGCGCGAGCCGCCGACAAAGCCGATACGGATGCCCTGGCGCGCGCTGACCGCGCCGTCGATCGGGCTGGTGTAGGCGAAATCGTCGGCGAGTTCGATGACAAGGTTGCCGTGGCGCTGGCCGGGGAGAGTAGGGAGCGCGGCGCGCAGATCGGCGATCAGCGCCTCGGCAGGGGCGGATTCCAGCCCTTCATAATCGTGGCGGACATAATAGTTGCGCCCATATGTGGCCCAATGCTGGCGGGTGATCGTGTCCACACTGTCCCCCCGGACGCTGAGGATGTTGAGCCACAGGAGAACGGCCCATAGCCCGTCCTTTTCGCGGACATGATCCGAGCCCGTACCGGCGCTTTCCTCGCCGCACAGCGTCGCCATTCCGGCGTCGAGCAGTTCGCCGAAGAATTTCCAGCCCGTCGGGGTTTCATGCGCGGGGATGCCCAGCGCGGCGGCGACACGATCGACGGCGGCGCTGGTCGGCATCGAGCGGGCGACCCCGGCGAGGCCAGCGGCATAGCCCGGTGCGAGATGAGCATTGGCGGCGAGGATGGCGAGACTGTCCGACGGGGCGACGAAGCGGCCCTTGCCAATGATCAGATTGCGGTCGCCATCGCCGTCCGATGCGGCGCCGATGGTCGGGGCGTCGGCAGACATCATCAGTGCATGGAGTTCTGCGGCATGAACCAGATTGGGATCGGGATGGTGGCCGCCGAAATCCTCGAGCGGGGTGCCGTTGCGCACGGTCCCGGGGGCAAAGCCGAGGCGGCGTTCGAGGATGTCGGTCGCATAAGGCCCGGTCACCGCGTGCATCGCATCGAAGGCGATCGATAGACCATTGGCGCGCGCGGCGCGGATCGCGGCGAAATCGAACAGGCTTTCCATCAGTTCGGCATAGTCGGCGACCGGATCGACGATGGCGACCAATGTGTCGCCGACCAGCGTGGAGCCGATGGTGTCGAGATCGACCTCGGCGGCATCGATCGTCTGCCAGCCTTCGATGGTCAGCGTTCGGGCGTGGATCGCGTCGGTGATCGCCTCGGGTGCTGGCCCGCCATTGGCAACATTATATTTGATGCCGAAATCCTCATTCGGGCCACCGGGATTGTGGCTCGCCGACAGAATCAGCCCGCCGATGGCGCGATGCAGGCGGATGAGGTGACTGGCGGCGGGGGTCGAGAGGATGCCGCCTGCCCCGACGATGACTCGCACTACACCGGCAGCGGCGGCCATGCGGATCGCCACCTGAATGACGGTGCGATTGTGATAGCGCCCGTCACCGCCGATCACCAGCGTTGCGCCCGATATGCCATCCACCACATCGAACACCGACTGGATGAAATTTTCGGCATAGTTGGGCTGTTGAAATATAACGACTTTCTTGCGGAGTCCCGACGTTCCGGGCTTCTGGTCGGGGAAGGGGGTGGTGCGATGGGTGCGGATCATCGGGCGGTCTCGGTCAAGGAACGATAGAGCGCAGCGTAGGTGGCGGCGCTTTGTGTCCAGCTGAAGTCGCTGGTCATCCCGGCGCGCTGTATCGCCTGCCAGCGGGGTGGATCGGCGAACAGCGCGACGGCACGGGCGATGCCGTCGGTGAGTGCGTCGCGCTCGACTGCGCCGATCATGATACCGGTGGCGACGCCATTGGCCAGCGCGGCGGCATTGGCGTCGACGATGGTGTCGGCCAGCCCGCCGGTGCGCGAGACGACGGGGACGCAGCCATAAGCGAGGCCATAAAGCTGGGTGAGGCCGCAGGGTTCGAAGCGGCTGGGGATGAGGATGGCATCGCCGCCGCCCTGCATCAGGTGCGAGAGAGGCTCGTCATAGCCGATGCGGACCGCGACGCGGCCGGGGTGGCGGTGGCTGGCGGCAACGAATGCGCCCTCCAGTGCGGCGTCGCCTGAGCCGAGCACCGCGAGCCGGCCACCCATGGCGACAAGAGCATCGACGCTGTCGGCGAGCACGTCCATTCCCTTTTGCCAGGTCAGGCGGCTGACCACGGTGAACAGCGGACCGGGGCCGCTGTCGAGGCCGAAGGTGCGCGCGAGCGCGCTGCGATTGCGGGCGCGTTTGGCGAGCGATTTTGCGGTATAGGCGGCGGGGAGCGCCGGGTCGGTGGCCGGGTGCCAGACGGCCGGGTCGATGCCGTTGAGGATGCCGTGGACTTGGCGCCCGCGCGCGCGGACCAGTCCCTCGAGGCCCATGCCGAATTCGGCAGCGCGGATTTCACGGGCGTAGGTCGGGCTGACGGTGGTGATGGCGTCGGCGGCGGCCATTCCCCCTTTGAGGAAGCCGACACCGCCATAATATTCGAGGCGGTCGACCGACCAGTCGCTGGGCGGAAGGCCGAGCGCGGGGAAGATTTCCGCGCCGAACTGGCCCTGAAAGGCGATATTGTGGATGGTGACCAGCGAGGGCGGAGCGCCATCGAGGATGCGAAGGTAGAGGGGCGCTAGCGCGGCCTGCCAGTCATGCGCGTGGAGCAGGTCGAAACCGGGGCCGAGTGCGCCGCCCGCGAGATCGGCAGCGACGCGGGAGAGCGCGGCGAAGCGTCGCCAATTATCGTCCCAGTCGCGCCCGTCTTGATCAGCATAGGGGCTGCCGGGCCGGGCGAACAGATGGGGCGCGTCGAGCAGCAGCAAGGGCTGGCCGCCGAGCGTTGCGGATCGCACCACGGCCTTGCCGCCGAACAGATCGGCAATCTTGTGGGCGATTTTTGTCTTGCCGACCTTTGCCAGCGCGGCGGGATAGGCCGGGATCAGCGTTGTCACTGCGACATGCTGCCGAGCGAGCGCGGCGGGGAGAGCGCCGACGACATCGGCGAGGCCGCCGGTCTTGACCAGCGGATAGCATTCGGATGCGACCGCGAGGACCGAGAGCGCCTCGTTCACTTCCGCTCTCACTTGCCGAGTTTCTCGATCATCGGTCTGGTGATCAGGCAGATGCCGCTGGCGGTGCGGCGAAAGCGCGCCGCGTCAAGCTCCGGATCTTCGCCGACCACCAGTCCTTCGGGGATACGCACTCCGCGATCGACGACGACGCGGTTGAGCCGGGCGTGGCGGCCGATGTTGCAATAAGGCAGCACCACCGCTTCGTGCAGCATCGAATAGCTGCCGGTCTTGACCCCGGTGAACAAGAGGCTGCGCGATACGCCCGAGCCAGAGACGATGCAGTCGCCCGATACCAGGCTGGAGATGGCCGCGCCGCGCCGGCCATCCTCATCATGCACGAATTTGGCGGGCGCGGTGATTTCCGAATAGGTCCAGATCGGCCAGTCGCGGTCATAGAGATTGAGTTTGGGGACGGTATCGGTGAGGTCGACATTGGCCTCCCAATAGGCATCGATGGTGCCGACATCGCGCCAATATTCCTCGATTTCCTGCGCCGCGCGGATGCAGGAGGCGGAAAAGCGGTGGGCGACCGCTTTGCCGTGCCGGACGATATAGGGGATGAGATCGCCGCCGAAATCGCGGTTCGACCCGGGTGTCGCGACATCGCGGCGCAACTGGTCGATCAGAAATTCGGTGTTGAACACATAAATGCCCATCGATGCCAGCGCCTCGTCCGGACGGCCCGGGATGGCGGGCGGATCGGCCGGCTTTTCGACGAAAGCGGTGATGCGGTCCGCCTCATCGACCGCCATGACGCCAAATCCGGTCGCCTCCATGCGCGGCACTTCGAGGCAGCCGACGGTGACGTCCGCCCCCTGGTCCACATGCTGCTGGAGCATCAGTTCATAGTCCATCTTGTAGATGTGATCGCCCGCCAGGATGACCATGAATTTGGGTGCATAGCTCTCGATAATGTCGATATTCTGGTAAACCGCGTCGGCGGTCCCTTCATACCATTGGGTTTCGGAAACGCGCTGCGAGGCGGGCAGGATGTCGAAACTTTCGTTGCGTTCAGGGCGCAGGAAGTTCCAGCCGCGTTGCAGATGGCGGATCAGGCTGTGCGCCTTGTATTGCGTCGCCACGCCGATGCGCCGGATGCCTGAATTCAATGCGTTGGACAGCGCGAAGTCGACGATCCGCGTCTTGCCACCGAAATAGACGGCCGGTTTGGCGCGCGCGTCGGTCAGCTCCATCAACCGGCTGCCGCGCCCGCCTGCCAGCACATAGGCCATGGCATCGCGTGCCAGTGGCTGACCTCGTTTTTCGGCCATGGTCTTGCTCCCTCTCCCAAAGCTGCCCGTTCGGGCCTGTCGTTTAGCCGGCAAACTCCAGCATGATCGTCGCCAGCGGCGGCAGCGTGACGACGGCGGCCCCGTCTTTGGCCTCCACCGCGCCCAGATTGCCGATCCCGCTGCCACCATAGTCGCCTGCGTCACTGTTGCAGATTTCGCGCCAGGTCCCGTCATGCGGCAGCGGCAGACGATATCCGTCGCGCAGTGCCGGGGTCATGTTGACCACGACAGCGACCGGCGCGGCTCCGGGAGCCTTGCGCAACCAGGCAAAGACCGAGTTTTCGGCATCATCGGCGATCAGCCATTCGAACCCCTCGCTTTCGCAATCGCGGGCGTGGAGCGCGGGTGTGGCGCGGAAGAGGTGGTTGAGATCGCGCACCAGGCGGCGCACCCCTTCATGCGCGGCATGGCCGCGCAAATGCCAGTCGAGCGCGCGCCCTTCGCTCCATTCGCGGCGCTGGGCGAACTCCTGCCCCATGAACAGCAGTTTCTTGCCGGGATAGCCCCACATCATCGCATAATAAGCGCGCAGATTGGCGAATTTCTGCCAGTCTTCGCCAGCCATTTTGGCGAGCAGCGAGCCCTTGCCATGGACCACCTCGTCATGGCTCAGTGGCAGAACGAAATTTTCGCTAAACGCATAGACGAGGCCAAAGCCGATCTCGTCATGGTGGAAGCGGCGATGGACGGGATCGCGCGCCATATATTGCAGCGTATCGTGCATGAATCCCATGTTCCATTTGAACCCGAAGCCCAGGCCCCCTTGATGCACGGGCTGCGAGACGCCCGGCCAGCTGGTCGATTCCTCGGCAATGGTGAAGGCGCCGGGGTGGGTCGCGTACACCGCGCTGTTGGTGGCGCGCAGCAGGGCAACCGCCTCCCAATTTTCGCGCCCGCCATCGGCATTGGGAATCCACTGCCCCGCTTCGCGCGAATAATCGCGGTAGAGCATCGAAGCGACGGCATCGACGCGCAGGGCGTCGATATGAAACCGGTCGATCCAGTAGAGCGCGCTGTTGAGCAGGAAGGCGGCGACCTCACGCCGCCCGAAATTATAGATGGCGGTGTTCCAGTCGGGGTGGAAACCCAGCCGCGGGTCTTCGTGTTCATACAGCGCGGTGCCGTCGAACCGGGCGAGGCCGTGCGCGTCGGTCGGGAAATGCGCCGGCACCCAATCGAGGATGACGCCGACCCCGGCGCGATGCGCGCCATCGACGAATCGCGCGAAGCCAGCGGCATCGCCAAAGCGCGACGATGGCGCGAACAAGCCGGTGGTCTGATAGCCCCAGCTGGGGTCATAGGGATGTTCGGTAATCGGCAGAAATTCGATGTGGGTAAAGCCCATGTCGACGACATAGGGGATCAGCCGGTCAGCGAGCGCATCCCACGAGAGATACCAGCCATTGGCGTCGCGGTCCCATGATCCGGCGTGCACTTCGTAGATGCTGATGGCTTCGCGGCGCGGATCGACCGACTGCCAGTGGGCGCGGTGAGCGGCGTCGCCCCAGTCATGGTCGAGCGGGGCGGTGGTGAGGGACGCAGTCGCCGGGCGCAGTTCGGCGGCGTGCGCAAACGGATCGGCTTTCAGCGGCTGGACCGTGCTATCGGCGGCGATGATATGATATTTATAGGCGTGGCCGGGGCCGATGTCGGGCAGGAAAATCTCCCACACGCCGATATCGCCCCTGTGGCGCATGATGTGGCGGGCGGGGTTCCAGTCGTTAAAATCGCCAACGAGGGCAACACGGGCTGCGTTTGGCGCCCACAGCGCGAAATGCACACCGCTTGCCCCTTCATGCTCGATCAGATGCGCGCCGAGCTTGTCGTAGAGCCTGAGATGGGTGCCCTCGACAATCAGGAAGTCGTCGAGCGGGCCGAGCACGGGGCCGAAGCTATAGGGGTCGAAAACGTCCCACTCGCCGCCGGCATTGGCGGCGCGATACTTGACCGGCTGGCGTTCACCCAGGCTGACCTCGCCCTCGAAAAACCCGCTATCGCCCCGTGGCTCCAGCGTGCCGCACGAGGTTCCGTCCA
>JANNMK010000170.1:0-8833 GCA_031397785.1 Sphingomonas sp. | reverse complement strand
ATATCGCCTTCGAGCATCCGGTTGCGCTGGCGGGTCTCGGCGATGTCGGCTTCGACCCGGCGCAGTTCGGCGCGGGTCGCTGACACCTGGAGCGTAACCGGATAGGCGATCAAGCAAAAGATGGTCAGCAGCATGATGAGGCCGATCCCCTGAAGTTTGCGTGCCGCGAACATCATGACCGCTTCCTCCCCGTAGCCATGGCCGATTGTCGCGAACCGGAATCCCAGGACGGTGCCGCTGTCCTGACCGCGACCCGCAAGGTGGCAGAGCGGGCACGCGGGTTGCGCGCGACCTCTGCATCGCCGGCGCGCTGCGGTTTTGCCACGGCATCGAAAGTCGGTGCAGGCCCGCTAGCGGCCATGGCCGGCAGATGTCGCGACCCAGAACCGCTTCCTCCGCTGCGCTGTTTCAGGAACTGTTTGACGATGCGGTCCTCGAGGCTGTGGAACGAGACGATCGCCAGCCGCCCGCCAGGCCTGAGCACGCGTTCGGCAGCTTGGAGTCCGCGCTCGAGCTCCCCCAGTTCGTCGTTGACGGCGATACGGATCGCCTGAAAGCTGCGCGTGGCCGGGTCTTTCGGCATGCCCGGGTGATAACCGAGTGCCCGGCGGACGATGGCCGCAAGTTGCGACGTCCGGGTTATTGGCCTTGCGGCGACGATGGCGCGGGCGACCCGGCGCGACTGTCGCTCATCGCCATAGTGGAACAGGACGTCGGCAATTTCTTCCTCGCTCGACCGGTCGATCCATTCAGCAGCGGTCTCACCCTGCTGCGCCATGACCATATTGAGCGGACCGTCCTGTGAAAAAGCAAAGCCGCGGTCTGCCTGATCGAGCTGCATCGACGACACGCCGATATCGAGCGTCACGCCATCGACAGGCGATTTGCCGCAATCGGACGCAATGCTGTCGAGACAAGAGAATTGGCCTGCGACCAGCGTGAGATGACCATCGGCTTCATCCACCAATGCCTGTCCGGCAGCTATCGCGTCGGGATCACGATCGATCGCGATCACATGGGCGCGTTGGGCAAGTATCGCGCGGGTATAACCACCGGCACCGAATGTGCCGTCGATGTGGACCTCTCCGGCGACCGGGGTGAGTGCAGCGATGACTTCATCCAGCAGAACCGGGACGTGCCGGGGTAGTGCGGAGGACTGCGCCGGGCTCACGCTGTTTCAGCCTTTTTGGCAGCAAGGCGGTCGCGGGCGCGCACTGCAGCGCGTGCCTGCGCTTTGGCGGCCTCATAATCCTCACCCTTCAGCGCGAGCAACGCCGCAAGATCCCAGATTTCGAAATAATCGCCCATGCCGAGGAAGAACAGATCGCCGGTGTAATCACCCAGGTCCCACAAATTGTCGGGCATGGTGAACCGGCCGGAGCCGTCGAGCGGAATCGACTGGCCGCCGAACAGCTTGCGGCGCGCGGCATTGCTGTTGAACGGCTGGTTGCGGCGGATCGCCACTTCCTCACGCTTTTCGATATAGGCTTCGAGCCGGGCAACCCGGTCGGCGCCCGAACCGATGAGGCACGGCGCATCTTCGTGCATCGAGATATAGATGCTGCGAGTCTTGGCATCGCCCGGGATGGAATTGCGCAAGCCGGCGGGCAGCGCCAGACGATCCTTTTCGTCGCGCTTGGTCAGGACAGCACCGGTATAATAGCCGATTTCCGCCATCTGAGCCGCTTTTCCCCGTTCCCGTTCGGCCGTTGCCGACAGCGACACTTTCCCTCTGCCAAGACCGCTCTTCGTCGATCACGGTTTTGCATGTGCCGCCAAGGCGAAAGCCAACCCTCCGCTTGGCAGAGTGATACCATAGATTATTGGGGATGGAAGGGGATAGTGCGGGATGAACTAACTTTTAACCGAGATTTTGGCATTTCGACGGGAAAATAGCGCGCTGTGTCATTGCGCGGTCTTTTCGGCGGCAAGTGTGGCGATGCTGTCGAGCAGCCACGCGATATTTCCATCATCGCCCTGCCCGGCCCAGACCGCCGGATCGAGAAAGTCCGCGTCAGCGATGACCAGCGCACGGCCTGCACCGATGCGGCAATCCCCGACCATACCTGTTCGGTCGATGGTGCAGCCCGCCTTTTGCCGCACCAGCGATCCGGGGCTGAGAAAGCGCACATCATGGTCGCCCATGGTCTGTTCGACGACGGCGGTTGCCATCCCCTGCGGCGCATCGAGCCGCAAGCCCCAATGCGACAGCAGCGGGGTAAGCAGACTGGTAACCGCAGGATTGCGAGGATCGCCGAGCGGGTGGATCGTCGCCCAGGACGAGAGCCCATCGGCAAGCACGATGGCAGAACCCCCGCCGCGCACCCAGGTGTCGATGGCGGCGAGCGTTGCCGGGGGCAGAGCGCGCGGATGGGCGAGCAAGAGCACATCGGTGCGGGCAAGCGTTGCCGCGTCGATTGCATCGACAAGCTGCAACGCGACGTCGCCGCCCAGCGCAGCCAGCAGCGGGTCGGCGGGAAGCGACGGATCGAGCATCGCCGAGAGGGAAGCGCCGCTGTTCAGGCCGATTGGCAAGGATGTCAGCATTGTAACGCGCGGCGTGACGCGCGCTACGGACCGCTGTTCGGGGGCCGATGCCACAACCGGCGCGCTGGATTGGCGCAGGGCGATCCACCCCCCTGCAATGCCGATCGCCAGCAGAACGCCGCCCGACAGCCGGATCAGCCGGTGCCGTGTACCTGGCGTCCCGGGCATCAAGGCTGCGACCTGGCGGCCTTTAGTTGCGGGTCGGGCTGAAGATCGGGAACCACGACGCCTTCGCCTGCCGTCCCGGGAAGGACAGGCGCGGCAGGCACCGGCGTCTGAGTGTCGGCGACACTGGCGAGCGGATCGGCGGCGACAGGCGGAACGGCCGCGTCACCGCCCGGGTTGACCACCCCGGCCGCTTCCGCCTGGGCCTTGGCGACTTCCGCTTCTTCGCGCGCCTGTCCGATCAACAGGCCCGTCAGCATGACCAGCAGTAGCATCAGGACCAGCCCGGCCAGCCCGACGACGATGCGGCGACGCGCCTCCTTTGCGGTGTCGTGGGCGGCGGGAAATGTGCTGCCATCGCGATACTTCTTCATGCCGCTGCGGCCTCTGCCGGATGGTCGCGGAGCGGCGGGAACCCCTTTGCGGCGCGCCATTCGGGGTCGTAATAGGAAGAAAGATACCGAAATCCGGTATCGCACAGGATGGTGACGATGCGGCTTGCGACGCCGAGCTGACGGCCGAGCGCAACGGCCCCTGCAACATTGATGCCCGAGGAGAGGCCGAGGCACAGCCCCTCTTCACGCAGCAACCGCAGCACCCATGCATCGCCTTCGGCATCGGAAATGCGAAATTGCGTGTCGATCGGCGCGCCTTCGAGATTGGCGGTGATGCGCCCCTGACCGATCCCTTCGGCGACGCTCGACCCTTCGGCGCGCAATTCGCCGCAGGCATAATAATTATAGAGTGCAGCGCCATGCGGGTCGGTGAGCGCGATGGTCACCGACGCATCGCGTTCCTTGAGCCCCAGCCCGACCCCGGCGATGGTGCCGCCAGTACCGGCAGCGCAGGTGAAACCGTCGATCCGGCCGTCCATCTGGTCCCAGATTTCGGCGGCGGTGCCGACGATATGCGCGCGGCGATTGGCGAGATTGTCGAACTGGTTGGCCCAGACAGCGCCCGGCGTTTCCTCAGCTATGCGGCGCGAGGTGTGGACGAAATGGCCGGGATTGGCGAACGGTGCAGGCGGCACGAGGACCAGTTCGGCGCCGAGTGCGCGCAGCGTATCCATTTTCTCCCGGCTCTGAGTATCGGGCATGACGATGATCGTCCGGTAGCCACAGGCGTTGGCGACGAGGGCAAGGCCGATGCCGGTGTTGCCTGCCGTCCCTTCGACGATGGTGCCACCGGGCTGCAACAGCCCACGCTGTTCGGCATCGCGGACGATGAACAGGGCGGCGCGGTCCTTGACCGAAGCGCCGGGGTTGGCAAATTCGCATTTGGCGAAAATCTCCGCCCCGCTGGCCGCGCTTGGTCCGGCAAGCCGGACGAGCGGAGTATTGCCGATCAGGCTCAGCGTATCTGGGGCGACGAAGCTCACGAGGCGGATGTAGTCGCGGCGCGACCGGTCGGCAAGCGGGCGTAAATGGGCGGCCGGGATGGGAGCCGGTGCCTTGTCGCTGCCGAAAGTCCTCTAAGTCCACGCCAAATGCGGTCGCGTTGCCGATCGGAAGTCGCCTAAGTCCACGCCTATCGCGCTGTCGTTTCCGGATTGTCATGCGCGATGCGCTGAATGCGTTCGGCTTGCGCCGTGCGTTCCGCACGCTCGGTGCGCGCGCGCTGTTCGGCGCGCAGTTCGGCGAGATCGAAGGCGTCGTCGAACGCTTCGTCGATGGAATCGAGGCCGTGCCGGTCGATCTGTTCGATGAGCCGGGTGCAGGCATCCTGCGGCATGGCGGCGAGCGGATCGTCCGGCAGGCAGGGCAGCAGCGCATCGAGCGCGTCCGCGACATCGGGGCCGCAAACGAAGCCCGGCGGGGTCACCACGCTGCCGCCACGATCGAGCGTGGTTTCGCGGGTTACCTTGCGATCGACAAAATCGATCATTTCATGCGACAGCGTATCGACGCGGACCTTTTTGGGATGATGGACGATGCGGCCCGCGTCCGGCCCGTAGACCTGCGGCTGGTGCGAGCGCAGCAGGAACATCAGCAGCCGGTCGTTGAACACCCGCTTGCGATAGATGCAGATACCCGACGCATCGAGCACGGGCACTTCGACGCCGTTGATCGCGCGATCGAAGGCAAGGTCGGCAAGGGTTTGCGACGCCGCCTGAAGCGCCATGCCCCAGGCCCGGGCAAACCCCTGGGCGCCGGGCGAGCGGCGCAGTTTATAGGCGCTGCTCTTGTCCATCCCCACCGCGCGGGCGGCGTCTTCGACGATGCCGGTATCGGCGAGCACGGCGATGAACTGGCGCTGCTTTTCGACCGACCAGCCGTCGTCCCGCGCCCGCCGGGCTACGGGCAGCCAGTCATAATCGTCGGCAACAAAGCCGCGCTGGTCGAGCGCGGCGGCGGGCGACACCGGACCGCCGGCCGACGACATTGGCGGGCTGTCGGGCGCTGCGCTGCCTGCTGGAGCCAGATCATGCGCGGCGGCCGGGGTGGCAAGCGGCGCGGGGGCGAGAGAGTCATGTCGAGTCGTCATCGACAATGGTAGAACATAAACAGAACATGTAGGACAGGGAAATTTTGCCCTAGGCGCCGCCCCCACCAACGAACGCTTTTTGCTTGTTTGCGTGATTATATATCATTACGCGACGCCCAAATCCCCCTGTTCCCTGGAGTATCGTTCGTGCGCCTTTCGCTGTTTCTCGCTACATCCGCCATCGCCCTTGCCATACCGACCATCGCTGCGGCGCAAGCAGCGCCGCCCGCCGACCGCAGCGAGAGCGACGACCCCTATCATGACGAGGCAGCCGACGATATTGTCGTCACCGCGCCATTCGAGCGCAACCGCATCGATTTACTGTCGGGGACATCGGTGCTGACCGGGGTCGAACTGACCCGGGCGCTGCGCGGCACGATCGGCGACACTCTGGCGCATCTGCCCGGCGTTTCGGCGACCAGTTTCGGCCCGAATGCGTCGCGTCCGGTGCTGCGCGGATTGCAGGGCGAGCGGGTGCGGGTGCTGCAGGACGGCATCGGCAGTTTCGACGTGTCGAACACCAGTGTCGACCATGCGGTGGCGATCAACCCGCTGACCGCCGACCGGATAGAGGTGTTGCGCGGACCGGCAGCACTGTTGTTCGGATCGTCGGCGATCGGCGGGGTGGTCAACGTCGTCGACAGCCGCATCCCGCGCCGCGTGCCGACCGAGGCGGTTCATGTCGAGGCATTGGCCAGTTACGGCAGCGCAGCGCAGGAGCGATCGGGCGCAGCGGCGATCGATGTTCCGCTGTCGAGCACTGTCGTCATCCATGTCGATGGCAGCTATCTGAAAACCGACGACCTGGACACCGGCAGCCTCATCCTGTCGCGCCAGCAGCGGGCCACGGCACTGGCCAGCGGCGACCCCGCCATTGCCGAGCTCGCGACATTGCGGGGCGAACTGCCCAACAGCGCGGCCCGGACCTGGGAAATTGCGGGCGGCGGGGCGATCATCACCGAAACCGGCAATATCGGCGTCTCGGTCAGCCATTTCGACACTTTTTATGGTGTGCCGGTGCGCTATTCGCTCGACCCGGCGGTCGAGGCCGAGCAGGTGCGGCTCGACGTGCGCCAGACCCGGGCGGATTTTCGCGCGGAGCTGGAAACCGGAAACGGCTTTATCGAACGGTTGCGGTTTCGTGCCGGTGCCGCCGATTATCGGCACAATGAGGTCGAAGAGACCGGGGATATCGCCACCACCTTCCTCAACGAAAGTCTCGAGGCGCGGCTCGAATTCGTCCAGGCCAATCGCGACGGCTGGCAGGGGGCCAGCGGCTTTCAGGGCTTTACCCGCGATTTCAACGTGATCGGCGACGAGAAATTCGTGCCAAAGAATGTCACCAGCCAATATGGCGTGTTCACATTGCAAAGCTTCGACATCGGGGCGTTCCGCGCCGAGATTGGCGGTCGGTATGAGCGCACCGAACTGGAAGCGCGCGAGGATGCGGATCTTGGCAATCCCGATCTTCGGCGCAGCTATAACGCCTATTCTGGATCGATCGGTGCGAGCTATGGCTTGAGCGACTCCGTGCGCATCGGCATCAATGCGACGCACAGCGAGCGCGCGCCGGCGGCCGAGGAGCTGTTCGCCAACGGCCCGCATGCGGGCACTCAGGCGTTCGAGGTCGGCAATCCCGATTTCGTCAAGGAACGCAGCAATGGCATCGAAGCGACGCTCAAAGGCAGCGGAATCGGCTATAATTTCGAACTGTCTGCCTATTATACGCGCTTCGACAATTTCATCTTTGAGGCCCCGACCGGTGCCATCGAGGACGACCTGCCGGTATTCCAGTTCCGGCAGGACGATGCGCGTTTTTATGGTTTCGAAGCCGAAGCATCGCTGACGCTGGCGCGGTTCGGCGAAACCGCGCTGATCGTCGATGGTGTCGCCGACTATGTCCGGGCGAGGGTTAAAGGTGTCGGGCCGGTGCCGCGCATCCCGCCGCTGCGACTGCTGGGCGGTATCGAGGCGCAAGGCGGCCAGTTTACCGCGCGCGCCGAGGTGGAATATGTCGATGGCCAGGATCGCATCGCGGCCTTCGAGACGCCAACCGAAAGCTATACGCTGGTCAATGCGTCGGTGTCGTTCCGCCCGTTCGGCCGGAACAATGGAACGACGCTGATCGTTTCGGCAAATAATCTGTTCGATATGGAAGCGCGTCGCCATGCCAGCTTTCTCAAGGATTTCGCTCCGCTGGCAGGCCGCGATATCCGCGCAACCGTGCGGCTGAGCTTCTGATTGACGCCGCATGAAAATAATTTTGCGCCAAAGCCATTTTATCCGGAACCACGGGCAGACTGGCGCATTTTACTCGGCGGACAGCGACCAACGCCCCCCGCTCTCGCTGTCCCATCATCTGGGCCCGGTCGCACATCACCCCCGTTGCGGCTGGGCCCTCATTTTTTCCAGAACAGCCAATGCAGCGATGCTGTCGTCAGCGGCATGACCATGGGCCGTTGGCGGGGCGGCGATGGAACCATCCATGGCCTATGGGGTTTTTCGTAGCGGAACGCCGCGGCATGTTCGCGCGCGCACTAGGGAGACAATCATGACCAGAATTTTCTTCACTGCCATCGCTGCGAGCGCCGCATTGCTGATTTCGGCATGCAATACCGTCGAAGGCGCTGGCCGCGACATCCAGTCGGCCGGCGATGCGGTCGAGGATGCAGCCGATTAATCCATGCCTGGATATGTCGCAAAAACGCGCGCCGCTTATTCCGGTGCGCGTTTTTTGCGATTGGTCAGCATGATCGCGACCAGCGCCGCTTCGTATAGCAGGCACAAGGGGATGGCGAGCAACAGCATCGAACCGGGATCGGGCGGGGTGAATACGGCAGCCACCGCAAAGGCCGCGACAATCATATAGCGCCGTGCGCCGCGCAGTTGCTGAAGCGTAACGATCCCTGCCCGCTCGAGCAGCATGATGAGGATCGGCAGCAGAAATGCGACGGCGAAGGCCAGCACGAAATGCATGACGAAATCGAGATAATTGCCGACGCCGGGCAGCGCCTCCTGCTCGACACCGCCGACATTGCCCTGAAAACTCAGCAGAAATTTAAGCGCTAGCGGCACTGCGCCATAATAGGCCGATGCCGCGCCAGCCGTGAACAGAATCGGCGTGGCGGCGAGGAACGGCAGCATCGCGCGTTTTTCGTTGCGATACAGGCCAGGCGCAACGAAGCGCCAGATTTGCGTGGCGATGACCGGAAAGGCGAGCAGGAAAGCGGCAAACAGCGCCACTTTGACCTCGACGAAAAATGCTTCGAACAGGGCGGTGTAGATAAGTTTGCCCTGCCCTGCGGCGAGCAGCGGCTGGACCAGGAAAGCAAAAATGTCGGTGGCAAAGTGGAAACAGACGAAAAAGGCGACGAGCAATGCGCCCAGCGACCATAAAAGGCGGCGGCGCAATTCGATGAGATGATCGAGCAGCGGCGCGCGCGATGCCTCGATCGCCGACTTGTCCGGATCGACCGGCTCTTCGGCAGCGGGCGCGGGATCGAGCGTGGCGGTTTCGCTCATGCGGCTTTGCCATCCGGGGCGATCGCGCCATCGGTCACGGGAGCGGCAGCGGGGAGCATTTGCGGGCCGTAGGGTTGCCCGGCATCTGGCATAAGCGGCGCGGGCGTGGGCGGCG
>JANNMK010000159.1:0-7720 GCA_031397785.1 Sphingomonas sp. | reverse complement strand
GGGGGGCTGAAATTGGTCCCGGCCAGATGCCAGTGCAGGCCTGAACACAGGCTGAGCGGTGGCGGCCGGTGCCGATGCTGCCCGCCTACACGCCCAGGTTGCGGAACGCCAGCCTGAGCAGGAAGCTGTTGCCGGCGCGCGCATCGCCCCGGTCCTGATAGTCCCGCCGCCAGGTGAGGCCGAGCGTCAGGCAGTCGTCTTCATAAGCGATGCCGAGGCGATGGCGGATCGGTTCGAAGCCGTCGGCGATCGACAGCGGATCGTCGCTGCGGTCAGTCAGATCGAGGATCGCCGAGCCGAACACCGACCAGAAGCGCGCGACCTGGACCCGCCCGCCGAGCCGCAATTCCTCGCGGTCGTTCAGATCCTCACCGATGTTGGCGATGTCCCTGTTGAGCCGCGAATAGCCGAACACCGCATAAGTGGTGCGGGTGCCGACGGTCGCGTCGATCTCGTTACGGCGAATTTCGAGATTGTCCTTGTCGAGCCGGAAGCGGTGGGTCAGCCGCACGAGGTTGCGGAAGGCGACCGTGGTGCGGCCGACGACATCCGAGCTGCGATCGGTAAGGCCGGTGCCATCGAGAAACAGCGACGGGCGGTTGTCGAGCCGGTAGCTCTGGGCAATGCTGCTCGACACCGCGAGGCCGGGGCGGTTGAAATTCCACTCGACGCCATAAGTGAAGCGTGCGCCATCTTCGAACCGGTCGTACCCGGGGAAGCGGTTGATCGCGAAGATATTGCCGTCTTCGAGTTCGAAGGCGCGGCTGTCTTCGTTGGGGATGTCGATATTGTCGACCGGCGAGGTTGCGACCAGCTGGAGACGCGGGGTGAGCCGCTGGGTGCCGCCGGCCAGGCCGCCGATGAACGGCCAGCTGACATCGACAGCGCCCGCGGCAAAGGCGCGGCCCTGCACCCCGTCGCTGCCGCGATAGCTGGGCACCGGGGTCAGCAGCGAGCTGTCGGTATGATAGATGTCGCCGCGGGCGAGTGCGGTCAGCCGGATTTCCTGCCCCATGGTGGTGAGCCGCCGCCAGTCCCACTGGCCGCTGGCGAACAGGCGCTGGGTATCCTGCCCCGCCGTGCGGGACAAAGCGAGCGTGTTGGCGTGGAGCAGGACCGATCCGCCGAGCCAGTCATCGTCGATACGCTGGCGAAAATCGATCAGCGGCAGCGCAATGGCCTGTTGCCCCTGGCGGTCGTTGAGCCTGAGCGTCTGCACCGCCCAGCCCGATATGGTGAGGTAGGACGAGCCGCCATTGCGGGCGAGAGCGAAGGTCGAGCGCAGCCGGTCGTCGCGGCTGATGTCGTAGCGGCGCAGAAATGTGCGGTCGGTGGCAAGGCGGCCCGATACGGCGAGGCTCCAGCGCGGATCGAACTGAAATCCGGCGGCGGTATCGAGATAGCCGCGAAAGGCATCGCGCGCCACTCCGGAAGAGGACACGCGCTGGCTGTAGGTCGCAAAGCCCTGCATCCGCCATGCGCCCGATCCGGACAGGCCGCGCAATTCGGCTTCGGCCATCGGCGCGGCGTTGGAATAGATATGCGGGGTCAGCGTCAGATCGCGGTTGGCCGCGAGGCGCAGATAATAAGGGAGCGCGAGTTCGACACCATTGACCCGGTCGACCCGTGCGTCGGGCACCAGAAACCCGCTGCCCGCGGTGCCCGAGGATGCCGGATGCGACAGGCCGGGAAGCGGGATCAGCGGGATGCCGAACAATTCGATGCGCGCACCCTGATAGCGGATGCGGTTCGCCGATTTGTCGTAAAAGACGCGGGCGGCGCGGACCTGCCAGCTGGGATCGCGCGGGCAGCCATCGCCGGTTTCGATAGCGCAGGGCGAAAAGGACGCCCGATCGAGAGTCATGTCGCCATTGGCGAGCCGGGTGCCGCGCTGCGCCGCCAGCCGCCCGCCTTCGTCGAACACCACCAGCAGATTTTCGACGATGCCGTCGCGCAATGTGTCGGTCAGTTCGACCGTGTCGCCATAGGCGACGTCGCCCTCGGGATTGGTGAGGGCGACATTGCCCGATGCGGTGACGCGGCCGGTGCGCCGGTCCCACACCACCGAATCGGCGCGCAGTCGCCATGCCTCACGCTCCAGCTCGACATTGCCGGAGGCCGTGACGATTTCGGTGCTGTTGTCGTAATTGACAGCATCGGCGGCGAACCCGACCGATGGTTCGCCAGCCGGCGCTTCGCCAGATTCGGCCGCTGCCGGGGATGGACTGGCGGGGGCGGGCGATGGCGTTGGCGGCGCGGCCTGGGCGACGACAGGGCTGGGCAGGAGCGCGAGCAGCGCCGCCAGCGTGACCGATGCGCCGGTGCGTCGATGGCCGCAAATCCTGGGTGAAGCGATCATGGGCATCGAAAAACAGGGGCTCCTGAACGGCTTCTGGTTGGTCGGTCGAACCGGCAGTCGAACCGGCGATCGAACCGGCAAGGCGTGATCGCCCCTGCCGATCCGCTGTGCATGTCCCTTGCGCTAATAAGCCCGCGCTTGGGCTTTGCAACCGGCGCGCGCAGCCCCTATCTGGCTGGGACGGCGGTGGCCGATTAGCGAAGGAAGTATGAATGATCGTCGAATTTGTGTCCGGACTGCCCGGTGACCGCGATGTGCTGGTGATAGCGGTGGCGAGCGGCGGTATCCCCGGCGTGACCGCGCGGCTGCCCGAAGCGCTGCGCGCGACCATCGCCGGGGCGTGCGAACAGGCAAGGTTCGACGGCACGGCAGGCACGCTGTTCGAAACCTATGCCAGCGACGGCGCGCAGGTCAGGCGCGTGCTGCTGGTCGGCACCGGCAGCGGCGACGATGCGGGCCATGAGCGGGCCGGGGGGGCGCTGACCGCGCGGTTGATCGCGTCGGGTGCGATATCGGCCTTTGCCGATCTGGGCGGCGCGACGGGGCAGGCCAGTGCCCGGTTCGCGCTGGGCGCGGTGCTGCGTGGCTGGCGGATCGACCGGTATCGCACACGCCTGCCCGCCAATCAGAAAGCGACGCTGGAGCGCGTCGCGATCGTCGGGGCGGGAGAGGGCGCGGAAGCCGCATGGGCCCAATTGGCGGCGGTGGCCGAAGGGGTGGCGTTCACCCGCGATCTGGTGTCCGAACCGGCCAACATCATCTATCCCGAAAGCTTCGTCGACCGGTGCCGGATGCTGGCCGATGTCGGCGTCGGCATCGAGATACTCGACGAACGGCAGATGGCTGACCTGGGCATGGGGGCGATGATCGGGGTCGGCCAGGGATCGGTTCGCCCGCCACGCCTGCTGTGCATGGTGTGGAAGGGCGCTGGCGCTGCGGACGCCGCACCGCTGATGCTGATCGGCAAGGGGGTGACGTTCGATACCGGCGGTATTAGCATCAAACCTGCCGCCGGGATGGAAGATATGAAGTGGGACATGGGCGGCGCGGGCGCGGTCGCAGGCACGATGCTGGCGCTCGCCAGGCGCAATGCCCCGGTTCATGTCGTGGGCGTGTGCGCGCTGGCTGAAAACATGCCGGACGGCAATGCCCAGCGGCCCGGCGACGTCGTGACGACAATGTCCGGACAAACGGTCGAGGTCATCAACACCGATGCCGAAGGACGGCTGGTTCTGTGCGATGCGATGACCTGGGCGCAGCGCAAATATAAGCCCGAAGTGATGGTCGATCTGGCGACGTTGACCGGCGCGATGATTATCGCGCTGGGCAAGGAACATGGAGGGATGTTCGCCAACGACGATGGCCTGGCCCAGTCGCTGATCGATGCCGGGCTGGCGGTGAACGAAAAGCTGTGGCGGTTCCCGATGTCGGAGGCTTATGACAAGCTGATCGATAGCCCGATCGCCGACATCAAGAATGTCGGACCGCGCGATGCCGGGTCGATCACTGCGGCGCAGTTCCTCAAACGCTTTGTCGAACCGGGCGTCAAATGGGCGCATCTCGACATCGCCGGGATGGTGTGGTCGGACAAGGACGGCGCAACCTATGCCAAGGGCGCGACCGGCTATGGTGTGCGGTTGCTCGATGCATTTGTGAGCGCGCATGCCGTGACGCTGTCTGCCGCCAAGGGCTGATTGCGGCGCAATGGCGCGTGTCGATTTCTATCATGTGACACGCGACCCGGCACCGGTGGTTGTGGCGCGGCTGGCCGAACGCGCATTGCTGGCCGATGGACGGATGCTGATCGTCGCCGCCGATGCGGGGTTGCGCGATGCGGTCGATGCGGCGCTGTGGACCGCCAATGCGGAGAGTTTCCTGCCACACGGCACGCCGCCGGATGCCAGCGACCCGATCGTCATCGGGGCGACGCCGGGCGATGCCGTCAACCAGGCATCGCTGATCGCGCTGGCCGACGGGGTGTGGCGCGGTGATGCACTCGATTTCGACCGGACGCTGTTCCTGTTCGACAGCCAGCAGATCGACGATGCGCGCAGTGCCTGGCGAATGCTGTCGAAGCGCGACGATGTCGATTGCCATTACTGGCGGCAGGACAGCGACGGGCGCTGGGTCAAGGGTCCGTAACCCGTGCTTGCAAGTGCGACCGATGCGCATATCTATGCAGCATCGCCACTGGAGACGCCGTGCCATGAACCGCCTGTTTGCCTGTGCCATTCTGCCGCTGATCCTGCTGTCGGCGTGCGACAATGCCGAACCGGTGAAGCAGGCGGCAGACCGCCAGGCGCAGACGGCGCAGGCCGACCCGCGCCTGCCCGCCGGCTTCACCCTCTATCATGGCGCGGCGGCGGTGCTGGAACTGGACATGACCGAACCGCCGACCGGCGGCAGGATTTTTACTTATTCAACCGATGTGCCGCTGAACGAGGTGATGGCGCATTACCGGCGGGAAGCCGATGCGTCCGGGATGGCCTATGCCGGGCGGATGAACGGCGGCGAAATCATGTCATACGAGGCGCGGCGGGCCGGGGAGGGCAGCCCCAGGACGTTCGGCGCGACCGCGCTGCGCAAGGGCGAATATACCAATGTGACATTGATGTTCGATGTGACGGCCTGAGCGAGAGCGCCCGTCGCTGCTCGCGCCATCACGCACAGGCAGGACCGCGCCAGCTTGCCTTTGTGCCATCCCCCCGCTAGGGGCGCGCGCAACGACAATCCGGGCGGGACACACCGCCCGAACCCCTATGCAAGGAAGCTTCCCATGGCCGGCACCCGCACCTTTTCGATCATCAAGCCCGACGCCACCCGGCGCAACCTCACCGGCGCGGTCACCAAGATGCTCGAAGACGGCGGCCTGCGGGTGATCGCATCGAAGCGCATCCACATGACCCGGCAGCAGGCCGAGGGATTTTATGCGGTGCACAGCGAGCGGCCGTTTTTCAACGATCTGGTCGATTTCATGATCTCCGGCCCGGTGGTGGTGCAGGTGCTGGAAGGCGAGAATGCGATGCAGCGCAACCGCGACATCATGGGCGCGACCAACCCCGCCAATGCCGACGCCGGGACGATCCGCAAGGAGCTGGCCGAAAGCATCGAGGCCAATTCGGTGCATGGTTCGGACTCGGATGAAAATGCCGAGATCGAGATCGCCTATTTCTTCAAGCCCGAAGAGATTGTCGGCTGACGGGACTTTTTCGTTCGTTGAAGCAGCCCGACCATTGCGATTGCCAGCAGCGCCGATAGGCTGCCGCCGAGGTAGCAATATTCGGCTGCTGCTAGGCTGCTCCACTCTATCGCGCCGATGTCTGTTGCCAGTACTGCGGTGGAGGTCGCGCTAGGACTGTTCGTAATCCAGGCCTTACTGGTGAGGCTTACAGCGAAGAATAGTGCTGCGAGCGGCAAGCCAAGCCTTTGGTATTGATCGACACGCGCCTGTTTCATCAATCAGAACTCCCCCGCCACATCCATCAGCCGGGTCAGCTTTTTGGGTGCGACGCTGCGCCAGCTTTTGGCGAGCCAGTCTGCGATATGCGTCCAGTCGGTGCGGCCGGTGTCGAGGCGGATACCTACCCAGCCCGATGCGCCGTAGAATTGCGGACGATAATAAAGGTCGGGGTCGGCTTCGGTGAGCGCGGCGATTTCATCCTGACCGCTGGTCTTGACGAGCAGCGCGATTGACGGATCGCCATGATGGTTGCGGGCGAAATAGGCGAAATATTTGCCGGTCTTGTCGCCGCCGACCCGCCACGCCGGTGCGCCGAAGCTGGGGCGCTCATGGGTTTCGGCAAGGGCCAGCGCGCGGGAACGGACCTCGCCCAATATCCAGTCCGGGTCGCGTTCACGGGTGACATAGGCGGCGAGGATGCGCGGATAGAGCTGATGTTCGGCGATCAATATACGTTGGGCGAGCGTATCGGGCGTGTCGCCGGGCAGGATTGCTACCGGGGTCTGACCCAGCGCCGGGCCGTCATCGACCGCAGGCGTGACGATGTGGACCGTGCAGCCGCTATGGCTGTCGCCGGCCGCGATCGCGCGGGCGCAGGTATCGAGGCCCTTGTATTTCGGCAGCAGCGAGGGATGGATGTTGAGCATACGGCCGTGCCAGCGGGCGACAAATTCGTCCGACAGCAGCCGCATGTAGCCCGCGAGTGCGATAGTGTCGACGCGGGCACGGACGATTTCGGCCTCGATCAAGGCGTCGTGCGCGGCGCGGTCCATGCCGTGGTGCGAGCGGCCAAAGGTCGTGATGCCCTCTGCGGCGGCGAGCGCAAGGCCCGGCGCGGTGGGCGTGTTGCTGGCGACGAGCACGACTTCATAGGGGCAATCGGGCGTGCGGCTGGCGTAGATCAGCGCCGCCATATTGCTGCCGGTGCCCGAGATGAGGATGGCGACGCGCGCTTTCATGATCGCATCAGATACCCGTCGTCGTTGCGAGCGCAGCGTGGCAATCCGGTGTCGTGTCGTGACGCAGGGGATGGCTTCGCTACGCTCGCAATGACGGCTCCATCTCTACCCTTCATGCACCGCGCTCCATCCGCCGCGTGCGCCCCAGGTTTCGACGCTGCCGCTGACGGTGCAGCCTTTGGCGCCTTCGATGATGGTGCCGATGCGGTGCACCGTCTCTCCGGCGGCGGTCAGGTCTGCGGTGACATGATCGACGTCTTGCGCCGTCACCACGACCGCCATGCCGATACCGCAATTGAAGGTGCGGGCCATTTCTTCGGGCTCGATTGCGCCTTGCGCCTGCAAAAACGCCATCAGCCGTGGCTGTTCCCACGCATCGGCATCGATTTGCGCGTGGAGATTGGCAGGCAGGATGCGGGGGATGTTTTCGAGCAGGCCACCGCCAGTGATATGCGCCAGCGCGTGGATATGGCCGGAGCGGATCAGCGGCAGCAATGCGCGCACATAGATGCGGGTCGGGGCCATCAATGCGTCGATGAGAAGGATGCTGTTGTCGAACAGTGCGGGCCGATCGAGCTTCCAGCGCTTGTCCGCGGCGAGGCGGCGGACGAGGCTGTAGCCGTTCGAATGCACGCCCGACGAGGCGAGGCCGAGGATCACGTCCCCGGCGGCGATCCTGTCGGCGGTCAGCACCTGATCGCGTTCGACCGCACCGACGCAAAATCCCGCAAGGTCATAATCGCCATCGGCATACATGCCCGGCATTTCCGCGGTTTCCCCGCCGATCAGCGCGCAACCGGCCTGACGGCACCCTTCGGCGATGCCGGCGACAACGGCGGTCGCGACATCGGTGTCGAGCGTGGCGCACGCATAATAATCGAGGAAGAACAGGGGTTCTGCGCCCTGGACGATGAGGTCGTTGACGCACATCGCGACAAGATC
>JANNMK010000142.1:0-6032 GCA_031397785.1 Sphingomonas sp. | reverse complement strand
TTGTTGCGCGCCGAAATGGGGAACCAGGCATTGGGGGTGAGGGTGAAGGCGGTGATTGCCGACGCCTGCGTCTGGACCGCACCGCTGAGATAGTCGGCGACGACATTGTCACCGCCAAAAAAGAAGGCAGACCCGTCGCCGAACGGTGTCGGTGCATTGCCACGCTGGAAACCGTCGGCAAACGGGCTTCGCAGTTGAGCGCTATTCGGGAAATCCCTGACATAGGCACCGCCGCAACCAAAGGCCTGCGGATCACCGCAGTTCCAGTTGCCGCCGCGGCCCGTCCATGGTGCGCCGAGATTGCCCCAGTTCGAGAAATTGGCGTTGCGCGTCACCCGGCCACGGTCGCCCCAGCGTGCACCAAAGCGGGCCTTGCGGAAGAAACCGTCGTCGCTGACATCATATTCGACATCGGCGCGCATGCTGGTCAGATCGCCTTCGTTGCGCACCTGATTGTCGAGCAGGAACCAGTAAAGCGAGCGGGCCGGATTGTTGAAATAGCTGGCCGGAGAATTGGCCGTCCCAGGCTCGAGAAACTGCACGATCGGTGTTTCGCCGCTATTGTCGATGAACAGGTCACTGTACGTCTGTAGCGCCGAGATGAGGCCCGTTTCCGCACGATCCGAGCTGATATGCTGTACTTCGAAATTGAAGCGCAGCCGGTCGGTCGGATCGAGTTTGATCTGGATCGAATAATCTTCGGTCTTTGCGGTATCTTCGCGCTGGAAACGCAGCAGCTCGGTCGGAATGCCGCGTCCGCCATTGAACGGCTGGAACTGCGTCAACGTGCCGGACTGGAACTGGTTGCCCAGGAAAACCGGAGTGGTGCCCGGCGCGATTGTCGGGAACAGGCCGTCATCGTTGACCAGCGCCAGCACGGAAAATTCGTTGAGCGTCGCTTCGGTTTCGGCACGCAGATATTCCAGCGTAACCTGGGCGCGCCCGTCGTTGCTTTCCCACTGGGCTACAGCCGAATAGGCGTTGCGGTCCCGGGTCAGATCGGTGGTGCGGACGCCCGCGCCCTTGGGCACGAACACCGCGCCGGCTGGCGGGAAAGCCGCAGGGTCGCCGGCATTGCCGCTGAAACCGCCCGACCCGACCGGACGGATGCGGATGCACGGCGCATCCAGCGATCGGGTGCGGTAGCAAGGGTCGGTAATCTGTGACGCATCGGTGCGCGTAACCAGTTCCGACTGGGCATAGGCCAGCTGGATGCCGAATGTACCGATATTGGTGTCAAAGGTGTTCGATGCGAGCACCGAGAAGCCGGGCGACCATTCCTCGGCGAGGTCGCCATAATTGCCCTCGACCGTTCCCGCGATACTGAACCCGGGCCGATCAAGCGGCTTGCGGGTCACAAGGTTGACGGTTCCCGAAATCCCGCCGTCGACCATGTCGGCAGTGGTGTTCTTGAACACTTCGACCCGGCCCAGCAGTTCAGGCGAAACATCATTGAACGACAGTTCGCGGCCACCATTGGCGGAGAAAATGTCGCGGCCGTTCAGCTCCGAACGCACGAACGGCAAGCCGCGGATGATCACGCCCGACCCTTCGACCGAAAAGCGATCTGGATCGTTGCGCTGTTCGAAGCGCGAAATATTGACGCCGGGAACGCGTTGCAGCGCTTCGGCAACTGACCGGTCGGGCAGCGCGCCGATGTCTTCGGCAGTAATCACATCGACCAATGTGTCGGCGGAGCGTTTGACCCCCTGCGCGCTGCCCAGTGCAGCACGATAGCCGGTGACGACGATATCGCCTTCCTCGCCGAGCTGATCCTCGCCAGCCTGGACAGCCTCGGTTGCGGCGACATCTTCCGCTGGAACGGCATCCTGAGCAAAGGCAGGTTGCGTCGCAAAAGCGCACAATGCCAGAGTCGATGCGGTAGTGCGCGCAGCGATACGCAACGCCCCGGCTGCCCGTGAATGTGCCAAGCTTCCCTCCCCTAAAATCCCTGTAGCAGCAAATTTCTATTCGCCGTCATTACGCAGGCTAAACCTGTTTGGGAGCGTTCACAAGAGCGAAAATGAGCGTTCACATTGTCCGCCTTTCGGATATGATCACGCAACGGCAACGACACGCATAAGGGATCCGCATGGCCATCAAACATATCATCATCGTCGGTGGCGGCACCGCCGGATGGATGGCGGCAGCGGCCCTGTCGAAGCTCAGCGACCATCGGAAAGTCGCCGTGACCGTGATCGAATCGGAGGTGATCGGTACGGTCGGCGTGGGCGAGGCGACGATTCCCCCGTTTCTCGATTTCAACAAACTGCTCGACATCGATGAGCGCGAGATGCTCTCGGCGGTGCAAGGCAGTTTCAAGCTCGGCATCCAGTTCGTGAACTGGGGCAAGCTGGGTGACAGCTATATCCACCCCTTCGGTGCCTATGGCTATCAGATGGAGGGCCTGGCGTTCCATCATGTCTGGCACAAATATCATGCAGCCGGAGACAAGCGCCCGATCCAGCTGTTCAACATGGAAACCATGGCGGCGTTTTTCGGCAAATTCGCCCGCACCGAGGATTATCAGCGCGAGGACCTGCCACCGGTCAACTACGCCTATCATCTCGATGCGGGTCGTTATGCGCGATATCTGCGCAGCTATGCCGAAAAGCGCGGTGTCGTCCGGCTGGAGGGCAAGGTCGTCGATGTGGCGATCGATGGGGAGAGCGGCTTTGTCACGGCGGTCACGATGGACGATGGCAGCGTCCACAGCGGCGACCTGTTCATCGACTGCTCCGGCTTTCGCGGGCTGCTGATCGAACAGGCGCTCAAGACCGGTTATGACGACTGGAGCCATTACCTGCCCTGCGACCGAGCCGTCGCGCTGCCCTGTGTGCGCGAGGACGGCGGCGGCCCCCTGCCCTACACCCGCGCGACCGCGCACAGTGCCGGCTGGCAGTGGCAGGTTCCGCTGCAACACCGCAACGGCAATGGTCATGTCTATTGCAGCAGTTTCATGGAGCCGGATGCGGCGCTCGACATATTGATGCGCAACATAGCGGGAAAGCCCGGCGCTGAGCCCAATCATCTGCGCTTTGTCACCGGCCGCCGCAAGAAATTCTGGAACAAGAATGTGGTCGCGCTCGGCCTGTCAGCCGGGTTCATGGAGCCGCTGGAATCGACCTCGATCCACCTCATCAACACCGGGATCAACAAACTGATCGCGCTACTCTCTCTCGACGGCGTGACGCAGGCGCAGGAGACGGCGTTCAACCGGCTGACCGGCAAGGAATATGAGCGGATCCGCGACTTCCTGATCCTCCATTATAACTCGACGACCCGCAACGACAGCGAGTTCTGGAATTATTGCCGCACCATGGCGGTGCCGGACAGCCTGACCGAGAAGGTCGAACTATTCCGCCACAATGGGCAGATTTTCCGCGAGGATGATGAACTGTTTACCGAAACCAGCTGGGCGGCGGTCATGATGGGGCAAGGCATTATGATGACCGGCCATAATGCGATGGCGGACGCGCTGAAAGAGCCGGCCACGGCCAAGGAACTGGACGCGATCCAGCAGTCGATCCACTATGTCACCCAGCATATGCCGAGCCATGGCGACTATCTGGCGCGTTACTGTCCGGCCATGGCCTGACCCTAAGCGCCGATCAGGAACATGTTGATCGTCAGGCGGCCCTGACGCGGATCAGGCGAGAGCTGCGCTGGGTCCGGAATGACCCCCGAATGCAATTGCCGCCCGCGATACAGGACCAGCCGGTCGGGTCGCGCCTCTATCTCGTCGATCTGCTCGAACCAGTCGCTGTCGCCGTGGTGATAGCGCGCCGGTGGCATGCCATAAGCGCGCTCGTCCTGCGCGAGCGCCGCATTATAGGCGCTTTCCCGGTCCGGGGTGATCGTCTCGAATCCGGTTCTGCGATGGCGGTAAAAAGCGGTGCCGCCGGTTTCCGGCCCCATGAGATAATGCATGACCGCCACCACCTCGCCGCTCGCATGATCATAGTGCGGGATGCGTTGCAGCGGCGCGAGTTGATGCTCGCCCAGCGTTACCAGCGAAAAGGTCGAAGCATCGAGCCGTACGCCGCGACCAAAGCCGAACACCTGCTGCATGATCTGCATCATCAACGGCCGCCGCCGATCAAGATAGCCGGGATCGGCCCACGAGCGGATCCCGGGATAGGAGGCACCTGCATGGCGGTAGGTGGACGCATAGCCCGCCTCCAGCAAGGCATCGACCATGTCGCTGAAGCCATCGATGATGACCAGAGGCTCACCTTCGTGGCCCATGGAACGCACACTGACTTCGGGTTCCGGCAGAATCATCGTTCGGCAAGATTGTGCGCTTGCGGCCCTTCAAGTCAACCGAGACGTTTCCGCCGATGCTGTCATCGTTGGTGACAGTTTAGGCCCTAGTCCGATCGACGCCATGCAGGCCGATGAGCATGGCGCGGCGGTTGGGCCATTTAGGGGTAAAGTAAGCTGTCACCGAAATAGGAAATACACCGAAATAGGAGGGATGGTTTGTCGGGGTTGGAATGTGGTAGCCCGGCCGCATTTGGGTAGTTGCGGGGCGAGCGGTAATGGCGGCGTGGTGGGACAGTGCGATGGAGACGCTGGGGCGCGTGCTGGAGCCCAATGGCCCGGCGGTCTCGGCGGCGGCGAGCAGCTATACGCCGACCGATTTCAGCGTGCATTTTTTCCTCCAGCTCGCGATCATCCTGATCGCGTGCCGGATCGTCGGCAGGCTGGGGCAGCGGTTTCTGGGGCAGCCGCAGGTAGTCGGCGAGATGATCGCGGGCGTAATCCTGGGCCCGTCGCTGTTCGGGCTGATGTTCCCCGAGGCACAGGCAGCGATATTCCCGGGTCCGACCAAGAATGTCCTCTATGCCGGTGCGCAGCTGGGTGTCGGCCTGTACATGTTTCTGGTCGGCACGACGTTGCAGACAGACCTGTTCAAGGCCAAGGCCAAGAGTGCGATGGCGGTGTCGTTCGCAGGCATTGCCGCACCGTTCGCGATCGCCGGGCTGATAACGCCGTGGCTATTGACCGTACCCGGCCTGTTCGCCGCCGGGATCTCGCAATCTAGCGCGACATTGTTCATGGGCGCATGCATCGCGCTGACCGCGTTTCCGATGCTGGCCCGGATCATCAACGAACGGGGTCTGGCCAACACGTCGCTCGGCACGCTGTCGCTGACCGCCGGCGCATTCGACGATGCGGTGTCATGGTGCGTGCTGGCGGTGGTGCTGGCGACATTCGGCGCGGGGCCAGGGGTGGCGGTGCTGGCGATCGGTGGCGGGCTGGCTTACGCGGCGTTCATCCTGCTGTTCGGGCGGCGGCTGCTCGCCCCGCTGGGCCGCATGGTCGAACGCGAAGGCGCAATGAGCATGACGGTGCTGGGCATCACGCTGGCGCTGTTCTGCCTGTCGGCATTTGTAATGGACGCGGTGGGCATTCATGCGATTTTCGGCGGGTTCATACTGGGTGTGGTGATGCCGCGCGGATTGTTCGTTGCGGAGCTGAAGGCGAAGGTCGAGCCGCTGGCGGTGGTGCTGCTGCTGCCGATGTTCTTTACCTATTCGGGGCTCAACACGCGGATGGACATGGTCAACACCGTGCCGCTGATGCTGATTGCGCTGGCGATATTGGCGGCATCAATCCTCGCCAAATTTGGTGCCTGTTATGTGGCGGCGCGGGTGGCGGGCGAGGATAACCGCACCGCGCTGGGCATTGGTGCGCTGATGAATTCGCGCGGGCTGATGGAGTTGATCATCATCAACATCGGCCTGCAAAAGGGGATTATCGGGCCGACACTGTTTTCGATGATGGTGCTGATGGCGATCGTCACGACAATGATGGCAAGCCCGCTGTTCGAGCGGGTTTACGGCCGCAAGGCGCGCGCGAGCGGCGAATTGGCGGCGATCAACACGGGCACTGCCGCGGTGCCGTGACCCGGGCCGTCCGGCGCGACGTCATATAGGGTTGGCGCGGCTAGAGGCTCAGGCGCGCCGGGTCACGGCCCGGTCGACCGCGTGCGAGCATAGAAGATGCGGTGCGGCCAACACCGATAG
>JANNMK010000125.1:0-4384 GCA_031397785.1 Sphingomonas sp. | reverse complement strand
GCGATCGGCGTGCTGGCGACCGCGATGAAGCTGAGCCGCGCGGGGCTGCGCGATGCGGACAAGCCGATCGGAAGTTTCCTGTTCTCGGGTCCCACCGGGGTCGGCAAGACCGAGGTCGCGCGCCAACTGGCGAGCGTGATGGGGATCCCGCTCCAGCGCTTCGACATGTCCGAATATATGGAACGCCATTCGGTCAGCCGCCCGTTGTCCATCACCTGGAGCAGGATGTTGAACAGGTCGGGGTGCGCCTTCTCGATCTCGTCGAGCAGCAGCACGCAATGCGGCTGCTGGTCGACCGCGTCGGTAAGCAAACCGCCCTGGTCGAACCCGACATAGCCCGGGGGCGCGCCGATCAGGCGGCTGATCGAATGCCGCTCCATGTATTCGCTCATATCGAAGCGCTGAATCGGGATGCCCATGATCGAGGCGAGCTGCTTGGCGACCTCGGTCTTGCCGACCCCGGTGGGACCCGAGAACAGGAAACTTCCGATCGGCTTGTCCGCATCGCGCAGCCCCGCGCGGCTCAGCTTCATCGCGGTCGCCAGCACGCCGATCGCCGCGTCCTGCCCGAACACCACGCGCTTAAGATCGGTTTCGAGCGTTTCGAGCACGCGCTTGTCGTCGCTCGACACCGTCTTGGGCGGGATGCGCGCCATGGTCGCAATGACCTGCTCTATCTCCTTGGTGGTGATGACCTTGCGGCGCTTGTTGGGTGGCACCAGCATCTGCATCGCGCCAACCTCGTCAATCACGTCGATCGCCTTGTCAGGCAATTTGCGGTCGTTGATGTAGCGCGCCGACAGTTCGACCGCTGCCTTTATCGCGTCCGGGGTATATTTGACGCTGTGATGGTTTTCGAACGCCGACCGCAAACCGGCCAGGATCTTGATCGTGTCCTCAATGGTCGGTTCGGCGACGTCGATCTTCTGGAACCGGCGCAGTAGCGCACGGTCCTTTTCAAAATGGTTGCGAAACTCTTTGTACGTGGTCGATCCGATGCAGCGGATCTGCCCGCCCGACAATGCCGGTTTGAGGAGATTGGAAGCATCCATCGCCCCGCCGCTGGTCGCGCCCGCACCGATAACGGTATGGATTTCATCGATGAACAGAATGGCGTCGGGCAGCGCCTCGAGTTCGGACACCACCGCTTTCAGCCGTTCCTCGAAATCGCCGCGATAGCGTGTCCCGGCCAGCAACGCGCCCATATCCAGCGAATAGATCACCGCAGGCAGCAGCACCTCGGGTACGTCGCCCTCGATGATCTTGCGCGCCAGGCCCTCGGCAATTGCAGTCTTTCCGACGCCGGGGTCGCCAACATAGAGCGGGTTGTTCTTCGAACGGCGACACAGGATCTGGATCGTCCGGTCGACTTCGGGACCGCGCCCGATCAGCGGATCGACCCGGCCATCTTCTGCTTTTTCGTTGAGATTGACGGTATATTGCGCGAGCGCCGATTCCTTTTTGGACGATTTATCCGCCTTCTGTTCCGGCTTGGCATCGTCCGACCCGCGCGGTTCGATCGCGGTCGACGCGGGCTTGCCGCCCTTGCCGACGCCGTGGCTCAGAAAACTGACCGCATCGAGGCGGCTCATATCCTGTTGCTGCAAGAAGTAGACGGCATAGCTTTCGCGTTCCGAAAACAGCGCGACGAGGACATTGGCCCCGGTCACTTCATCCTTGCCCGACGACTGGACGTGCAGGATGGCGCGCTGGATGACCCGCTGAAAGCCGCTGGTCGGCGTGGGATCGCCCGATTCGCCGGTTTTGAGACTGTCGAGTTCACTATCGAGATAATGGGTCACCGTGTCGCGCAATTCGGACAGATTGACGCCGCACGATACCATGACTTCGGCGCCATGTTTGTCGTCGATCAGCGCGAGCAGCAGATGTTCGAGTGCCGCATATTCATGATCGCGTTCACCCGCGAAGCGCAAGGCGTTGTGCAGGGTCTTTTCGAGGCTTTCCGCAAAGGACGGCATGCCGGTCACTCCATCCGGAGGGCCATGCCGGTCGTGTCGCCCCGCTGCGATCCCGGACCATCCGGTGCAGCGTCGTCAATGTCGTTTCTCTCCAGCCCCCGCCAATCAATGTCGGTCGTCATGCGGTGATTGGCAAGGGGGTAAGCGCAGCCAAGTTCCGCAGCCCTCCATAACGACGCCAGCAGTCAGCGTTTGAACAGGGCTTCGGCGCTTGCCTTGTGCTTTACGGCATAGGTCCGGCGCGCCTTTACCCGGGTTATCTCCGCCTCCAGCGCCGCGATCCGCGCGTCAAGTTCATCGACCGAGAGCGGGTCGAGGTCCTGCCGCTGCACCAGCGCCATTGGATCGTCGGATCGCGATGGGAAAAGCTGTTCGGGCTCCATGCTGCGATGTTGACCTTGTGCGCCCCTGCCTGTCAATAAGCAGCATTTGGGGGATGCCGCGTGACGATAGCCAGCGAGATGACCGCAATCGATTGTCCGGTTCCCGGCGGGCCCGATGCGCTGGTTGCGGTGCGGTTGCCAGTGCCGGTGGCGGGCGAGGGCGAGGTGCTGATCCGGGTTGCCGCCGCCGGCGTCAACCGCCCAGACATTTTGCAACGGATGGGCGCCTATCCGCCGCCGCAGGGAGCGTCGCCGCTGCCGGGGCTTGAGGTTGCGGGTGAAATCGTCGCGGTCGGCGCCGGGGTGCTGCGCGAAATGCTTGGCCAGAAAGTCTGCGCGCTGGTGCCGGGCGGTGGCTACGCGCACTATTGCCTCGCGCCTTCGGGAACCTGTTTGCCGGTACCGCCTGCGCTGTCGATGATCGAAGCGGCGGCCATGCCTGAAACCCTGTTTACCGTCTGGACCAACCTGTTCGAGCGTGCCTATGCAACGCAAGGCGACACGGTGTTGGTGCACGGCGGCACCAGCGGCATCGGCACGATGGCGATCGCGCTGGGCAAATTGTTCGGGCTGAGCGTTGTCGTGACCTGCGGCAACGAGGAAAAATGCGTGGCGGCGCGCGACCTGGGCGCGGCGCATGCGATCGACTACAGCCGCCAGGATTATGTAGCCGAAGTGCTCAAGATCACCGACGGCAACGGTGTGGCAGCGGTGCTCGACATGGTTGGCGGCGATTATCTGCCGCGCAACATCCAGTGCCTTGCCGACGATGGCCGTCATGTCTCGATCGCCTTCCAGCGTGGCATCAAGGCGGAAGTGAATATCATGGACGTGATGCGCCGCCGCCTGACCCTGACTGGATCGACGCTGCGCCCGCGCAGCGCAGCGTTCAAGAGCCTGGTCGCCGACGAACTGGCGCGCACAGTATGGCCGCATGTGGCGGAGGGCCGGCTGAAACCGGTGATCGACACGGTGTTTCCGCTGACCAAGGCCGCCGATGCGCACCGCCGGATGGAGAGCGGCGGACATGTGGGCAAGATTGTGCTGGTGGTGTGATTACGCCTGTGTTGCGTCGCCTTCGTCATATAATTCGCATCAAAGTGTCACCTTTGCGTCATCGCCAGACGATTCCAACTGTAACATAGCGCGGGCTAAGGCGCGGACAGAGCCGATGAGCGTTTGCCACGGCTTTGCGTGAAGGGTTGCCCGCCGATGTCCGTAGTTTTGCCGATAGCGCTGCCCGCTGCGCTGGCCGATGCACTGGAACGCGAGCCGCATGAGCCCGAATGCGCCAGCGGCGAGCGCCGCCATTATCGCACCGTGTGGATCAGCGACATTCACCTGGGCACCCGGGGCTGCAACGCCGCGCTGCTGATCGACTTTTTCGACCATGTCGACTGCGACACCATGTATCTGGTCGGCGATATCATCGATGGCTGGCGGCTGAAAAAGCGCCTGTTCTGGCCGCCTGAGCATAATGACATCGTCTGGCGGGTGCTGAAACGCGCGCGGCGCGGCACGCGGGTGGTCTATATTCCCGGCAATCATGACGAGATGGTCCGCCAGTTCGCCGGACTCGATTTCGGCGGGGTGGAAATCGCGCTGCAGGCGGTGCACGAAACCGCCGATGGTCGCCGGTTGCTGGTGCTGCACGGCGACGAATTCGACACGGTCATGCTCGCTCACCGCTGGCTCGCCTTTGTCGGTGACCATGCCTACACCGCGTTGATGAAGCTCAACTATGTGGTCAACCGGGCGCGCACCCGCATGGGCCTGCCGTACTGGTCGCTGTCGAAAATGGCCAAGAACAAGGTCAAGAACGCGGTCCAGTTCATCGGCCGGTTTGAGGATCTGGTGGCGCACGAGGCGAAGGTGCGCGGAGTCGATGGGGTCGTGTGCGGGCACATCCACCATGCCGAGATGCGCGACATCGAAGGCGTCGCTTATTATAATGACGGCGACTGGGTCGAAGGCTGCACCGCGCTGGTCGAGCATGGTGACGGGCGGATGGAGGTACTGCAC
>JANNMK010000109.1:0-37438 GCA_031397785.1 Sphingomonas sp. | reverse complement strand
GGGGTTTTTTGCGCGCCGTGCCCAAAGGTGCGGATACGGGACAAAGGGTGCTTGATAGCCGCCCGGGTTGACGATAGCAGTCACACCGAAAAAAAATGCGCACACTCATTGGGACGTCGATCATGAACAAGCTCGTATTTCTCGCCGGTGCCGGTCTGCTTGCGGTGGCCGCCACCAGCCTGTCATTCGACAGCCCAGCCGCCGCACAGGCCAATCAGATAGCAAGCGCCACTACCCCGGCGATCGGTGCAGGCGTCGGGCGCGTGCCGACGAGCTGGTTCCGCCGCGTGGCGTCCTTGTCGCAACCGCAGATTTCGCCCGATGGCAACAAGCTTATGATCCGTATGGCCCAGAACGGACGGGAAGTTCTCGCCTGGATCGACTTGACAGCAGCATCGCCGCGCCCACAGGTCATCGCGGCAATGGAAGAATATCGGGACGCCGGGGACCGGACGGTTGGCAACGCTACATGGGCCAACAATGATACCGTGTTGCTGGAATATGCCTCGCGCGAGATACTTGGCGGGGCACGCAACGACATCACCCGCCTGGTCGCATTTAATCTGACGACCCGGGCGCGCACCGAACTTGCATGGGATGGCGCCGGACAATTTGCCAGCGAGATTGAACATATCGATTACGAAAATGGCAAAATCCTGCTCGAACGTGGCGGATTTCGCGATGGCAGCGTCACCGGCTCGGAAATCGTCGAAGTCGATATAAACACCGGTCGTTTCCGCATGGTCCAGCGCAACAACGCGGTGGTCGGCGATTGGGTGACAGATTCGCGGGGCGTTGTCAGGCTGGGTTTTGGCGGTGATCGAGACAATGGGCGCGAACGGATCATGTACCGTTCGAACGCGTCGGAAAATTTCCGGACCATTTCAAATGCAGCCGACCCGACCTTCACCGGAACGGGCCTGAATCCGCTGATGATCGATGCCGACAGTGACTTCGCCATCGTCTCGGACAACAAGTCCGGCACGGGGAAGCTCTACCGCGTCAATATGGCAACCTTGGCATATAGCGAACCGCTTTTCGGGGTTGAAGGTTATGACGCTGGCGGAATCGCGACCAATTTCGACGGTTCGAAGCTGGTCGGTTACCGCGTCACAGAACAGCGTCCACGCACCCAGTTCGTCGACCCGCGCTACGCCGAAATGCAAGCCTTGCTCGAGGAAACCTTTGGGGCGGGCAATGTCCTGATCGGATCGAGCGACCGCGCAGAAACCAAATTCGTGATCCGCGTCGGCGCACCAAATCAGGGGGGTGCCTTCTATATTTTCAATACCGTTTCCGGCGACCTGACGATGATTGGCAACCGATGGAATCTCGTCGGCATGACCGATATGAACCCGGTATCCGCATTCCGCTATAACGCCAGTGATGGGGTCAGCATCGAAGCGATCATGACCATGCCGCGGCATCGTCGCCAGACGCGCGGCTTGCCGCTGGTTATCATCACGCACGGCGGGCCGTTCGGTGTCCGTGACAACGTCGAATATGAGAACTGGTCGCAGGCCATGGCTGAACTGGGCTATGTTGTCGTTCAGCCTAATTATCGCGGGTCGGGTGGTTATGGCCGTGAACTGGTGACCATGGGTCGCAACAACGGGTTCGGCCTCAGGATGCAGGATGATCTCGACGATGTCATCACGCACCTCGCGGCGCAGGGCACCATCGACCCGAACCGGGTCTGCATGATGGGCTGGTCCTACGGCGGCTATGCCTCGGCCCGCGCGGCCCAGCGCAATCCAGAGAAATATCGCTGCGCCATAGCCGGGGCCGGGGTTTATGATCTTGCCGCGATGCGCGAATATGACTCGACCTACCTCGGTCGTTTCGGTGCCAATTATCTAGCGAAGGGCGCAGCCGAATTGAACACGGTGTCCCCGGCGCGCAACACCGAAGGACGCTGGGCACCCATATTGATCGTCCATGGTGTGCGCGACGCTCGCGTTCCGGTAGCTCAAGCGAGAATGCTCGTTTCCCGATTGCGCGGAGCCGGCAAGGTTCAGGGCCAAGACTATGAGTATATCGAACAACCGCAGAACACCCACAATCTGAACTATGACGATGTGCACATGGAGTGGCTGGAAGGCGCAGAACGCTGGCTGACCCGCTGGAACCCGGCCTATATCGACAGCGATTCCGATCGACCGGTTGCCGCTGTTCCCGAAGGCGTGCGCCCGGCAAGGCGCACCGATTAAGCGCAGCTGGCCACCGCGCTGGATGAAGGGGAGCAGCGATGCTCCCCTTTTCGTGGGTGCCAGCATCTGGGCGTGCCGCTCATATCGGCCACGACCAATGGAATGAAATTTTCACCTCCGCCTGATAGGGCGCGGGGCGATGATGCAGCAGACGATCATTGCCGGACCGGCAGCAATCCTGCCCCGCGCCGCTCCCGCGTCGCCCGCGCGGGTCTGTGCGGTGGCGCATGATGCGCTGACCGCACCGTTGATCGCCGACTGGGCCGACGCCGCGGCGCGCAGCCTCGAACCCAATGTCTTTTCCGAACCATGGATGGTCACCGCGGCCTTCGCCTGGGTGGGCGGCGCACCTGCCGCCCGGCTCGCGCTGGTCCGCGATGGCGGCGGCATCGTCATCGGCGCGATGCCGGTCACGCAGGTCGCCCGGCTCGGCCGGTTCCCGCTGCGCTGCACCGCCGGCTGGGCCCACCCCAATTGTTTCCTGACCAGCGCCAGCGCCGTGGCGGGGCGCGAATGCGAATTCTGGCGGATGATCCTGTCCGACCAAATGCTGCATCGTGGCGCGATGGTGATGCAGATCGACGGCCTCGTCGAAGGCGGCGCTCTGCATGACGGGCTGATCGCAGCGGCAAGCTCGCTCGGCCTGCCGCTCGCCGTCGAAACCCGTTCGACCCGGGCAATGCTCGCCACCGACCTCGCCACCGACGCCTATTGGGACAGTTCGGTCCGCGCCAAAAAGCGCAAGGAACTGCGTCGCCAATGGGCACGGCTGGCGGACGCGGGCGCCCTCGTCACCGATCATCTCGGCAAGGAGGCCGACCCGCAGCCCTGGATAGCCGAATTTCTGGCGCTCGAAGCCAGCGGCTGGAAGGGCGGCAAAGGTTCGGCGCTCGCCAGCAATGCCGACACACACGGCTTTTTCACCGAAGCGATGGCGGCGGGCCATGCCCGCGCCCAGGTGCTGATGACCGCATTGCGCATCGACGGGCGGGCGATCGCCATGCTGATTACTCTGGTCAGCGGCAATGCCGGATTTTCGTTCAAGACCGCTTTCGATGAAACCTATGCCCGCTTTTCGCCCGGCGTGCTGCTGCAACGCGAAAGCCTCGGCCTGTTGAGCGCGCATCGGCTCGCCTCCATCGACAGTTGCGCGGCGCAGGACCATCCGATGATCGACAGCCTGTGGCGCGAACGCCGCAGCGTGGTCGCCGTCTCGCTGCCGCTGCCCGGCCGCACAAACCGGATGCTCTGGGCAACCGCTCAGGCCGCAAAACGGCTGTGGCACGGATTGAAGGCCTGGCGCAGGGCAGCAAAGCCACGCACCGCATCGGCCAAGGGAGGCGAATGATGACAGCGCCGGTGCCAGCCAGCGATTGCGCCAATAGGACGCGCGCACCGGTTTTCGCAGGTAGCGCGCGTGCCGCCTTTGCCGCCGCCTATCCCGACAGCCCGGCGACCTTTCGCCACGCGCTCGCCGACCATCCGTTATTGACACTCGACGCGCTGGCCGCACTGGGCGAAACGCTCGGCAATGGCAGCGTCGAATATAACCGGTCGGATATCGCGGTCGGCACCCTGCCCGATGGCGCGCCATCCAATGGACTCGGCATCGCCGATACGATCCGGCGGATTGCCGCCAACAAAAGCTGGGCGGTGCTCAAGAATATCGAAGCGGTCCCGGCCTATGCCGCGCTGCTGACCGACCTGCTTGGCGAACTGGCCGCCACCGTTGCTCCGCGCACCGGGCCAATGCTGACCTTGCAAGGCTTCATCTTTGTTTCCAGCCCGCATTCGGTGACGCCGTTCCACTTCGATCCCGAACATAATATCCTGATGCAGATGGTCGGCACCAAGACGATGTTCGCTTATCCGGCCGCCGACACGCGCTTTGCGCCGCAGGCAGAACATGAACGCTACCACACTGGCGGCCATCGCGGCCTGCCATGGGATCCCGCCTTCACGGGCCAGGGGTATGAAGCCGCGCTCGGCCCCGGCGACGCGGTGCTGATGCCGGTCATGGCCCCGCATTATGTCAAGAATGGCCCCGATCCGTCGATCTCGCTGTCGATTACCTGGCGGTCGCAATGGAGCTATCGCGAAGCCGAAGCCCATGCCGCCAATCGCTGGCTGCGGGAACGCGGCTTTGCCCCGGCCATGCCGCCGCGCTGGCCCGCCCATGCCCGCATCAGATCGCTCGGCTGGCGCACGCTGCGCAAACTCGGGCTGGTGCGCTGACCCGCACCCTTCCCTTTACATGCGATTGCCGCTATGCGCGCCATCCTGTGCAATCACGGTCGGGACACCGGCCCGCAATATAAGTAAAAGAGGCCGAATGGCGAAGGAAGAACTTCTCGAAATGCGTGGGCAGGTGGTCGAACTGCTGCCCAACGCCATGTTTCGTGTCCGGTTGGAAAACAACCATGAAATACTGGGCCACACCGCAGGCAAGATGCGCAAGAACCGCATCCGCGTGCTGGTCGGCGATGAAGTGCAGGTCGAACTGACCCCCTATGATCTTACCAAGGGCCGGATTACTTACCGGTTCAAATGATATTGGGGCTGCTGACCCCATGACCTCCCTCATCCTCGGCTCGACATCGCCGCGTCGTCGCGAATTGCTCGCCCAGATCGGCGTCGAACCGCAGCGCATTGCTGCCCCCGATATCGATGAAAGCCCATTGAAGGGCGAACATCCGCGCGACTATGCGCTGCGCATGGCGAGCGAAAAAGCCCGGGCGATTGCCGTGCAGCCGGGCGAAATCGCGCTGACCGGTGATACGGTGGTGGCCGCGGGGCGCCGCATCTTGCCCCGCGCCGCCGATGCGGCCGACGTCATCGCCTGCCTGACCCTGCTTGGCGGCCGCCGCCACCGCGTGCTGACCGCAGTCGCCACCATCGATGCTGCCGGCCATCTGCGCACCCGGTTGTCCGAAAGCATCGTCGCCTTCGCCCCGCTGACCGCGGCGATGATCGCCGCCTATGCCGCGACCGACGAAGGGATCGGCAAGGCCGGGGGCTATGCCATTCAGGGACGCGCAGGCGCATTTGTGCGCTGGATGAGCGGCAGCTATTCGGGGATCGTCGGCTTGCCGCTCCATGACACCCGTGCACTGCTGATCGCCGCCGGGGTCATGCATGGCTGAATGGCTGTATGAGGACGGTATCGGCGAACGCCGGGCCGCGCTCGTCGAGGATGGAATGATCCGCGCCATCGCCATCGAACGCGACAGCGACGGGGTGCGCGCAGGCGCGATCGTCGCCGCCCGCTTGACCGGCGAACGCGCGGGCGACAGCGCGATCATCGTCCTCGACGGCGGCGAGCAAGCGCTATGCCCCGCCCTGCCGCCTGCGCTGGCGCACGGCGCATCGCTGCTGGCCGAAATTACCCGCAGCGCCATTCCCGAAACGTCGCTGGTCAAACGCGCCAGGGCACGGCCGGCCGCGCCGGATGCCACCCAGCACCCCGGGCCTGACCTTCTGGCGCATATCGCCGCATCCGGCACTCCGCTGCGCATGCTGCAACCGCACGAGCCGGACGCGCTGGAAGCCGCCGGGTGGAGCGAGGCGCTCGACGAAGCCGCATCGGGGCTGATGCCGTTCGCGGGCGGACTGCTGCGCATGGCCCTGACCCCGGCGATGACCGTGTTCGACGTCGATGGCAGCCGGCCCGCGCGCGCGCTGGCTGAAGCAGGCGCGCGCGCGGTCGCGCGGGCGATCCACAAATATGCCATCGGCGGTTCGATCGTCGTCGACCTGCCCACCCTCGCCACCAAGGGCGACCGGGTTGCGGTTGCCGAGGCGTTCGATGCCGCGCTGCCGCCACCGTTCGAACGCACCGCGATCAACGGCTATGGCCTGCTCCAGATCATCCGCCGCCGGGTCGGGCAATCGATCGCCGAACGGATGCACCATGCGCCCGTCGAAAGCGCCGCACTCGCAGCGCTGCGCCGCGCCGGGCGGACAGGCGGCAGCGGGCCGATCACCCTGGTGCTGAACCCCGCCGTCGCGGCATGGCTGGATGCGCGCCCACGGATGATCGATGCGCTGTGGCGGTCCAGCGCGCGCCAACCGCTCTTGCGCAGTGAGCCTGGCCGGGCGATGGCGGCGGTCGATGTCGTCTGATTCCGCCACCCCGCCCCGGCCCTTCACGCCGCGCCCCTGCCCAGCGTGCCAACAGCCGTCGGTGATCGTCTATCGCCCCTTTTGCTCGCGCGGCTGCCGCGACCGCGACCTGATCGGCTGGTTCGACGAAACCTATCGCATCCCCGTCGCCCCGGCGTCCGATGAAGGCGACGATCCCGATGCCGGATAGCCGCGCACGGCCAGGGTGCAGGCGACGTCACAGGCGTGGTGCAGGCGATTAGGGGCTGGACATGCCGCCCACCGCTTGCCTATAGGCGCTGCTTCCAACGCCGGGGCACGCTGTCCTGCGCCGGTGGCCCGGGTAGCTCAGGGGTAGAGCAGCGGATTGAAAATCCGCGTGTCGGTGGTTCAAATCCGCCCCCGGGCACCATTATTTCCAGACTTTGCGATAGCGTGATCCGGCACGGCCGTCGCGCGCGCGCGATGCTGCGACTTGCGCGTGACCGGCCCGGCACAATATCGCACAAGTGATTTAGTGGAGTGATACACCAGCGGGGTCGGAATGGTCAGGGTGCAGCGATTGATTGCGTGGATGCGGCGGCACCCGGTCTGGTCCGGACTGATCGCGCTGGTTCTGGCGCTGGTGCTTTATGCCGTGCTGGTGCCGAGCAAGCCGACCTATGCCTATGTCACCGAAACCGTGGCGCGTGGCGAAGTGGTGTCCAAGGTGACGGCCAGCGGCAGGCTGCGCGCGCGCAAAACGATCAAGGTCGGCGCCGAGGTGTCGGGGCAGATCACCCGGGTCAACGTCGATTTCAACAGCCAGGTCAGCGCCGGGCAAGTGCTTGCCGTCATCGATCCCACCCGCTTTCGCGCCCGCGTCCAGCAGGCGCAGGCGCAGGTCGCGCTGGGCCGGGCCGCGCTGTCGCAGGCCAATGCAGCAATGACCCGGGCGCAAGCGGAAGTCGCCATCCAGCAGCGCAATGACGCACGCAGCCAGCAGCTCGTCAGCCGCGGCTTCGTGTCGGAGGCGGCACGCGACGCCACCATCAATCAGCTCGCCGCCGCCCGCGCCGGGGTCGCCACCGCCAGCGGCCAGATCGCCAGCGCCCGCGCGCAAATCCAGCAAAGCACCGCCGAACTGACCAACGCCCAGCTCGATCTGACCCGCACGGTCATCCTTGCCCCTGCCAGCGGCGTCGTCATCAATCGCCTGGTCGAACCCGGCACCACCGTCGCGGCCAGTTTCCAGACGCCCAGCCTGTTCGAAATCGCCGCCGATACCCGCCGCATGCAGGTCGAAGCATCGGTCGACGAAGCCGACATCGGCCTCGTCCGCGAAGGTCAGCGGGTGTTCTTCACGGTCGATGCCTATCCCGGCCAGCGCTTCCCCGCCAATGTCACGCAGATCCGCAAAGGGCCGACCGAAACCCAGAATGTCGTCAGCTACCTCACCATATTGGAGGTCGACAATGCCGACGGCCGCCTGCTCCCCGGCATGACCGCCAATGTCGAGATTATCACCGGCACCCGGCCCAATGTCCTGCGCCTCGCCACACAGGCGCTGCGCTTCCGCCCGCGCGCCGGAGATCGGCCAAAGGACGCCGCCCCCGCTGCCAACGCCCCCGCCACTGACGCCCCCGCTGCCGCCAGCCCCGCTGCCGGACCATCCGGCCCGAGCGCGCCGATGACCGTCTATGTTGCTTCCGATGACGCCTATCACCCCGCCGCGCGCAAGGTCCGCGTCGGCCTGCAGGGCGAAGATTATGTCGAAATCCTGTCCGGCCTGCGGGCGGGGGAACGGGTGCTGGTGCGCAGCCGCTCGCTCGAACCGCGACCCGACGCAGCCGACGATGATGGCGAAGAAAACAGCAGTGGCGGCTAGCGCGTGATGGCACAGCACCCGCTCATCGAGACGCGCGATATCGTCAAGGATTATGTCGTCGGCGGCGAGACGGTCCACGCGCTGGCGGGTGTCTCGCTGTCGATCGCGCGCGGCGAATTTGTCGCGATCATGGGTGCCAGCGGCTCCGGCAAATCGACCTTCATGAACATGGTCGGCTGCCTCGATACGCCGACCTCGGGCCAGCTGCTGCTCGATGGCATCGCCACCAGCGGGATGAGTTCGGACGAGCTTGCCGCGGTGCGCAACCGCAAGATCGGCTTTGTCTTCCAGCAGTTCAACCTGCTGCCGCGCACCAGCGCGCTCGACAATGTTGCCGTGCCGCTGATCTACGGCGGCATCGGCCGCGCCGAACGGCTGGCCCGCGCACAGCAAACGCTCGAAGCAATGGATCTCGGCAACCGGCTCGATCACAGCCCGGCCAAGCTGTCCGGCGGGCAGCAACAGCGGGTCGCCATCGCCCGGGCGCTGGTCACCCGGCCGCTGATGCTGCTGGCCGACGAACCCACCGGCGCGCTCGATACCCAGACGTCGCAGGACATCATGGGCATTTTCCAGGCGCTCAACGATGATGGCATCACCGTCATCCTCGTCACCCACGAACATGACATCGCCGATTATGCGGCACGGCAGATCCTGTTCCGTGACGGCCATGTCATCGAAGATCGCGCGACCCCCAATCGCCACCGCACCCGTCCTGCAACGGCCCAGCCGGCATGAACCGGGCGTTTGCGCGCCTGTTCGCCAACTGGGGCATCAACATCGCCACCGCTTTTGTTGCGCTCAGGACCAATTTGATGCGCTCGATCCTCACCACATTGGGGGTGATGATCGGTGTGTTCGCGGTCATCCTCGCGGTCGCGGTGGGTGAAGGGGCAAAGGTTTCGGTCGCCGATTCCATCAGCTCGCTCGGTTCCAACATGGCGCTGATCTTCCCTCAGCCAGAGGGTAGCGAAGGCGGCCCGCGCACCACCCGCGATCGCGGCCGGTTGACCGTGCGCGATGCGACGCTGATCGGCCGTCAGGTGCCCGGGGTGACGGCGGTCGCCCCGCAATTGCGCGCCACCATCCAGATGGTCGCCGCCGGGCGCAACGCCTCGACCACGGCCATCGGCGTCGATCCGGGCTATGCCACCGTCTCGAACATCACCGCCGAATATGGCCGCTTCATCACCGAAGGCGATGTCCGCACTGGCGCCCGGGTCATCGTGCTGGGGCCCAGCGTGGTCGACAAATTGTTCGGCGGGTCTGATCCGCTGGGGCAGACGGTGCGGGTCAACCGCGCACCGTTCACGGTGGTTGGCGTGCTCGAAAGCAAGGGGTCGAGCTTCGGTTCGGATAATGACGATCTCGCGCTGGTGCCGCTGTCCACCGCCCGCCAGCGGTTCGAGGGGATCCAGTTGCCCGGCCCTGACGATCTGCATGTCCTGTTCGTCGGCTTTGCCGAAGGCGCAGATGTCGGCGAAGGCAAACGCGCGATCATCCGCACGCTGCGCGCCCGCTATCGCGTCGCAGAGGGAGACGTCAGTCCCTTCACGGTGCGCACGACCGAGGAATTTTCACAGGAAACCGGCGAAATTACCGGTGTGCTGCAAGGCATATTGGTCGCCATCGCGTCGATATCGCTGCTGGTCGGCGGCATCGGCATCATGAACATCATGCTCGTCTCGGTGACCGAACGGACCCGGGAAATCGGCCTCAGGATGGCGCTGGGGGCGCGGCGCGCCGATATCCGCAACCAGTTTCTCGTCGAAGCGGCGGTGCTGTGCATGATCGGCGGCACGCTTGGCCTCGGCCTCGCCATGGCTGCGGCCCGCGCGTTCGAAAATTTCGCCGATTTTCCCGCCCCCATCGGCATCGGCACCGCGCTGTTCGCGATCTTTTTCTCCGGCCTGATCGGCATCCTGTTCGGCGGCTATCCGGCAGTGCGCGCCTCGCGCCTGTCGCCGATCGAGGCACTGCGCAGCGAATAGCCGCGCTGCCTGCCCCCCGTGATTGCAACAACCGCCTGTGCGCGACGCTCGGCCCCTCTTCGGGCTTGATGCGCTCGGTCACAGACATCCGGTCATCGCAGGTTCAGCATGATGGCGGGAAACATGCCGCCTCGACCAAATGCTTTTCCTCCGCGGCGACTTGGGTTAGCACCAGCCGGTAAATGCGGCGCTGACCGGTGTCGCTGTCCAGTTTCAGGTGACCCCCGTGATGCGTACCGCGACCTCCGTTCTCGTCATTGCCGCCATGCTGCTGTCTGCCTGTGGCGGCGGCGGCAGCGGCGGAAGCTCGGGCGGCGGGGGAACCGTGGTGCTGCCGACGCCGACGCCGACGCCGACGCCGACCGGAACCTGCGGCCTCGCCCAGCGTCAGGCATTTGCCCTGGCGACCTTGCAGGAATGGTATCTTTTCCCGACCGATCTCGCCACCAGCGCGAACCCGGCCAGCTTTTCGACGGTCGACGATTATATCGACGCGCTGGTCGCACCGGCGCGCGCCTTGGGCAAGGATCGCTTCTTCACCTACATCACCTCGATAGCCGAGGAAAACGCGTTCTTCTCCAGCGGGTCGAGCGCAGGTTTCGGGGTGCGCTTTGCCTATGACACGATGGCACGCCGCGCGTTCATTGCCGAAGCGTTCGAAGGCGCGCCTGCGCTCACCGCCGGGATCGACCGGGGCGATGAAATCACCGCGATCGGCGACACCGCATCGACATTGCGCACCGTCACCGACATTATCGCAGCAGAGGGGACGAGCGGCGTCACGGCGGCGCTGGGGCCCAGCACGGCGGGCGTCACCCGCACGTTGCGCGTGACCGGCCCGTCGGGCGCCCGCACCGTCACCATCACCAAGGCCGATTTCAATCTGACGCCGGTGTCGAACCGCTATGGCGCAAAAATCATCACCGATGGCGCCAAACAAATCGGCTATTTGAACCTCCGAACATTCATTTCCTCGGCCGATCAACCTTTACGCGATGCTTTTCTGAATTTTCGCAACGCCGGGGTGACCGAATTTATCATCGACGTGCGCTATAATGGCGGGGGTCTCGTCTCGACCGCCGAACTGATCGGCGATCTGCTCGGCCGCAACCGCACCACCAACCAGGTGTGGTCGCGCACCACGTTCCGCAGCTCGAAATCGGCGAACGACGACACGCGCTTCTTCAACCCCGGCCCCAATTCGGTCGCTCCGGTAAAGATCGCCTTCATCGGCACGCGCGGCAGTGCATCGGCCAGCGAACTGATCATCAATTCGTCGATCCCCTATCTCGGCAATAATATGGCTCTCATCGGGGCCAATACATTCGGCAAGCCGGTGGGGCAGATCGCCATCGATCGCGCCGCCTGCGACGACCGCATCCGGGTGGTGGCCTTTGCCACCGGCAATTCGGTGGGGCAGAGCGATTATTACAACGGCCTGGCCTCGAAGGTCCCGAACAGCTGCCGCGCAGCCGACGATGTCGCCTTTCCGCTCGGCGATCCGCGTGAGGCATCGGTCAAAACCGCGATCGACTTCCTTGCCGGGCGCAGCTGCACCGCAATCTCGGCCGTCGACAGCCGCACCTCGTCGGCCGACCGCACCGGCACACCGGGCGGCACGGCGCAGCAATTGCTGATGCCCGACAACCCCACCCCCGCCCAGCGCGAAGTCCCCGGCCTGTTCTAAGGGTCGGTTCCATCCGGGTAAAACCGGGGCGGGAAGGCCCTGCGTAACCGTCGGGCCTTGGCCACGCTCTGCTTCGCCAGTGGTGGCAGCACTTGCCACGGTAATCAGACTCGACGCGCGTCAGGCTCACCGTTCCGGGCCGCGCGCGCGACTGGCGATACCGCTGTCCTACAGGGCTTGATCCTGTTATGTTCCGCGATATGACCCGCAGCGCCTCCCTGCCTTTTCCATGGCCCGGCCGTCGCGCGCCCGCGCATCATCGCGGCGCGGCGCGTAAAGCGACAAAGGAGACACTCGATACCCCCGCATGCGTATATTTTGTCGCTTTAGCGGCGATTTTGCCGTGGACTTAGGGGACTTCCGTCCTGCCGAACGCCCGCGCCGCCATCAGGCTGCGCTGAACCACGGTCGCCAGGCACAGCATGGAATAGCCCAGCGCAATCGCAACGAACCAGCCCGGAAACAGGCAGGCTGCAACGAATATGGCGATCGTCTCGGCGCCTTCGGCCAGCCCTGTCGAATAGAAAAAACTCTTGGTGCCATGCGCCGCCGTCGTCTCGCCCCGCTTGGCGGCGTGGACGGCAAAGGCCAGAAAGCTGACACCGGTCAGCGTAAAGCTGGCGACCAGCACCAGCGCCGCCACCAGATTGGCGGGATCGGCCAAGCCGAACCCCAGCGGCACCGCGACGTAGAAGGCAAAATCGCAGACGATATCGAGGTAACCGCCAAAATCGCTTCCCCCGCCCGCCCGCGCAATCGCTCCGTCGAGCCCGTCGGCCATCCGGTTGAGGGCAATCAGCGCAAGGCCCAGCCACCATGCCTGGTGCGCGATGGCGATGCCTGCACCGATGCCGACCGCCGCTCCGGCCAGCGTCATCGCGTCGGCGCTCACCCCGGCCCGCGCCAGCGCCCTGCCCGCTGCATTGAGCGGCGGGTCGATCAGCGGGCGCAGTCTGGCATCGAACATCCGTCCTCTCCGCCTCGCTGTCGCTCAGGCCGCCCGCCGCCGGGCAATCAGCGCCATCACGCCCTTGCCCAGCCACGGCAGCGCGGCCAGTGCGAAGAACGAGCCGAGCAGCATCGGCGACGCGATCCCCGCCAGGCTGTCGATCTGCGCCAATTGCGTGCCCGCATTGACGAACACGATGGTGCCGAGCAGCATGCCCAGCTGACTGACCCACATATAGGTCCAGGTGCGAATGGGGGTCAGCCCCATCAACAGATTGACCACAAAGAACGGGAACAGCGGCACCAGCCTCAGCGAAAACAGATAGTATGCCCCGTCCCGCGCCACGCCCTCGTTGAACGCCGTCAGCCGGTCGCCGAACCGCGCCTGCACCCACTCGCCCAGCACATTGCGGCTGGCCAGAAACGCCAGCGTCGCACCGATGGTCGATGCAAAGGAGACGATGACCGTCCCGGTCACCAGCCCGAATATCGCGCCAGCCGCCAGCGTCATGATCGCCGCCCCCGGCAGGGACGCTGCGGTCACCGCGACATACAGGACAAAGAACACCGCGATCAGGATCACCGGATGCAAGGCATAATAGCCATCGATCTCGGCCTTGCTCGCCTTCAGCGCATCGAGGCTGAGATAGTCGCCCAGCCCGACCATGAAAAAGCCGGCGATCGCCGCAACCAGCAAAGCCAGGATGACCAACCGCTTGATCACTCGCCCGCCGCCTCGACCCGGGCCAGCACCGCCTCGACCTGCACCTGCGTGCCAACGCTGGCATTCAGCTCCGCCACCACCCCATCGAACGGCGCGGTCAGGCTATGCTCCATCTTCATCGCTTCGAGCGTTAGGAGCTTCTGCCCCTTGGTGACGGTCTGACCCACAACGACATCGACGGCGATAATGCGACCCGGCATGGGGGAGAGGACATCGCCGTCGTGGGCGTGGCCCGCTCCGGTTCCTCTCGATTCATGCAACGTAACCTGATGGGTCCGCCCATCTTGATTCACCCAAACTGTATCACCGTCGAAATAGGCAAGCAGGTTAGCGGTTCTTTCGTTGTGAAAAGTGGTGTTATAGCTTGCCTCTTTTCGTTCTCCATCGACCGATAGACTGACTGTCGTGCAGGCAGGAGCATTGGCGCGAAAGCCGCGTGCTAAGTCCCACACATTACTTGAACCAAATTCATGATCAAACTCAAACCTGAGCCCGACAAAATAGTCGGCAGCGTAGTCAAGGCCGTCAGCGCCCAAACTTTCGGATGTGGTCAACTCGTCCAAGTGACGTTCGATGAAACCTGTGTCCCCCGCGCCCGCTCGAAATTCTCGATGGCGCAGCGCTTTCAGCAGGAACTGCGCATTTGTGGTTATTGGACCAATGACGCTGCGCTCCAACTCATGAGCCAAACTGTCGATTGCTCGCTCCCGAGTGCGTCCGGCTGCAATGAGCTTTGCAACCATGGGATCATAAAAGGGAGGAATCTCTTGCCATTTGTAGCCTGTATCCACTCGCAAATTGATATCAAACGGCAGATGGTGAAGCGCGCCCGAAGTCGGCAAAAACCCCTTCGCCGGATCCTCCGCATACAGCCGCGCTTCCATCGCCCAGCCGTCGATGCTCAGCTCATCCTGCCGCAGCGGCAATGCCTCACCGCTCGCCACGCGGAGTTGCCATTCGACCAGATCGACGCCTGTGATTTCCTCGGTCACGGGATGTTCGACCTGCAGCCGCGTGTTCATTTCCATGAACCATATCCGGTCGGCGCGCAGGCCTTCTGACGCATCGGCGATGAACTCGATCGTGCCCGCGCCGACATAGTCAACCGCCTTCGCCGCGCGAACGGCGGTGTCGCACAGCTGGGCGCGCGTTGCCGCGTCCATGCCCGGCGCGGGGGCTTCCTCGATCACCTTCTGGTGGCGGCGTTGCAGCGAGCAGTCGCGTTCGAACAGATGGACGATGTTGCCGTGGGTGTCGCCGAACACCTGCACCTCGATATGGCGCGGGCGCTGAATATATTTCTCGATCAGGACATGCGCGTTGCCGAACGAAGCGGCGGCCTCGCGCTGGCAAGAGGCGAGTGCATCAGCGAAGTCGGCCGCGGCCTCCACCTTGCGCATCCCCTTGCCGCCGCCCCCCGCAACCGCCTTGATCAGCACGGGATAGCCGATCTCGGCGGCGCGCTCGCTCAGGAACGCCACGTCCTGGTTCGCGCCCATATAGCCCGGAGTAACTGGCACCCCCGCCGCCGCCATCAGCGTCTTGGCCGCATCCTTCAGTCCCATCGCGGTAATACTGGCCGGCCGCGGCCCGACCCAGATCAGCCCAGCGTCGATCACCGCCTGCGCGAACTCGGCATTCTCCGACAGGAAGCCATAGCCCGGATGGATCGCCTCCGCCCCGGTGGCGAGCGCGGCGGCGATGATCTTCGCCCCCACCAGATAGCTCTCGCGCGCCGGAGACGCCCCAATATGCACCGCCTCATCGGCTGAGCGCACATGCAGCGCCTTGGCATCGGCATCCGAATAGACCGCAACGGTGCGAATGCCCATCGCGCGCGCGGTGCGGATGATCCGGCAGGCAATTTCGCCACGATTGGCGATGAGGAGGGAGGTAATCACATCCGGAACACCCCGAACCGGGGCGCCTCCTCATTGGGTGCGTTCAACGTCGCCGCCAACGCCAGCCCCAGCACATCCCTCGTTTGCGCCGGATCGATGATCCCGTCGTCCCAAAGCCGCGCTGTCGCGTAGTATGGGTTGCCCTCATCCTCATATTTCTGGCGGATTGGGGCCTTGAAGGCTTCGGCTTCCTCCGGCGTCCATTTTTCCGCATCGCGGTGGACCGTCGCCAGCACGCTCGCCGCCTGCTCGCCGCCCATCACGCTGATCCGCGCGTTGGGCCAGGTAAACAGGAAGCGTGGGCTATAGGCCCGCCCGCACATGCCGTAATTGCCCGCGCCGAAGCTGCCGCCGATCAGCACGGTGATCTTGGGCACGCTTGCGGTTGCGACTGCCGTCACGAGTTTCGCACCGTGCTTGGCGATCCCCTCCGCCTCATACTTCCCGCCGACCATGAAGCCGCTGATGTTCTGGAGGAACAGCAACGGCACCCCGCGCTGCTGCGCCAGCTGGATGAAGTGCGCGCCCTTCAATGCGCTTTCGCTAAACAGCACGCCGTTGTTGGCGAGGATCGCGACGGGGATGCCCCAGACATGCGCAAAGCCGCAGACCAGCGTGCTGCCGTACAGCGCCTTGAATTCGTGAAACTCGGACGCGTCGACGAGCCGCGCGATGACTTCGTGCACGTCATAAGGTGCGCGGACGTCCCGGGGTATGATGCCGTAGAGGTCTTCCGCGTCATATTTGGGGAGGCGGGGTTCCTTTACATCGAGTTCGGACCTGTGGACCGGTCCCAGGTGCGAAACGATATCTCTCACAATGGTCAGCGCATGCTCGTCGTTTTCCGCGACATGATCGACCACGCCCGATCTGCGACCGTGCAGGTCTCCGCCGCCCAGGTCTTCGGCACTGATCTCTTCCCCCGTCGCGGCCTTGACCAGTGGCGGGCCGGCAAGAAAAATCGTGCCCTGATTGCGGACGATCACGCTCTCATCGGACATCGCGGGCACATAGGCGCCGCCCGCCGTGCAGCTGCCCATGACGCAGGCGATCTGGGGAATGCCGCGCGCCGACATGGTGGCCTGGTTGAAGAATATCCGGCCGAAATGGTCGCGGTCGGGAAAGACATCGGCCTGAAAAGGCAGGTTCGCTCCGCCGCTGTCGACGAGATAGATGCACGGCAGACGGTTTTCGAGCGCGATCTCCTGCGCGCGCAGATGCTTTTTCACCGTCAGCGGATAGTAAGTGCCGCCCTTCACCGTCGCATCGTTGCAGACGATCATGCACTGGCGGCCCGATACGCGGCCGATGCCGCAGATCAGGCTCGCGCCATGGACGTCCCCTTCGTACATCTCATTGGCCGCAAGCTGCCCGATTTCGAGAAACGGCGAACCGGGATCGAGCAGGCGTTCCACCCGCTCGCGCGGCAACAACTTGCCGCGGGCGACGTGCCGCTCGCGCGATTTCTCCGTGCCGCCCAGTGCCGCTTGGGCGACCTTGGCCCACAGCTCATCTCGCAGCGCACGGTTGTGCGCGGCGTTGTCGCGAAATGCTGGACTGCCGATATCGACGGCAGTCGCGAGGACCGGCGCGCTCATCGGCACACCGCGCAAGCATCATGCGATCTTAGGCTTTTGCCGGTGTCGCTTGCTGCTGGGCGACATCCTGCTTGGCTTCCTCGGCCAGTTCGTCGGCCTTGTCGATTTCGGCCTTCTTGGTCCGACTGAGCAGAAACTGCCAGACGCCGTACAGGTTGACCAGCAGCAAGAGACCATTCTGGATGGCGATCGGCATACCGTCGGGCGAGCTCAGCCCCGAATAGACCCAGAGGCTGGCGACGACACAAAACAACAGAAAACCGAAACCGGTCACCCGCCGCCCGAGATCGGCCGCGACCATCGCAGCGGCGATGATGGTGCCGATAGCAGCCACCCATTCCAGCGGTCCGTTCATCGTCTGTCCTCGGTGGGGAACATACCCGCGCGCATAACCACGCCGCCAGCAGTTTGTTCACGCGCCAGCACCGATCACTTCGCGCCCGATCAGCATCCGGCGGATCTCGTTGGTGCCGGCACCGATATCCAGCAGCTTTGCATCACGGTAATAGCGTTCGACCGGCCAATCCTTTGTGTAACCGGCGCCACCCAGCGCCTGGACGGCCTGGTTGGCAACCTTGACCGCGCTTTCCGATGCCAGGAGGATCGCGCCGGCCGCATCGTGACGGGTCGTCTTCCCGGCATCGCAGGCCTTTGCCACCGCATAGACATAGGCGCGAGCTGAATTGAGGGCGACCACCATGTCCGCAACCTTGGCCTGCATCAGCTGAAAAGTGCCGATCGGTTTGCCGAACTGCTTGCGATCCCGGATATAGGGGATGACGGTGTCGAGACAGGCCTGCATAATGCCCAGCTGCAGCCCAGCGAGGACGACGCGTTCATAATCGAGACCGGACATCAGCACCCCGACGCCGCCATGCAGCGGGCCCATGATATTCTCCTCGGGCACTTCGCAATCGTTGAACACCAGCTCGGCCGTGGGCGAGCCGCGCATTCCCATCTTGTCCATTTTCTGGCCGATGGAGAAGCCCGGCATATCCTTTTCGATGAGGAAGGCGGTGATGCCGCGCGATCCGGCTTCGGGGGCGGATTTGGCATAGACGACGAGCGTGTCGGCAAAAGGCGCGTTGGTGATCCAATATTTGGTGCCGTTGAGGACATAGCCGCCCTGCACCGCGTCGGCCTTGAGTTTCATCGAGACGACGTCGGAACCAGCGCCCGCTTCGGACATGGCGAGGCTGCCGACATTGTCGCCCGACACGAGTTTGGGCAGATATTTCGCGCGCTGTTGGTCATTGCCCCAGCGGCGGATCTGGTTGATGCACAGGTTCGAGTGCGCGCCATAGCTGAGGCCGATGCTGGCCGAGGCGCGGCTGACTTCCTCAACCGCGACGACATGGTCGAGATAGCCGAGGCCAAGGCCGCCCCACTCTTCCTCGACGGTGATGCCGTGGAGGCCAAGGTCGCCCATTGCGGTCCACAGCTCATCGCGCGGGAACCAGTCGTCGGCATCGACGCGCGCGGCGAGCGGCGCGATCTTGTCGGTCGCAAAGCGCCGGGTAGTGTCGCGGATCATGTCGGCGGTGTCGCCGAGTGCGAAATCGAGCATCATTGTCACGTGTCTATCTCCCTGAGGGCGGGTGATAGCGGAGAGATTGGGGCAACCCAAGGGGGCGACATAAAATTGCGTGGCACCCCTCCACCATCCTGCGGATGGTCCCCCTCCCCGTTACGGGGAGGTTCTAGTTCACGCCCCTTTCTCGTCCGGCCCAATAGGGTTCGCGCAGGGTGCGGCGGAGGATTTTGCCTGAGGGGTTGCGGGGGAGCGCGTCGATGATGTCGATGCTCTTGGGGCATTTGAACGCGGCGATCTTGTCGCGGGTCCAGGCGATGATGGCGGCGGCATCGGGGGTGGTGCCGGGGGCGGCGACGATGATCGCCTTGACCGCTTCACCCCAGCGATCGTCGGGGACGCCGATCACTGCGACATCGGCGACATGGGGATGGCCATAGATCGCGCTCTCGACCTCCGCCGGATAGACATTCTCGCCCCCGGTGATGATCATGTCCTTGATCCGATCCTTGAGGAACAGATAGCCGTCGGCGTCGATCACTCCGACATCGCCGGTGCGCAGCCAGCCATCGGCAGTGAGGGTCTTGGCCGTCTCCTCGGGCTTGTTCCAGTATCCGATCATGTTGGTCGGCGATTTTATCGCCAGTTCGCCGACGCTGTCGGGTGGGAGGCGGTTGCCGTCCTCGTCGAGGATGGCGAGTTCGACACCGGGCAGCGCCTTACCTGCCGCGCTCATCTTGTGGGCGCGGTCGGGGGTGTGGTCTTCGGGCGGAAGCATGACGACCGTGCCCCAAGTTTCGGTCATGCCATACATTTGCGCAAAGTCGCATTTGAGGACATCGACGCCGCGCTGGAGCAGGTCGAACGGGATCGGGCTGGCGCCGTAGGAAAAGGTCTTGATCGACGAGAAGTCGGTAGTCGCCGCCTTGGGATGGGCCAGCAGGATGGCGAGCGCGGCGGGAACCAGGAACAGGCGACCGAGGCGATAGTGCTGGATGATGTCGAGCGTCGCGCCGGGATCGAATTCGCGGGTGATGACCAGCTCCTGCCCCGAATAGACCGCGCCGAGCACTGTGCCGATGCCCGCGATATGGGCAAAGGGCATGGCGTGGAGCACGCTTTCGCCAGGCGCAGCGAGCAGCCAGCCGAGGCCGCCATCCTCCATATGACCGCGCAGCACAGTTCCGTTGGCGTGGCTCAACACTGCGCCCTTGGGCTTGCCGGTGGTGCCAGATGTGTAGAGCTGGATGACGGGATCGGCGGCGGTGACCGCAATGCCGGGGTCGGTCGACATTTGGGCGTCGCGCCATGCGGCGAAGTCGGGCCAATCGGCGGGCGGCGCGGAACAGTCCATGGCGATGACCGGGATGTCCATGCCCGCCCTCGCCAACGCGTCAGTCGCGCACGCCTCCAATGCATCGCCCACGAACAGCAGCTTGGCCCCGCTGTCGCCAAGCACATAAGCGATTTCCTCGGCCGACAGTCGCCAGATGATCGGCACCAGCACCACGCCGCTGCGCGCGGCACCGCAGCTTAGCTCGACGACCCGGTCGCGGTTGTTTGCGAGATAGGGGATTCGGTGGCCCATGCTCAGGCCCGACGCGGTGAGCGCGCGGGCGATCCTGTTGGCGCGGGCATCAAGCGTGGCAAAATTCTGCGTCGCCCCTTCGAAAGTGGTAGCCGGCTGGTGCGGCGTTTCCCGCGCCCAGGCCGCCAATGCTGCGCCGAATGTTGCGGGTCGATCTGTCATGGCGCGCTCCCCTGCCCCCTTCATGCCGACAAGGTGCGGCGCGGCGAGTGGTGTGTAAAGAGCGCGCTTGCCCTGCCCCGTGCTTGCGGGCATTCCTGCGGCCTATGACCGACACATCGACCGCAGCGCCATCCGTTTCCAGCAATCCACTGGCCAGCATGCGCCTGTCGCCGTTTGCGATATTGATCGGGCTGGTCGGCGGGCTTGGCGGGGGGTTGCTACTGGCATGGCTATCGCCGGGCAGCGTCGATGCGGTGACCGGCTGGCTCGACCCGATTGGTGCGCTGTGGCTGCGCGCGTTACAAATGACCATCGTGCCGCTGGTGGTGTCGTTGCTGATCACGGGGATCGTGACATCTGTGGCGGCGGCCAAAGCGGGGCGGATAGCGGGCTGGTCGATCGGGTTTTTCTTCGCGATGCTGTGGGGCGGCGCGATCATGTCGGCGTTCCTGACGCCCGCCCTGCTCCAGATGTTTCCCATCGATGCGGTCGACGGCGCGACGATGTTCGTCAAAGGCGGGGGTGCAGAAGCGGTCGGACCGGTGCCGCCGTTCTCCGAATTCATCAAGGCGATGGTCCCGACCAACCCGATCAACGCCGCCGCCAATGACGCAATCCTGCCACTCATCATCTTCACGGTCATCTTCGCGCTTGCCATCACCCGGTTGCAGCCTGCGGCACGCGACCAGCTGACAGCGTTGTTCACCGCTATTGGCGATGCGATGCTGGTGATCATCGGCTGGGTTCTGGCACTCGCCCCGATCGGGGTTGCGGCGCTGGGCTTTGTCGTCGCGGCGCGAACCGGCGTAGGCGCGATCGGCGTGTTCCTTCACTATATCCTGATCGTTTCCTCGGTTGGCGTTGTGGTCTGGGCGGCGGGTTATCCGATTGCAGTGATCGGCGGGCGGCGGCGGCTGGTCGATTTTGTCCGCGGGGTGTTGCCCGCGCAAGCTGTGGCCATCTCGACGCAAAGTAGCCTAGCTTCGCTGCCTGCAATGTTGCGCGGGGCAAAGATGCTTGGCGTGCGAGATACGACATCGAACGTGACGCTGCCACTGGCGGTAGCATTGTTCCGCTCGACGGGTCCGGCGATGAACCTCGCGGTCGTAATCTATGTCGCCCATCTGACGGGTGTGGAACTCACGCCCACAACTCTGGCCATCGGCGTGGCAGTAGCGGCGACGACGACGTTGGGCGCTGTCAGTCTGCCCGGATCGATCAGCTTCATTTCCTCGATCGCGCCGATCTGTATTGCGATGGGTGTGCCGATCGAGCCGCTGCTGCTGTTGCTTGCGGTCGAGACATTGCCCGACATCGTCCGCACCGTCGGCAATGTGACAATGGATGTCGCGGTAACGACAGGCGTCGCTCGGTTCAACGACATCAGTGCGGTCGCCAGCCCCGAGACGGCCATCTCATAAAGCCAATCTTCGTTTACGATCCGTTTGGCTTTGCACTCTTGCGCTGACCTTAGCGGCCCGTATTTTGCCCCTCGACACCGTCAGTCGAAGGTGTGTCCTGCGGTCGCGCTTCGTCGTTGGACCCGCTTTTCGCTGCGGCTTCGATCTCATCCTCTGCTGCCTCAATCTTCTCGTCGTAGCGCGCTTCCAGATCTAGTCTGAGCGCCTGGTAGGAGAACATCGTGCCCAACATGAAGCATATCACACCGGCCGGGACGGCAGGAGAATAGTCGCCTTCGCTGGTCTTGTTGGCGAAATAGGCGACACCGGCGGTCAGCAGAGCAATGAACGGGGTCATTAAATCTGTCAGCAGGTCGTTGCCGTTCATCAACAGTCCGTCTGCCTTGATACCAAGCGACATGTAATAGCCAAGCGCAACACCGAAAGTCGAGTAACAAAGGAAGTATGAGGTCGCCACGAATATATTGGTAGCGATCGATGTGTATTTGAAGAAACGAAACAGTATTATGCCGAAAAAAAGCGCAATTCCGACTCCAAGAACGCCGAGCTGCCAGAAGAATTCCAGCGCCGGAAAAACCGAGATAGTCGCGCTATGCATCGGCTAATCCTGACATACGGGGACAACCGAGGGCAGAGGGTTACCGGTCCGCACTCTGACGATGCTCGACATCCGCCGATATTCTACAACAAAGCCATCCATATAGGCATCATATCCCTGCCACATGCGACCCCGGCATTCGGCGATAGCCAGCAGTTTATCGACCTGTTCCATGTCGGCTGCACGATCGGGATAGTCCGGATCAATGCTGACCCGTTGTTGCTGGGCGATCAGAATGCGACGAAAGTTGTCGATCTGCCGTTCGCGGTCCATCCGCAAAGTATCGGCCGATTTGACCTTTCGGCGGCAGCTGAGCAGAACGCCCTGCTGGATGGCCAATATTGCCTGCGGATCGTTTGACCATAGACCGCGTGCGCATTCGGGCGGGGTTTCGTCGTTGAGGAAGTCGGCAGGAATGGCGAGCCGTGTCCGCTCCAATCTGCTGGTCGCGGAGGACAGCGCCGGTACGGCAAGGGCCACGGCGACCAGCGCTATTGCTACCGCTTGAGGCCAGCGGGAGCGCCGCTGCCGCGCCGACGCAATTTTTGGCGCTGAACGATTATCCTGTATGCCGGCCACAAGACACCTCCTGCTGTATTGGCGAAAGGACAGGGGCAGTCGCGCCGCCCCGACTCGTTGAATCCGCGTGACAATCGCAGCCTTTCATTGCGCAGGGCATGACAAGGGTCACAGTGAGGTGGATTTTTACGTCGGATGTCGATTCGGCCAGTCGCCAAGCCATCGAGGGCCAGTTTAAACCGGGGACATTCTGTCGTGGCGTCAACCTCCCGGACTGCAAGAAGGACCTCATCATGCACATAAGATCATTGGGCGACCGGCTGAAGGTATCGGCGATGGGCATCGGCTGTATGCCGATGATCCGGGGCGGCAACATCACTTATGGCGCGCAGGCCGACCCTCATGAGGCGATCCTGACCATCCACCGTGCCATTGATATGGGGGTGACGTTTTTCGACACCGCGCAGATCTACGGGCCGTTCCAGAACGAACAGCTGGTCGGGGAGGCGATAAAGGGCAAGCGCGATGGTTTGGTAATCGCCAGCAAATTCGGATTCCGGTTCGATGGCAACAGAATCACCGGGGTCGACGGATCGGCGGACAATGCGCGCGCCTCTGTCGAGGGATCGCTGACGCGACTGGGGATCGACTGCATCGACCTGTTCTACCAGCACCGGATGGACCCCGCCGTGCCGATCGAGGAGACGATGGGGGCATTGTCCAACCTGGTGGCCGAAGGCAAGATCAAGCACATCGGCCTGTCCGAAGCAGCGCCGGCGCGGTTGCGTGCGGCCAATGCGGTGCACCAGGTGGCCGCGTTGCAGAGCGAATATTCGCTATGGGAGCGGGATGTCGAGGACGATATCTTGAGCACGTGCCGCGAGCTAGGCATTGGATTCGTGCCCTATTCGCCGCTGGGCCGTGGCTTTCTGGCCGGCAAGATCCGAAGTTTTGACGACTTGCCGCAGGACGACTGGCGGCGCAACGATCCGCGCTGGAGCGAGGCCAATTTCTCGACAAATTTTGCGATTGTCGAGGCAGTCGAATCCGTGGCCGCCGCGCGCGGCGTGAGCGCAGCGCAGATCGCGCTTGCGTGGCTGCTGGCGCAGGGACCCGACATCGTACCGATCCCGGGGACCAAGCAGCGGGCGACCATGGAGGACAGCATGGCTGCCGCCGACCTGGTGCTGAGTGAAGGCGAGTTGCAGGCGCTGGATGCAGCCTCACCCAAGGGCAAAACCGCGGGACCGCGCTATGCCGAACAGGGCATGCGAATGGTGCGTATCTAGCGGCGGGCTATAACCAATGCCAGATACCCGCCGCCATGCGGCTGCCGAGCGGCGAGTGGACCCAGGTGAACAACAGCCAGACGACGGTTCCGCCGATCAGTGCAACGCCGCCGGGCCACGCCGCACCCCATGCAATTCGGCCGCCGATTTGCCCGGCAAAGGGGATGAACGCGGTCCGCCTGCTCCAGCCGCGCCATGCATCGCCCATCAGCCGCGCCTTTTTCGCATCCTGACCAAGGGAGCCGGCAAGAGCGAGGACGAGGATGGTCGTCGAGACGACATGATTTTCAGGGGTCGGCCACAGCAGCAAATGGACGATTGACCAGATCGCGAAGCTCCACATCATCGGGTGCCGGGTGATGGCAAAAGCGCCGACCGGCTTGCGCAGCGCCGCCTGCAGCGCGCCGGGGGCGGGAAGCGCGGGATTGCCGTTGAACGAGCCAACCAGCATGACAGAAGCCAGCCACATCGCGGCAGTGGCGGCGATCCACGCGCCGTTGCCTGGGAGATAGGCGGGGGTGGAGGACGGCACCTGTCTCCATGCAAGCGTGATCCAGATGAAGCAGGCGACGGCGACGAGCGAATAAATGCCGCGAAACGGCGCTTCGCCGAACAGCCTGACCAGCGGCTTGCGCAGCGGGTGCGACAAACCGAGATGCGTGCCGACCAGCGTTGCACAGGCCAGTGCGAGATTTCCGATTGGAGTCATGAATCTGCTCCCCCTTGCGGAGAGTGGTGGTGCTCGGGATCTGATCCTGCGCTGGTCCGACACTCCCCGCCCTTACCCCTCCCCTGAAAGGAAGGGGCTTAGTCTATCGATCGTAGCTGTTCGGCAAGTCCCCTTCGACTGGCGACAGATAGCGATCGCGCAGGCGGCGCTGGCGGCTGGTCATCGGCTGGGCGATACCGTCAACATAGACTGCGACCGGAACCGAAGTCACCTCGAGCGGATCGCCATCCCAGATCACCACATCCCCCACCCGGCCGACACGCAGCGAGCCAATAATGTCGTCGACCCCGGCGGCAATAGCCGGTCCAGACGCAATGGCGGCGAACGCCTGATCCCAGCTCAATCCCCCTGCCCCCGGCAAGCGGCCCAGAGCGACGAGATTGCCGGCATATTGACGGGCATAGCCGAGTTTGTGAATTTCGTTGTCATCAACGAGACCGATCGCAACCTGCACGCCGGCAGCGCGCATGCGGCCAATATTGCTTTGCGTTGCAGCGAGCTGTTCGAAACTGTCGGGCAGATCGGATAAGGCTGAGGCAATGACCGGAATGCGCGCCGCAGCAATATCGGCGGCGACCGTCCACCCTTCGGTAACGCCGACCAGCACTGCCTTTATCCCGGGGAATTCCCGAGCGAGGTTAATAACACCAAGAATGTCCGAAGCGCGTTCGACTTTGATGAACAGGCGGTCGCGGCCATCCAGCACGCGTAGCAGCGCCTCCGCATCGGCGCGGTTGAGGATGGAATCACGGCTGCGGCCGTCATAAGCGGTGCGGTTTGCGCCATAATCCCGGGCTTCCGCCAACAGCGAGCGAAACTGGAGAAAGGTCGCCGCGCGGCTGCCGCCCGAATGTTCTGCGCCCGCTTCGCCGAATTCGACATACTGAAACAGGCCGGCACGGTTGACCATATTGCGGTCGCTGCCAAGATCGACCAGTGCGCCGCGCCCGGAGAACAGTCCGCTGCTGTCGCCGGGATAAACCAGCGCGCGAGTGACCCCTTCGAGTCGGTTGACCGCAACGGGGCTACCGAGAGGATTGAGCGCCGGGGCAATGTCGATCGCGGCACTGTAGATGGAGGTTTCTGCAGAGGCATCGTTGCTGCCCTCCACCGCATCGATCTCGACGAGGCCCACACGGCTGAACCCGGCGACCAGCCCTGGGGTGACATATTTGCCTGCTGCGTCGACGGTTTCGATACCGGCGGGAACCGCAATGCCGCTACCCGCCGCGACGACACGGCCATTGCGCACCACGACAGTGCCGCCATCAACCGGGGCGCTGCCATCACCGATGATGAGGCGGGCGTTGGTGATAGCCACGTCCTGAGCCAAAGCGGGGGTGGCGAAGGTGAGGGTGGCGAGCAGTGCGAGCCTGCCGATGCGCTTTGAGCGGATCATTTCACGTCCCCTTCGCCTGGCTGGCCCAGTTCGAAATCGGTTACGGGTCGTAATCGCGGATTGAAGGCGTCGAACATCAGCGCGCCATCGATCCAGACGCGTTCAGGGCGGGTGTACACGCTGAACGGATTGCCGTTCCACAGGACGACATCAGCCATCTTGCCCGCACGAAGGCTGCCGGTGCGGGTGTCGATGCCCATCGCGCGCGCGGGATTGATGGTCAGCCAGGTCATTGCCGTGGCTTCCGAAATTTCGATCCCTGCGCGGCGCCCGCTGGCCATGGCCTTGGCGGCTTCCTGATTCAGGCGCTGGATCTGATTGGCATCGTCCGAATGGACGATGGCGCAGGCGCCGGCGTTCTGCACCAGCGCGATATTTTCGGGAATGCCATCATAGCTTTCCATTTTGAAGCCCCACCAGTCGGCCCACATCGCCGAACATATACCGTTTTCACGCAGCAGATCGGCGATCTTGTAGCTTTCGACGGCGTGGTGAAATGTTGACACCTTGTAGCCGAATTCCTTAGCCATATCGATGACGATGGCCATCTCATCCGCGCGATAACAATGGTTGTGGACGAGGATATTGCCGCGCAACACTTCCGCCAACGTGTCCATGGCGATGCTGCGCGGTTGCGACTCACCGGCATCGGCCTTGCGCCGGTATTCTGCGGCCTGCGCCCAGGTCTGGCGATTGACTGCAAGGTTGCCCATCCGCGTCGACGGAGCGCGGCCGCGCCCGCCGTAGACGCGTTTGGGATTTTCACCGCACGCCATTTTGAGGCCATATGGCGCACCCGGGAACTTCATCGACTGCATCGTGCGGCCAGGCACATTCTTGAGCGTGACCGACCGACCGCCCATCAAATTGGCCGAGCCGGGGAGGATTTGCAATGCAGTGATGCCGCCATTGGCGAGCGCACGCGTGAAGCCGGGATCCTGCGGCCAAACGCTATGTTCGGTCCATACCTCAGGCGTGGTCGGGCTGGTCGCTTCATTGCCGTCGCTATTTGCGTCGACACCTGGGCTGGGATAATTGCCGAGGTGGCTGTGGATATCAATAATACCTGGCGTGACGAATTTACCGGTGGCGTCGATACGAGTGAAGCCTTCGGGAATGACAAGGTCCGCGCCGCCTATTGCCTCCACCTTGCCATCTCGCAGCAACACTGTGCCGTTTTCGATCCGTCCGCCTTCGCCATCCAACACTGTTCCGCCGACCAGCGCGGTGGGGGTACCAGGATAGGCTCGGTAGGTGCTGGGGTAGGGGTCAAGATTTATCGCGGCCGGGCGGTTGGCGGCGATACTGCTGCTGCTGCTGTTGGCGGTGCAGGCGGCGAGTGCGGTGGCAACGGCGGCAGTGGCGAGGAGAGTTTTGACGAATTGCATGGAAAGAGCCCCGGAATGCGAAATTAAGCTGATTGCAAGCAGATGAAAGGCGGCGGCGCCTAAGCCCCGCCGCCTTCATTCTCAAACACTGCTGGTCGTTGCTGTTGGCGCAGCAACCGTAACCTCTTCATCCCTCAATGTTTCGAGGTGCATCCAGCGGGTAAGCCACGGCGAGAGCAAAATCAGCACCACGCCGATGCCTACCCCTATCCAGCCGATGGTTTGGAACACCGAAGCATAGTTCGACAATTGCAGTTCTGGATCCTTGACTATGCCAGCCACGGTATCCGATGAGGTCGATTGAGCGATCAAACCGGCTAGCGTGTGCGCCAATGCCGAGCTGAGGAACCAAACCCCCATCATGAGACCAACGACACGGGCAACCGACAACCGTGTGATCATGGAAAGTCCGACCGGCGACAAGCAAAGCTCACCGGTGGTATGTAGCAGATAAGCGAGGAACAGCCATATCAACGGCACCCGGAAATCGCCACCGACGAAATGGGTGATGCCGACAACCAGGATGAGGAAGCCGAGCCCAACCTGGACGATGCCGAGGCCGAATTTGGCCGCCGTCGATGGTTCAAGCCGCCGGCGCGCGAGCCAAGCCCAAAGCCCGGCGAATACCGGACCTAGCAGGACGATCAGCCCCGGATTGAAAAGCTGCGTCTGTCCGGCATTGATCGAAAACAGGCCGAATACGCTGAGATCAGTATTCTGATCAGCATAAAGCGTCAGCGAGCTGCCGGCCTGTTCGAACAATGTCCAGAACAGCACAGAGAAGACGATCAGTATGAGCGCGACGAACATGCGTGAGCGTTCATGCCCCTTAAGCGCCGATCCGACCCACAGGAACATAGCGAGGAAGATGAGCGGTGCGCCAATCGACAGGGTGGTAGTGACCAGATCATGCTGACCGATCAGCAGCCACATCGGGATAACAGCGAGCAGGCCCAGGATGTAGATGAGTGCTTCGATCGAGATCGGCCCGGCTATTTTGCGCTGGATGGCAATCGGATCGCGCGGTTCTGCCTTGCCATAGAGATATTTCTGACCCCACAAGAAGGTGGCAAGGCCAGCGAGCATTCCGAAACCGGCAAGCCCGAAGCCATAACGCCAGCCATAGGTGAAGCCGAGCCATGTGCACAGCGCCGTGGCGAGCAGCGAGCCCAAGTTGATGCCCATGTAGAAGATAGTGAAACCCTGATCGCGCCGGGTGTCGGTTTTGGCGTAGATCGCGCCGACAATCGTCGAAATATTCGCCTTGAGAAAGCCTACGCCCACGATAATCAGCGCAAGCGATAGATAGAGGACCTGGACGTAAAAAGGTTCCTGAACCACGCTTTCCTGATAACTCCCCTCGGCGATTGAAGTCGGCAGGCCGAACCGCGCGCCATCGGCGATGGTCATCGCCTCACCGGAAAATTCAACACGGGTTTTTTCGCCCGATGGCGTCACCAGATCAAGTTGGCGGTTTTCGCCGCGTCCATCAGCGACGATCTCATACCTATCCCCGCCGAGCGAAATATATTGGCGGGAGCCGGACCCCTCGAAAGCCATGCCGAAATGACCGAGCACAAGCAGGATCGCGCCGATGGTGACGGCTTTGCGTGACCCAAGATAACGATCCGCGATCAGACCGCCGATCACCGGCATCAAATAGACTAGAGAACCATAAGCTGCGTAAATTCCCTGCGCCTCACGCGGGCCAATTATGAAGTGCTGAATGAGATAAAGAGTGAGCATGGCACGCATGCCGTAGAATGAGAAGCGCTCCCACATTTCGGTGAAGAACAGCACGGCCAACCCCTTAGGATGGCCAAAAAATGCGCGGTCGTCGGCGCTGTCGGAGAGGCCCCCCATGCCGATAGTTGCAGCGTCGCTAGCCATGCGGCGAACCCTTTCCTGATACCCTGTGCAAATCCGGCGGAATATTAACCGTCCGAGCTAAGTCGCCGAACGTAGCGCAATAAAATGTCTTGTGAAGGCACATTGTCGCAGCGCGTGCCGGACATTAGGAGAAGGAGTATGTTCAACAATACGACCTCCCCGCTCACCCTGCTGCGCAGCCGCCGTTCCGGAAAGGCGCGCCATATGACGCTGCCAGGACCCGATGCAGCACAGCTGGCGGATATTATCGCCATTGCTGCGCGAGTGCCGGATCATGGCAAGCTCAGCCCATGGCGGTTCGTAACGATATTGCCGGAGCAGCGCAGTGATTTTGCCGCGATGCTGGTCGCGGCATATCGGCGGACGCGGCCGCAGGCAGGTCGGCTGGAAATCGAGGCGATGGAGGCATTCCCACGGGCCGCGCCAGTGATGATCGCGCTGCTCTCAACCCCGTTGGCGGCAAGCAAGATTCCGCTGTGGGAACAGCAGTTGTCGACAGGCGCAGTGGCGATGCAGCTGCTCAACGCGGCACATGCGCATGGATTTGTGGCGAACTGGCTGACCGGCTGGGCCGCAGAGAGCAGCGAGGTTGCAGCGACGTTGGGGGCGGATGGACCGGACGACAGAATCGCCGGGTTCTTCTTCATCGGATCGCCAAACAAGGTCCTAGAGGAGCGTGCTCGGCCGGATATGACGCAGGTCAGCCGTATATGGGATGGAAAATAACTTGATCCTGATTAATATTGTAATCTTGTTGCGATTTGACTTCAGGCTGTGTTAGTGTCATAAGGCGCTATGCTAGATCATACCAAGCCCGTTTATCAGCGCCTGCGCGATGTGATTGCTGCTGGTATTCTCGACGGAGATTTTGGGGATGGCGACATGTTGCCGTCGGTGCGCGCCCTAGCAGCTGAACATGGCGCGAATCCGCTGACTGTAGCCAAGGCCTATCAGAGTTTTCAGGACGAAGGGTTGATCGTCGTCAAACGCGGGGTCGGAATGTTCGTCGCTGCCGGGGCCGCGCTGCGCCTGCGTACGCGCCTGCGTGCTGAGTTCATCGAACAGGTCTGGCCGCCGGTCGCCGAGCAGATCAGGCGGCTGGATATTGATCCTGAGAGCCTGATCGACCGGGTGGCGATTTAACCCGCGACTTCGCCCAGCCAGTTTCGCAGCAATAAATCGTCTGGTGCCAGTTGCACCGCTTTGACCAGCAGCTCGCGCGGATCGTCTCCGCCTTGCCCGCTACGGTGGAGTGCGAGACCGTAGAGGCCACTGATAGACGCATTGCCGGGAAGCAGACGATAGGCACGGGCGGCATATGGCAGTGCCGCCGCTGGATTGCCCAGTTCGACATGGGCGCGGGCCAGTTGCACCATCAGCAGCGCGTCATTTGCGCCAAGCCTGGCCTGAGCGGCTTCGAGATAGGTCAGCGTTGCGGGCCATTCGCCGTTTTCGGCGACGAAAGCTGCGGCGACACGCAACGCCGGAACATTTTCCGGCCAGCGCAGCATGAAGGCGACGAGGGCTTCGCCAGCTGCGGCACGGTCCCCGCTGCGCGCGAGCGCGTCGACAAGACGGAGCATTATTGCTTCATCAAAACGAAGTTTGGAAGCGCGGCGGAAGTGACCGGCAGCGGCGCGCGGATCGCCCAACTGCATTGCAGCATCTCCGACCAGCAGCCGTGCCTGCGCGACCCCGGGATTGGCAGCCGCGAGCCGTTCGGCAAACGCAAGCGCCGACAATGCCTGTCCGCTGGCAAGGCGGACGCGAATGGCCGGAACGGCGATAGCAGGATCCAGCGAGTTCAGGTCCCCGGCGAATGCGTCTAGCGGGGCAGCGAGCGGGGCAGGATCGCCGGGGGCGAGCCGTGCGGCGCGATCAAGCGGCGGGGCGGCGTCATCGGCCCAGCCTAGCCCGGCAAAGCTACGCGACAGCAGCAGCAACGACCAGCTGTCGGCATCGGCGCGGATGGTGAGCGGATCGAGTGCCTCGATCGTGCCGCGGATGTTATCTTCACGCGCCAGCGCCAGCGCAAACAGGCGGCGGGCGGTGTGATTATCGGGTTGCTGTTCGATCAGGCGCGCGGAGGCGCGGCGCGCGGCGCTGGGCGCATCGAGCGACAATTCGACAGCAGCGCGAGCCAGCAACACGGCCGGCAGATCGCCATCGGCACCGCCGATACGTCCGAGCAGACTGCGCGCCAGTGCCGCTTCACCGCCGCGCGCCGCGACCACCGCCTGGAGAAACAAGGCGCGGCTGTTGCCCGGATCGAGCTGTGCGGCGCGGCGCAGCGGGATGAGCATCGTCCGGTAACGCCCGGCATCGCCAAGCGCGGCAGCATAATCGAGCAATGTCGAGACATGGTCCGGCGCATGAATGAGGGCAGCACGATACCATGGCAGAGATGCCACCGGTCCGCCGCGGGCGCGCACCACGTCTGCCTTTACCGCAACGGCGGTCACCGATTGCGGAGCGAGGCGGCGGGCTTCGTCGGCGGCGCTGTCGGCACCGAGCATATCCTGTTCGGCGAGACGGAAGCGGGCGAAGGCGACCCATGCGTCTGCACTGCCGCCATGACGCACTGCATTGTCAAAGGCGGCACGGGCTAGATCAATTCGCCCGAGGCGGTAATTGGCCTGGGCGACGATGCGAAAGGCGCGGGTGCGCTGGGCGGCAGGAACAGGGCCGACTAGCGCGGCAAGCGCATCTGCTGCGCGCCCCTGACCGAGCAACGCCTCTGCCCGTTCGACGCGCAGCGCAGTTTGGGGTGCGCCGAGTTCCGCGGCGCGGGCGAGCTGGCGTTCGGCCTCGTTGGATCGGCCCAGCCCGTTGAGCGCGCGAGCAAGGTCAATGCGTGCGGCGGTGTTGCGCGGCGCATCGACAAGAACGTTCATCAGATCGATACGCGCAGCGCGATAATCGCCCGTCGACAGCGCAGCACGCCCGCGCGCTAGCGGATCGGCAAACCACGCACGAGCGCCGAGTAATCCGCCAATCAGCAGCAGAACCGCGGCGATGGCGGTGAGTGTGACGATGAGCGGCGCGCGGCGGCGGCGATAGGCCATGCCCAGTGCCGCCCGGCGCGCATCGACGGTCGCGTCGCGGCGTTTTTTGCGGACGCTAGGCGCCGAGACCATGATGTTTCATCAGATCGTAGAGCGTTGGGCGGCTAATCCCGAGCAGGCGCGCGGCAGCCGATATATTATTGTCGCTCACCGACAGCGCCCGACCGATTGCCGTCCGTTCGGCGGAATCGCGGATGCTGCGCAAATTGATGAAATTGGCATCGGCGGCGCTCCTTTCGCCAAGATCGAGATCGGCAGGGCCGATCGTTTTGCCCTCCGCCATGATCGCCGCGCGTTTAACCCGATTTTCCAGTTCGCGGACATTGCCCGGCCAGTCCCAGGCTTCGATTGCGGCGGCCGCTTCGGGCGACAGTTCGCGCGGTGAACCCCCTTCGACTGCGGCGTTACGCCGCAGGAAATGGCGCGCGAGCAGCACCGCGTCGCCCGGCCGTTCGGCAAGGCTGGGAATGGGGACGGTGATTTCGGCGAGGCGATAATAGAGATCCTCGCGGAAGCTGCCATCGGCGACCATTGCCTTGAGGTCGCGATGGGTCGCACAGACAATGCGGGTATCGACCGGGATCGCCTTTCTCCCGCCAACGCGTTCGATTACCCGTTCCTGGATGAAACGCAGCAGTTTGACCTGCAGCGGCAGCGGAATGTCGCCAATCTCGTCGAGAAACAATGTGCCGCCGTGCGCGAGTTCGATTTTGCCTTCAGTGGTTTTGACCGCGCCGGTGAACGCACCCTTTTCATGGCCGAACAATTCGCTTTCGAGCAAGCTGTCCGGAATGGCGGCGCAGTTGATCGGGACGAATGCGCCGCGTTTGCGCGGGCTGCTGTCTTGCAGGCCGCGGGCCAGCAATTCCTTGCCGGTGCCGCTGGCGCCGAGCAGCATGACCGACACATTGGCGGATGCCACCTTTTCGATAGTGCGTGTGACCTTGAGCATTTCTGGCGCGGCGGTGATGAGGCCACCGAGCATGGTCATTTCGTCCGGGATCGCCGCCATCAGCCGCTTATTCTCCCTCTCGAGCGCGTGGACATGGAAGGCGCGTTTGACGATTGCGCCAAGCTCGTCGATGTCGACTGGCTTGTTGTAGAAATCCCAGGCACCAGCGGCGATTGCAGTCAATGCGCTTTCACGGGCATTATGGCCCGAGGCGATGATGACTTTGGTATCCGGCGCGAGATTGAGGATTTGCCCTAATGTGCGGAACCCTTCGCTGACCCCGTCAGGATCGGGTGGCAGGCCAAGATCAAGTGTTACCACCGAAGGTTGTTCGGCGCGGAACAGCGTCAGCGCTTCTTCGCGTGAGCCAGCGACGAGCACCTCATAATCCTCATAGGCCCAGCGCAATTGCCGCTGAAGACCGGGATCGTCCTCGACGATCAGGAGCTTTGCCCTGGTTATACTGTCCATATGGCTCATGCGGCTTGGCTTTCATCAAGAGACGGGCTGGATCGGGTTTCGGTATCGGCATGGGCTAAAGAGAGTATGAAGCTGGTCCCTTCGCCTTCGCGGCTTTCGACAACCAGGGTCCCGCCCATCGCCTCTGCCAGTTGCCTCGCCTGATAGGCGCCGATTCCAAAGCCGCCCTCCTTGGTGGAATTGAAGGGGCGAAACAGATGGCTGCGGATAAATTCGGGCGACATGCCGGTGCCGTCATCGGCGACCGTCAGCGTCACCCTGTTGCCGTCGCCGCCAAGCACCAGTTTGACGGGGAGGTCCGCAGGCGAGGCGTCGATGGCATTCTGGACAAGGTGCAAGAGCAATTGTTCGATCGTTTCGGCGCTGCCGCTGGCGCGACCGGCTGGCGTGCCGCTGACCGAGACAGGGTGAAGCTGGCGCTTTGTCTTTGCCACACGGCGGGCGACGGCGGCGAGATCGACAGCATCGACCCGGTCGATGCGGACCCTCTCCTGCTGGCTGAGACGTTGCATCATCTGGGCGAGCCGATCGGCGGAGAAGCGCAGGGTCGCCACCATGTCTTCGCGGAAGTCCGGATTTTCGCCGTGCCTTTCAGCGTTGCGGGCCAGCACCGACATCTGGCTGGCGAGATTTTTGACGTCGTGCATCATGAAGGCAAAACGGCGGTGAAATTCCTCGAAGCGCACGCTTTCAGCCAGAGCCTCGGCCCCGCGTGCCTGCGCCAGATGGCTGGCGGCTTGGCGCGCAGCCACCTTGAGCAGGTCGAAATCTTCCCAGTCGAGCGCGCGGTCGATGAGCGGCCGACCCAACAAAACCATACCCTCGACTTCGCCCATGTGAATGAGCGGCACCGCGATCCAAAGCGCATATTGGGTGAGGATAGCGTGCGGGGTCGCAGCATATTCCTCCGCCGGGGCGCGCCCGGAGCGCACCTCGTCGAGCTGGACTATGCGTTCGCTGGTGCCCAGCCAGTTACCGAATTCGGCCCAGTCGAGACGTGGCGGCAAGTGCAGAGCGTCCTTTGGCCATTCGGCGACCATCGATCCATCGGGCGCGATCAGTGCGCCACCGCTCGATTCGACGATATCGGCCATCGCCTTGACGACACGGGCGTCGATCGAGAGTGCCTTGTCTGCCGGACGATTGAGCGTGGCGGTAAAACGTAGCCATTCGCTGCGATAATCGTAGCGATGTTCGAAGAAGTGTTTGATCGTCCAGACGCGCAGCAGCGCGCGCAGCCGGGTCGACAGAAACAGCGAGGCGATAGCGGCGGTAGACACAGTGAGCACTGCGACCTGGGCGCGTACGGCAAAATGCCCGCCTACCCCGCCCATCAATCCCGAGACGATCGCCAGCAGCAGCAGCCAGCCGGCAACCGCGGCCACCGCGAGGCTGCGAAAAGCCACGGGCCGGGAGAGACGGACGGCGTGACCCGCCGGACGCAGCGCCGCTACTCCCATCGCCAAAAGGATCGCAAGGGCAGCGGCGGGACGAAGCGCGTGCAGCAAAGTGGCCGGTTGTCCGCCGAGATAGCCGATCGCATAAAGATTAAGGTCATAGGCCCACAGCGCACCTAGCCCGCCGAGCGGCAGAACCAGCGCCCGACGCTCGTCCACATTTGCAGCTTCGACGAGATTATGGAGCAGGACGAGGATGCCGGCTGTAAACAGCATCTGGACCATGTCGAAATGGCGAGCGAAGTCACCAGCGCCGTTATCCGCAGCGAGCGCAGCGATCAGCACGGCGGCAATCACCGCTTCGATCGCAAACAGGCCGACATAAATCCAGCCAACCGGACCGATGCGGCGGTCGGTGGTCCGCGTGCCGATGATCGCAGCCATGAACCACAGCCAGCCAAGATTGCGCACTGCCTCCGCAACCCAAGCGAACGGGCTGGCGCTGCCGAATAGAGCGAGCAGCACGAGCCAGCTGGCAGTAGCAGTCAGCGCGACAACTTGCGGACGGCGAGGTAATGCCGATCCGCGAATGGCGGCGACCAGCGCAAGCGTGCCAAAACCTAGCGCAGCAATTACTGCGACAAGCGCAAGTCCGGTGGAAAACAGGCCATTCATCGGGCAGCACTTTCGGACAATACGCTCATCGCGCAGCGTTGTTCAGGCGATACGCTCATCGCGCACCTTGCGGCCAGATCACGACACGAAGTGTCTGCAGCAGGATCAGTAGATCGAGGAACGGCGTGTAGTTCTTGGCGTAATAGAGATCATATTCGAGTTTGCAGCGGGCATCGTCGATGGAGGCCCCGTAGGGATAATTAATCTGCGCCCAGCCCGTGAGACCGGGTTTGACCATATGGCGTTCGGCGTAATAGGCGATCTGGGTTTCAAGCTCGGCAACGAATTCGGGGCGCTCGGGACGCGGGCCGACGAAGCTCATCTCCCCCTTCAGCACATTCCATGCTTGGGGAATCTCGTCGATGCGTGTCAGGCGGATAACGCGGCCGGCCCGGGTGATGCGCGGATCGTCTTCGCATGCCCAGACCGCCTTGCCGCCGACCTCTGCATCCTGCAGCATCGACCGCAGTTTGTAGATGGTGTAATGCTGGCCATAAAGACCGACACGGGTCTGGCGGTAGAAGACGTAGCCGCGACTGTCGAACTTGATCGCCACAGCAGCGAGTAACAGCAACGGTGCTGTGGCTGCCAACAGGAGCAGACTGACGACGATGTCGAACAAACGCTTGGCGAATTTCGACAGACGTTGCCCGGCGGTAAAGCCATCGGAAAAGATGAAACAACTGGGGTTGACGGTCGCAAGGTCGACACGGCCGGTTTCGCGTTCGAGAAAGCTCGATATCTCGTTGACATGAACGCCGGTGGTTTTGATCCTGAGCAGATCGTCGAGCGGGAGCGCATTGCGGCGTTCCTCGATAGCCAGCACAACTTCGCTGGCGTTGAGCAGCACGACATGGTCGGACAGGTTGTCGATGGCGTTGCGATGGATGGCGGTGAGGACGACCGGAGGCTGGTCGGTCATCGTTACGTAGCCGACGACGGCGAAGCCCGATCCGGGTGTGCGCGCAAGGTCGGCGATGCGCTGCGCACGCTTGCCAGAGCCAAGCACCAGAATGCGTCGGCGGAAAGCTTCGCTGCCGAGCAGGGTCGACAACAAGAGGCGAATTCCCATCGGGATGACGATCGCCAGCGGCATTGCGTAAGCCAGGTTCGAGCGCCACATGGCGACGCCGGGAAACAAAAAATACAGTGTCGCCAGCAGGATCACCGCAAGGCTAACCGCCGCGAGCAGGCGCATCAAGGCAAAGCGCCGTGATTGCAGTGCTTCTGGACTATAGACGCCGACCGCGATCATGCCGAGCTGGACTATAGCCGCAAAAATGACAGCTGGTGCCCAGCGCATCGACAGCGGTTCGACCGTCATGCC
>JANNMK010000108.1:0-2505 GCA_031397785.1 Sphingomonas sp. | reverse complement strand
CAATATCCTGTTCATCTGCGGCGGGGCCTTTGCCGGTCTTGAAAAGATCATCGGTGATCGGTTGCAGGGTAAATCCATCGGTTTCGGTGCGCATGTCGCGGGGCCGGACGAGCGCCGCACCGGTGAAATGCTGCGTTCGGTCGAACCGGAGGATCTGCTCAAATTCGGCCTCATCCCGGAATTCGTCGGCCGCCTCCCGGTCATCGCGACGCTCGAAGATCTCGATGAGCCTGCCTTGGTCAAGATATTGTCCGAACCCAAGAATGCGCTGGTCAAACAGTATCGCAAGCTGTTCGAGCTTGAGGATGTCGGCCTGACATTCACCGATGATGCACTGTCTGCAGTCGCCAAAAAGGCGATCCTGCGCAAAACCGGTGCGCGCGGTTTGCGATCGATCGTCGAAGCTATCCTGCTCGATACGATGTTCGATCTGCCGCAGCTCGACGGGGTGAGCGAAGTCGTGATCGACCATGAAGTGGTGGAGGGTCGCAAGGACCCGATTCGCGTTTTTGCCGAGCCATTGCGGGCCGAAGCGGGTGACGCAGCCTGAAGATGTGTCGAATCTCATGATGCTGTGACATTTTTGCACGGCTGAAAAAGGGCGGAATCCATAACGATTTTGCCCTTTTTCATGTTGCAGATGCGAAGTTGCGGTGGGGGCGCCAATTGATCCCCGGAAAAGCGGTCGGCCTGGTTGCCAATGTAAAAAATCCGACACATTTGCCCGCCAATGGCGCTGTATACCGGACATCCGCGCGACGAGAGTTTCGCTGCACGACCCAAGACGTGGAACCGGACCGACCGCCAGGCACCAGCTTCGTTGCGACGCGCGCAATGCAGTGCGGTGCTTTGCCATGTTTAGAATGACACGCTCTTCGATCCTCAGGGGAAATCAGCATGAATTTGCGCTATTATCTCGCCGCCAGCGTTGCCAGCATCAGCCTGGCAACCGCCATCGCGTCACCAGCTGCCGCCCAGGAAACCACTGCTGCCGTACGCGGCACCGTTGAAGCCGAAGGCGCGCCGGTCGTCGGCGCAACCGTTGCGATTGAGCATGTCCCGTCGGGCACGACGTTCAACACGTCGACCGATGCCGAAGGCAATTTTTCGGCCAGCGGCCTTCGCGTCGGTGGCCCGTTCACGGTGACTGTCGATGCACCCGGCTACGAAACCTCGTCGGTGACCGATCTCAGCCTCCAGGCGGGCCAGTCGTTCCGTCTGCCGATCATGCTGCAGGCCGCCAACGATATCGTCGTCACCGCCTCTTCCATCGGCGGTGCGCTTGAAACATCGACCGGGCCCTACACTGCGCTCGGCCGCACCGACATCGAGGGTGTGGCCACGATCAACCGCGACATCCGCGATCTCGCGCGCCGCGATCCGCTGGTGACGATCGATCTGTCGAACAGCCGCACGATCGAAGTTGCCGGCAACAACGGACGCCTCAACCGCTTTTCGGTGGACGGCGTGCAGTTCAGTGACGATTTCGGTCTCAACAACGGCGGCTTGCCATCGAACCGTGGCCCGGTGCCGATCGATGCGATCGAACAATTTTCGGTCAAGGTCGCGCCTTATGACGTGTCCGAAGGCGATTTCCAGGGCGGCGCGATCAACGTCGTCCTGCGGTCGGGCGGCAACCGCTTTCGTGGTTCGGCCTTTTACAGCTATACGGACGACAGCCTGACCGGGTCGAACGTCCGCGGCACGCCTGTCAATCTGGACTTCGATTCGACGCAATATGGTGCGCATCTCTCGGGCCCGATCATTCGCGATACGCTGTTTTTCGCTCTGACCTACGAAAAGACCAAGGAAACCGACCCTTTCGACAATGGTGTCGGCACCGGCTTCTCCTCGCAGGTCCCCGGCGTCACCACAGCCCAGATAGATACCATCAGCTCGATCGCCCAGTCGGTATATAATTATGACACGCTGGGCCTGACGTCTAACGCGCAGGAAGAGGACGAAAAATTCGTCGCCAAGTTGGACTGGAACATCACCGATGGCCAGCGTGCGTCGTTCACTTACGTTCGCAACGTAGGCAATCAGCAATTCCAGCAGAATACCTCATTGTCGGCGACCGCGCCTACCGTCGGCCTGCTGTCCAACGCTTATGAGCTGACCGAGGAAATCAATTCCGGCGTGTTTCAGCTCAACTCGCAGTGGTCGGACGCTTTCTCGACCGAAGTGCGTGTGTCTTATCGCGACTATAATCGTGGTCAGACGCCATTTGGCGGTCGCGACTTTGGCCAGTTTTCCGTGTGTCTGGATCCGGTAAATCCGACCGGCGGCAGCCTCACAGCCTGCTCGCCAGGCGTTGCGCGCGTATTTTTCGGTCCGGATATTTTCCGCCAGTCGAACGAGCTCGGCCAGGAAAATCTGTCCGCCGACTTTACAGCGCGGCTGGAAGTGGGCGACCACAGCCTGAAGTTCGATCGGCCGCCGTGCCGGCGTCATCTGGATCCGGCGCAACTTCGGCAAGGACCGCGTCTACAAGCTCGCCGTCCG
>JANNMK010000093.1:0-9408 GCA_031397785.1 Sphingomonas sp. | reverse complement strand
ACGCTGCATGTCATGAGCCGCGAAGCCATCCAGCTGCACGGCGGCATCGGCATGACCGACGAATATGACATCGCCTTCACCCTCAAACGCGCCCGCCCGCTCGAACAGGCGTGGGGCACCAGCGCCTATCTGCGCGACCATTTCGCCAAGCTAAACGGCTACTGACCCCTCCGACGCGTAACCAACCGCCACGCGCCACGGGGACACCATATTTGGTGTCCCCCAGCTGCGTATCCGCGCCTCACCGACCCGGCCGGAACACCACCTCCGCCGTCCCGCTCGCGTTCACCGGCAGATACAGCCCCTGCCCCGCCGCGCGCAGTTCGCCCGTTTCGATTCGTGCCAGCCGCGCGCGGATCAGGAAATCGCCCTGCCGCTCGTTGACGATCGCCCGGTCGATCTTGCCGCGCAGCTCGGCAAAATCGCGGGCGAAATTCTGGGTCAGCGCACCGGCGATCTGTTCGGCAACCGGCGGATATTGGGCGAGGCGCAGCAACAGGTTGCGGCTCGCCTTGTTGGTCGATCCCGCCATCTGGAGATCGGCAAATCCCACCGTCAGGCTGCCCGGCTGGTTCACCGGCCGCGCGGTCACCCACACCACGCCTTGCGTCGGCGCACCCGTCGCCCCCACCCGCTGCGCCGACAGCGTCAGGCCCACGGCAATCCGCCCCTTGCCCGTGCCATAGGCCCGCACCCGGCCGAACTCGGCCATCACCGGCCCGAATCCGGGCAGCACGAATGGCCGCCGTGCCCGTTTCTGCAGCGCGCGGGCGATTACCGGCTCCAGTTCGGCATAATCGGCGATCACCGGCACGAACAGGCGCAAACCCTCGGCGCGCTCCAGCCGTGCCAGCGGCGGCAGCGGCGTCGGGGCCTGCGCGCCGGGGCGCGGCCCGACGAATGTCTCGGTCACCGCCGCCATGCCGATGTCGAGCGTCATCGTCCGCCCCGTGATGCGATAGCCGCCGAACGACAGCCGCTGCGGGGTCAGCCGCATCCACACCGGCGGATTGTCGGCATTGAGCGACAAGGTGGTGAACGCCTGCCGCCACACCCGCTCGACCTTGGGCCGCACGTCCAGTCGGGCCAGCTCGCGCGGCAATGCCCGCTCGAGTTCGCGCACCACCGGGGCCAGCCTGGCGTCGACATCATCGGCAAATTCGATCCGCTGGCCCAGAAACAGCATGTGCGGCGCCTCCCGCCAGCGATAGTTCAGCCGCACGACCCCGCGCGGCTGCCATTGGTCGCTCAGCGTCAGGCGGATGCGCGCCTGCGCCATCGCCGATCCGCTCGCGCTTTCGCGCAACGCCGTCCCCGCTACCCGCTCGGCGCGCACCGTGGCGTTCAATGGCAGGTCGATGACGATGTCGCGACCCTCGCCGCGCAGGGTGATCGGCCCGCGCCGCACCTCACCCAGGATGTCGCACCGGATCGCCGGGGTCACCGCCACGCTGCGCCCCAGCACCCGCACCCGCTGCGGCGGCACACAGCGCTGCCCGCGCTGCTCGATCGCCCATAACCGCCGCGGCAAAGCCGCCTCGATGGCGCGGGTCAGCACCGCGACATCGACCTCGACCGGCAGCGATATGTGCGAAGGAAGCTGCGGCACCACCACTGCATCGGTGGCACGCGGCGGCGGCTCGACGACGCTGTCGGCAGCACACCCGCCCAACAAAGCGGCAAATGCCACAACTGCCGCCACTCCCGCTGCCAAAAGTCCCGCCGCCCGCATGATCCGCTCCCCCACTGCCCGCCCGAACAGCACCAACACCCTTGCATAAACCCGAAACGCCCCTCCGGTTCCAGCCGCAATCGCGCGCGCGGCGCCGGCCGTCCGGCGTTGCACAATACTCCTGTCCTACACAATCCGATCCTGTTATGTTCTTGCTGTTACCGGCTCTTTGACCCGGCTCTTTGACATCGTCGATACCTCCCGCTGCTCGCCGCGCTATCGCCCGCGCTAAAGCGACAAAGGAGACAGTCGGACCCTCGCTGCGCGTATACTTTGTCGCTTTAGGCCCGTCGTCCCCGCCATTTTGGCGTGGACTTTGCGGACTTCCGGCCTTTTCCTCGACAACCGCCGCCCGGCGCTGCACTGTGTCCCGCGATGGCGGACGCCCCAATACCCCTCCCCTCGCGCGCTGCTCGTGAAGCGCATTTCACGGCAGAGGTCGAAACCAATCTGCGTCGTAACATGATCGCCAATTTCCTGCATGGCATGCTGGGGATGACCGGCTTTCGCATCATCTATGCGCCTACCTTGATCCCCGCCTATCTGCAGCTCATCTCGGGCAGCGCGTTCATCGTCGGCCTCGGTCAGTCGCTGCTCCAGCTGGGCATCTGCATATCGCCGCTCGCCAGTGCAGCGGCGCTCGAACACCGCAAACGCATCCTGCCGGTCGCGGTGCGGTTCGGCACGCTGATGCGCGGCGCGGTGCTCGGCATTGCGCTGGCCGGCTATCTGCTCGGCGGCCTGCCGCTGGTCGTCGCCACCCTCGCCTGTCTGGCGCTGCTCGGCATCTTCAATGGCATGCAGCGCGTCGCCTTCCAGATGCTGATTTCCAAACTCATCCCCATCGATCGGCGCGGCCTGCTGCAGGGCGCGCGCAATCTGGTCGGTGGCGGCATTGCCGCCGTCCTGTCCTATGGTGCAGGCAAATGGCTGATCGACGGCAATATGTGGGGCAATGGCTATGCCACCACATTCCTGTTCGCCTTTGTCCTGACCAGCCTCGGCCTCGTCGCGCTGCAATATGGCGTGATCGAACCCGAATCGCCGGCAGTGCGCAGCCAGGTTTCGGTCAGGGAACGGATGCGCGACATCCCCGCCCTGCTCGAAGACCGCGACTATCGCTGGTTCATGGTCGCCCAGGGGCTGGCGATGGCCGGAAAGATCGCCGCGCCCTTCTACATATTGATCGCCACCGGCAGCGGAGCCGATGGCACCGGCACGATGCCGCTCGATGGCACGACAGTCGGCCTGCTCAGCCTCGCCTATCTCGGGGCTGATACCGTGTCCAACCTCGGTTGGGGGGTGATGGGCGACCGGCTCGGCTACCGGCTCACCTTCCTCGCCAGCCTCGCCTTCACTCTCTTCGGCATCGGCTGCCTCGAATTTGCGACCGGCCCGGCGCTGATCATCGCCGCCTTTGCCGCCTTTGGCATCGGCGGCGCGGGCTATGGGCTCAGCGCGACGACAATGGTGCTCGAATTCGGCGCCAGTGAAGACCTGCCGATGCGGATCGCGCTTTCGACCATGGCCGAAGGCGCTGTCTCCGCTGCCACCCCCATCATCGGCGGCCTGATGCTGCTGTGGGCGTCGAGCGATCTGTTGCTCGCCACCGCTGCGGTGCTGACCCTCGCCGCCATTGCCGTGCTTGCCGCACTGGTCCGCGACCCGCGCCGCCGCAAACCCTCGCTGTGGGAGGATTAGGGCCATAGCCCGTCTATCCCGAACGGCCCTGGCCCTCTAGACGCCAGCGATGGCACTGCCTCCAGACATCGGCTCGCGCTCCGGCCGCGCCATCCCCGCCGGTCGCCTGTCGCGGCTTGTCCGGTTCGGCGGCATGGCGGCGGGGGTCGGCGCGGGCATGCTGGCCGAAGGGGCGCGCCGTCTCGCCGACGGCCAGCGCCCGAAACTCGAAGACCTGATCCTCACTCCTGCCAATGCGCTGCGCGTCACCCGGCAACTCTCCAATTTGCGCGGCGCAGCGATGAAGCTGGGGCAGATGCTGTCGATGGACGCCGGCGATTTCCTGCCTCGCGAACTCGCCGACATCCTCGCCCGGCTGCGGGCAGAGGCACAGCATATGCCCGCCAGCCAGCTTAACCGCGTGCTGACCGCGCATTGGGGGCCGGGCTGGCGCGCCCGCTTCACCCGCTTCGACAGCCGCCCCTTTGCCGCTGCCTCGATTGGCCAGGTCCATCGCGCCACCCTGCCCGACGGCACCGACCTTGCGATCAAGGTGCAATATCCTGGCGTCAAACGCAGCATCGACAGCGATGTCGATAATGTCGCGGCCTTGCTGCGCGTCTCGAACCTGCTCCCCGCCACGCTTGACATCGGCCCTTTGCTGGCGGAGGCCAAACGCCAGCTGCACGACGAAGCGGACTATGCCCGCGAAGCCAGCTACCTCACCCGCTTTGCCGACCTGCTCTGCGACGATTCCGCCTTCGTCGTCCCCCGCTTCCATGCCGATCTCAGCGGCCCTGATGTGCTGGCAATGACCTATGTCGAAGGGCAGGCGATCGAAAGCCTGACCGGCGCATCGCAGGCAATCCGCGACCATGTGGCAACGCTGGCCTGCGCGCTTACCTTGCGCGAACTGTTCGAACTGCACGTCATGCAGACCGACCCCAATTTCGCCAACTACCGCTATCAGCCCGGTGACGGCGATGGCTCGATGACCGATACGCCGGGACGGATCGTGCTGCTGGATTTCGGCGCCGCGCGCGATATTCCGCCCGCCATCGTCGCGGGCTATCGCGCCCTGCTGGTCGCCGCGCTGGCGGGCGACAGGGACGCCGTTCTCGCCGCACTGCTCGCCAGCGGAATGATCGGCGCGGACGCCGCCATCCGTCACCGCGCCGCGCTCGACGCAATGATCGGCCACGCGCTGGTACCACTCGCCACCGATGCCGCGTTCGACTTTGGCGCGACGGGCTTCGTCGCAGACATGCGGGATCGCGGCATGCTCATCGCCGCTGACCGGGCGACCTGGCATGCGCCGCCACCGGACATCCTGTTCATCCAGCGCAAGCTCGGCGGCATGTTCTTGCTCGCCAGCCGGCTCAAGGCGCGGGTCGAGGTCAGGAAACTGTTGAACGCGGCGCTGCTGCCCGGCTAGCGCTGCGCCATCCGACGCGCTAACCATCGCTGCATGACCCGACCACACAGCCTGCGCGCCGCCTGCGCGCTCTTCGCCTTTGCCGCCGCCATCCACGCCACGCCCGTGCCGGCCGAACCGATGACGGCGGCGCACCTCGCCACATTCAGCCGGGTGGCCGCCCCTGCCGTCTCACCGGATGGCGCGTGGGTCGCCTATCAGCAGACCGATACCGATCCCGCCACTTACGCTCGCTCGACCGGCCTGTGGATCGTCGCGGCAACCGGCGGTGACCCGCTACGCATCGCCGACATCGATGCCGCCAACGAAACCGCGCCCGCCTTCTCGCCCGATGGCCGCCGCCTCTATTTCGTCTCGAACAAGAGCGGCAAGGACCAGCTGTGGTTCGTCGATATCGTCTATTCCGGCCCCGCCGCATCGCGCACCCTCTCGGTTACCGCCCCGCTGCAGGCCAGCGATACGCTTGCCGATGTCGCTGGGTTCCGCCTGTCGCCAACCGGGCGTCATGTCGTGATGTGGGGCGACATTGCCCGCGATTGTCCCGTGTTCGGTTGCAAAGGTAATGGCGACCGGTCGGCTCAGGGGCCGGGCAGCGGCCGCTTGTATGACCAGCTGATGGTTCGCCATTGGGACCAGTGGGAAACACCCGGCGTCACCAGCCGCGCCTTCACCCTCACCATCGGCCCGGATGGCCGCGCCACCCAGCCGATAGCCATCGGTGCCGAACTGACCGGCGATACACCGTCCAAACCGTTCGGCGGTGCAGAAGAGATCGCCTGGAGCCCGGATGGCCAGACCGTCTATTTCACCTTGCGCATCGCCGATCGTGACGAAGCCCGCTCGACCAATCTCGATATCTACTCGCATCCGGTGGGCGAAGGACCCGAAGGGATCGGCGGCGCGACCAATCTCACCGAAGCCAATGACGCCACGGACACTTTGCCCGCGCCATCGCCCGATGGCCGCTGGCTCGCTTATGCCGCGATGGCGCGGCCGGGGTATGAGGCCGACCGGCAAGTGCTGATGCTCCGCGATCTGCGTTCGGGCAGCGTCCGTGCGCTGACGCAAGGCTGGGACCGCTCGGTTGCCTCGATCGCCTGGGCCACCGACAGCCGCAGCCTGATCGTCACCGCCCAGGATACGCTCGAACATCCCGCCTACCGCGTCGATGTCCGCTCCGGTCGGGTGACCCGGCTTACGCAACGCGGCACAGTCACCGACCCGCAGCCGACCCGCGCTGGCGCCATGGTCTACGCCATCAATTCGATCACCTCACCTAACGACCTCGTCGCGATGGACCGGCGCGGGGCAACCACCCGGCTGACCAACGCAAACGCCGCTCGCCTCGCCAGCCTCGATCCCGTCAATTACGAACAGTTCAGTTTCGCCGGTGCCGGGGGCGACCGCGTCTATGGTCAGGTGCTGCACCCGCAAGGGGCAAACGGACCGTTGCCAACCGTACTGCTCGTCCATGGCGGACCGCAGGGCAGTTTCGGCAACAGCTGGTCGACCCGCTGGAACCCGATGCTGTTCGCATCCGCCGGTTATGCCGTCGTCACCATCGATTTCCACGGCAGCACGGGCTACGGCCAGGCCTTCACCGACAGCATCAACCGTGATTGGGGCGGCAAACCGCTCGAGGATCTGCGCCTCGGCATGGTCGCCGCCGCCGCCAGCAACGCCCGCGTCGACCCGGCCAATGCCTGCGCGGCGGGCGGCAGCTACGGCGGCTACATGATGAACTGGATCGCGGGCAACTGGCCAGACGGCTTCAAATGCCTGATCACCCACGCCGGGGTGTTCGATTTGCGCGCCATGGCCTTTGAAACCGAAGAATTGTGGTTCGACGAATGGGACCATGGCGGCCCGTGGTACGCGCGGGAGAACGCCGAACGCTGGAACCCGGTCAATCATGTGACGAACTGGCGCACGCCGACGTTGGTGATCCACGGCGAAAAGGATTTCCGCATCCCCTACAGCCAGAGCCTCGCCGCCTTCACCGCCCTGCAGCGGCAGAACATCCCCTCGCAACTGCTGATCTATCCTGACGAAAATCACTGGATATTGAAGGGGCGCAATTCGGTGCAATGGTACACCACCGTATTCGACTGGATGCGCCGCTACACTGGCGCAGGCGCGATAATGGCATCGCCGACACCCGCGCCTGCGGCCACGCCATAGCGCCTACTTGCCGCAACGCGGCATGGCGGGCTATGCGCCGCGGATGACCGAAACGACCCTGCCCGATGCCGAAACCGGCCTGCCAAAAACCTTTGATCCAGCCGCGATAGAGTCGCGCTGGGCCGCGCACTGGGAAACGAACGGCTGCTTTCGTCCGCACCGGCCGGACGCGGAGCCGTTTACCATCATGCTCCCGCCGCCCAATGTCACGGGGTCGCTGCACATCGGCCATGCCCTCGACCATACGCTGATGGACATTCTCACGCGTTTTGCGCGGCTTCAGGGCAAGGACGCGCTGTTCATGCCGGGCATGGACCATGCCGGCATCGCCACCCAGATGGTGGTCGAACGGCAGCTCAATGCCCAGCAGCAAAAGCGGACTGATTTCACGCGTGACGAATTCGTCGCCAAGGTCTGGGACTGGAAGGCGACAAGCGGCGGCGAAATCACCAGCCAGATGCGGCGCATGGGGCAATCGGTCGACTGGTCGCTCGAGCGGTTCACCATGGATCCGCATTTCACCCGCGCGGTCACCAGGGTCTTCGTCCACCTCCACAACGAAGGGCTGCTTTACCGCGACAAGCGCCTAGTCAATTGGGACCCGCATTTCAAGACCGCGATCTCCGACCTCGAGGTGGAGACCCGCGAAGTGCAGGGCCGTATGTGGCACTTCAAATATCCCCTCGCCGGCGGCGCGACCTATACGCATGTCGAACGTGACGCCGATGGCACAGTGACGCTCGAGGAACAGCGCGATTATATCGCGATCGCCACGACGCGGCCCGAAACGATGCTCGGCGATGGCGCGGTCGCAGTGCACCCGTCCGATCAGCGCTACGCCGCGATCGTCGGCACGCTGTGCGAAATCCCGGTCGGCCCAAGGGCGCAGCGCCGCCTGATCCCGATCATCACCGACAGCTATCCCGATCCCGCCTTCGGCTCCGGCGCGGTCAAGATCACCGGCGCGCACGATCCGTACGACTATGCCGTCGCCCAGCGCAATACTATCCCGATGTACCGGCTGATGGACGAGCATGCGGCGATGCGCAGCGACGGCGAGCCTTATGAGGCAAGCGTCGCGCAGGCAAAGGCCTATGCCAGCGGTGCGCCATGGACCGCCGCCCGGATCGACGCGCTCAATCTCGTCCCCGACGCCTATCGCGGTCTCGACCGCACCGAAGCCCGCAACCGCGTGGTCGCCGATATCGATGCCGACGGCCTAATGCTCCGCGTCGAGGACAAGACCATCCAGCAACCGATCGGCGACCGGTCCGGCGTGGTCATCGAACCGATGCTGACCGACCAATGGTATGTCGATGCCGCAACCCTCGCCAAACCGGCGATCGAGGCGGTGCGCAGCGGCGCGATCGATATCGTGCCCAAGACGTGGGAAAAGACCTTTTTCAACTGGATGGAGAATATCCAGCCCTGGTGTGTCTCGCGCCAGCTGTGGTGGGGCCACCGCATTCCGGCCTGGCATACCGCCGACGGTCGCATCTTTGTCGCCGAAACCGAGGCCGAGGCACAGGCGCTCGCCGGCGCGGAGACCCCGCTGACCCGCGACCCCGACGTGCTCGACACCTGGTTCAGCTCCGCCCTGTGGCCCTTCGCCACCCTGGGCTGGCCGGACGATGGTGAAACGCCCTCTCCCTCTAAGGGGAGAGGGTTGGGAGAGGGGCCGGACCAGAGCGCAATGAACGTGGGATCCCTCCCCTCGACACTGCCCCTTTCCCCCGCCCTATCTCCCGAAGGGGAGAGGGCAAAACTCCTCGCCCGCCACTATCCCAACGACGTGCTGATCTCCGGCTTCGATATCCTGTTCTTCTGGGACGCGCGGATGATGATGCAGGGCCTGCATTTCATGCGGCAGCCGCCGTTCAAGACGCTCTATCTCCATGGCCTGGTGCGCGCGCCGGACGGGCAGAAAATGTCCAAATCCAAGGGCAATGTCGTCGACCCGCTGGTGCTGATCGACAAATATGGTGCCGATGCGCTGCGCTTCTTCATGGCCGCGATGGAAAGCCAGGGCCGCGACATCAAGATGGATGACGCCCGGCTCGAAGGTTATCGCAATTTCGCGACCAAACTCTGGAACGCCGCGCGCTTTGCCCAGGCCAACGGCATCGGCGCGTCCACCACGCTTGCGGCGCCGCCCGCTACCCTGCCGGTCAACCGCTGGATCGTCGGAGAGGTCGCGGCGACCGCCATCCGTATCGAAACCGCGCTAGCGCAGCTTCGCTTCGACGATGCGGCAAACGCCATCTACCAGTTCGCCTGGGGGACATATTGCGACTGGTATCTCGAACTGATCAAGGGCCAGATCGATGCGGAAACCCGCGCGGTCGCCGGCTGGGCGCTCGACCAGATACTGGTCATGCTC
>JANNMK010000090.1:0-5421 GCA_031397785.1 Sphingomonas sp. | reverse complement strand
TCGGCCTGTTCGCCGAACCCCGCGAAACCAACGGCCCGCTCCCCGATCTCATCCTCGCCATGGTGGCGATGGACGCGTTCAGCCAGGCGCTGACCAACCCGCTGCTCAGCCAGCACGTCTGGGGCAATCCCGCCAACCGCACGCTGGCCTTCACGGCGCAGGGCCTGGCGGAAATCGAAGGCACCAAACGCCTCAAGGACATCCTCGTCCGCAACACCCCGGGCCTCGGCGACCGCTTCGTCGGGATGACAAGGCGCGACTGGAAACGCCGCTAGCGCTTGCGCTAGGGGAAGGCCGAGAAAACGCCGCTAGCGCTTGCGCTAGGGGAAGGCCGAGAAAGCGCCGCTGACCGCTGACCGCTAGCGCTAAGTGAAGGCGAAGCGGACACGTAAAGCCCCTCCCTTCCAAGGGCGGGGTTGGGGTGGGTGCGCCACCGCGCCGCCATCTGACCCCTCGTCTAGTTGCCAACCTTGGCCCGGCATGGAGGAGCGTGCTCCCCCACACCGGGCCCGGGTCGCGATGCCAATTCGTCAGGCAACGCCTGCAAAACGCAGCATATCGATCATCGTAAAATCCTCGGTGGTTTTCGCCGGGTCGATCGTCGGCAAAAATGGCTCCCACTCGGGATCCTGGGACAGGTATGACGTGCGGTCGCCCTCCAATACGCCGATGAACACTTCGGTGACGATCCGCCCGCCGACGCTGCCCAGACGCTCGCCGCTTGCCTCGACCGCGGCTTCGCGCAGGATATAGAACCACAGCGGGGTATGGTCGTCCATGCCCCAGGGTTTGAGCATGGCAAGGTCGGCTGGGGTCAGCACGGGCAGCTTCATCGCCGCCGCCATCCGCTGGCCGGATGGCAGCGAGAATGTCAGGTGGCGCAGCAAATTCCTCTGCGCCAGCGAGTTGGGATTGGTCTTGGGGTCGGGATTGGCAACCACTTTGGCGGGCAGGCGGAACAAGGCGGTCGAAATCAGCGTATCGATCTTCTTGTTGGGCCGGACATTGCCATCGCCAAAGTCGAAGAATGTCTGCCAGTCGACGAACCGCCGTTTTGCGCGGAACCCACCGGTCAGGTCGTCCGGGTCGGTAGCGCTGGACGGTGTTTCCTTGAATATCATCGCAAAAAACGGCGTGTTGCCGGGATTGCCGGTGAAATTCGCGCGATAGCTCGGTCGCACCTGGCTGTGGCCAAACCGATAGGCCGCCACCGAAAATTCGACCGGAATGAACGGCTCGTTTTTCCATTTATAGAATTTGCGGCCATTGTTGATCACATCGTCGACCACCGCCTGGCCACAGGTTTTTGGCAAAAATTCGTGAACGATGATCCACTGGTAATGCCAGCGAACAATGCGCTGCGCTTCCTTGAACACTTCACCCGGCGCGGTCAGGCCCAGTTCGGTCTTCACATAATCGACCACCGCATTGTGGAACCTGAGGAAGGCCACCTGCAGTTGCGACAGGATGACATTCTCGTCGTTGCGCGGGTCGCCGAGCAGCGCGGTGAGCTGCGCATTGCGGGGAAGATCGGGCTTGCCGCCGGGCGCCAGCTTTTCGATCAGGAACTTGATCCCCTGCCCGGTGATCTGGTCATAAAGATGCGGGCTGCCATCCGGCCCGGCACCATAGACATTGTCGAGCCCCAGCGTCGGGGTTCGGAAATTGGCAATCATCTCGGGATCGACCTGCCGTTCGAGGCTCGACGTGATGTCGAGCGTCAGGTCATGATCGAGGAACTGGCCCAGGAATGTCATGCCCGCGCTCAGTTTCGGATTGTTCTGATTGCCGGCGGACAGATTGGCATCGACGATCAATTGCGTCGGGTCGGCGGCCAGATTTTCATTGGCATCCATGATCCCGCCTGGTGCGCCGATCTCGAGCAGCGATTTGCGCGTCTTGGGGGTGTCGGTGGCAAAGGCCGGCAACTTGCCGAACATCCGCCCGAACCGGCCGCTGTCGTGATATTTCGATACCGGCGGGACGATATCCTGCGGGTAACTGCCATGTTTGAGCACACCACTCTCCTCTGTCTTGCGACATTGCGCCTGCCAATAGTTCGAATACGATCGAACTATCGAGCAAGCAGGGGCGTGACCCGAAACGGGCGGATTAGTCCAATCGATCTGCAAGAGGGCAAGTATCGATCGCAGCCGATTCTTATTAAGACAATGCGCTTGTTATGACAGGGTGACAAGTCGTTTGTTGTAAGTCCGTAACCGTCTCGCCGTATTACCGCCCCACCCGGACGACGGCATTACTCTTATTCAAGCAGTGACCCGTTCGCCCGCCCCATGACCTTCGCCCCCGGTCAGGCCCGGGGCAACGGCAACTTTTCTCGGCGCCTTCCCCCTCGGCGCCCCCCAATCCAGCACCCCCCTCTTGCACCCCTGCCCCTCGCCGCTATGTCCCCGGTTATGACGCAAACTCCTGCCACGCCTCCTACCCCGCTGTCCGCGCCTCCTATCGCCGCCCGCCGCCCGCACTCCGCCACCCATCACGACCGCATCCTGACCGACGATTACGCCTGGCTGCGCGATCCCGGCTATCCCGATGTTTCCGACCCGGAAATCCTCGCCCACCTAGCGGCTGAAAACGCGCATTTCGATGCCGCGATGGCCCCGCACCAGGGCCTCGTCGACACGCTGTTCGCCGAGATGAAGGGTCGCATAAAGGAAGACGATAGCTCGGTGCCTAGCCGCGAAAGCGACTTTCTCTACTGGCGCGAATTTGCCACCGGCGGGCAGTATCGCACTTGGTGGCGCAAACCCGTCGGCCCCGATGGCGAACCGGCCGGGGCGGCCGAATGCATCCTAGACGAGCCCGCGCTCGCCGCCGGGCACGACTATTTCCGCCTCGGCGCGCTCGCTGTCAGCCCCGATGGCCGAATCCTCGCCTTCGCCACCGACAGCGACGGGTCGGAGCGTTACACTCTCAAATTCCGCGATCTGACCACCGGCGAAACCCTCGACGATACCATCCCCGGTATGCTGTCGTCGCTCGCCTGGACGGCGGATTCACGTGGCATCCTCTATGGCCTCGCCAATGCGCAATGGCGCACCGACCACGCCCGGCTGCACTGGCTGGGCAGCGACCCCGCCGACGATATCGTGCTGCTGCACGAGGCGGACGAAGGGTTTCGCATCGATGTCGGCATCACCCAGTCCGAACGCTTCATCGTCCTGTCGACCGGCGATCACGAAACCAGCGAATTGCGGCTGATCCCCGCCGACGATCCGCTCAGCCCCCCCATCCTCGTCGCCGCCAGACGCAAGGGCATCGAATATGGCGTCGAAGAGCATGATAGCACGCTGTTCATCCACACCAACGATACGCACCCCAATTTCCGCCTCGCCACCGCCAGCCTCACCGCGCCGCACGACTGGCGACCGCTAATCAACGGCAGCGACGCCTTCTACATGACCGACGTCACTACCTTCGCCGACTTTTACATTGTCGAGGGCCGCGAGAATGGCCTCGATCAAGTCGAAATCCGCTATTATGACGACGCCAATCGGGTCGAACGCATCGCTTTTCCGGAGGCGAGCTATGACGCCGGATTGGGCGAAAACCCCGAATATAAGACGTCAATCCTGCGGCTCGGCTATGAATCGATGGTCACTCCGGGCACGGTTTATGATTATGACGTCGCCGCCAAAACCATGGTCGTACGCAAGGTGCAGGAAGTGCCCTCGGGCTACACCGCCAGCGATTATGCCACGGAACGCCTCATGCTCCCGGCGCGCGACGGCACGCTCGTCCCCGTCAGCCTTGTCTGGAAACCGGCGCTGCGCCGTGACGATGGGACAAACCCGCTCCACCTCTACGGCTATGGCGCTTATGGAATCGCCATCCCGCCGGGCTTCTCGACCAATCGTTTGAGTCTCGTCGATCGCGGCTTCATCTACGCCATCGCCCATATTCGCGGCGGCGACGATCTGGGTCGCCACTGGTATCTCGATGGCAAGCTCGACCGGCGGGTCAACAGCTTCACCGATTTCATCGACGTCGCTCACGGGCTGATCGACGCCGACTGGACGCAGGCCGGCCGCATCTCGATCGCCGGCGGCAGCGCCGGCGGCGAACTAGTCGGCGCGGTGATCAATATGGCGCCCGGGCTGTTCGGTGCCGCGGTCGCGCACGTGCCGTTCGTCGATGTACTCAACACCATGCTCGATGCCACACTGCCGCTGACGCCGGGAGAATGGCCCGAATGGGGCAATCCCATCGAGGACGCCGCCGCCTATGACCTGATCGCCAGCTACTCGCCCTATGACAATGTCACCGCGCAGCCCTATCCCCCGTTACTTGTCACCGCTGGCCTCAACGACCCCCGCGTCACCTATTGGGAACCCGCCAAATGGGTCGCCAGATTGCGCGCAACCAAAACCGACGGCAACACGCTCCTGCTCAAGACCAACATGGGCGCGGGCCATGGCGGAAAGTCCGGCCGTTTTGACAGCTTGCGCGAAGACGCAGAGGAGCAGGCTTTTATCCTCACTCAGCTAGAAATCGGCTAGGCCGTTGAAAAATAGCAGTTAATGAAAGAATAATATGGCGCGGTCGGCCAATCGAAAATACCAAGCCGCTACCGCTCCGACAGATAATAGCGATCGATTGCCGTCAGATCGTCGGCGAGATCATAGACGATCGGCTGCCCGGTCGGGATTTCCAGCTGCGTGATATCGGCATCGGAAATACCCGAAAGATGCTTGACCAGCGCCCGCAAACTATTGCCATGCGCCGAAATCAGCACCCGTTTGCCCGCGCTGAGTTGGGGCGCGATGCGGCTTTGCCAATAGGGTAGAACGCGGGCGATCGTGTCTTTCAGGCTCTCTGTCGACGGGATGGCAATCCCGGCATAGCGGCGATCGGCCGACAGATCGAACGCGCTGCCTGGCTCGATCGGCGGCGGCGGAATATCGAAGCTGCGCCGCCAGACAGCGACCTGCGCATCGCCATGTTTTGCCGCCGTCTGTGCCTTGTCGAGCCCGGTCAGCCCGCCATAATGCCGCTCGTTGAGCTGCCAGTGCTTTTCGACCGGTAGCCACAGCCGCCCCATTTCCTCGAGCGCCAGATGCAGCGTCTTGATCGCCCGACTTTGCAACGAGGTGAAACATAGGTCGAAGTCCAGCCCCTTATCGCGCATTGCGCGGCCAGCGGCCTGCGCCTCTTCAGCGCCCCTTGCAGTTATATCGACATCCCACCAGCCGGTGAACCGGTTCTCCAGATTCCATTGTGACTGGCCATGACGGATGAGTACGAGCTGTGGCATCGGATTTATCGATCAGCGGGCGAAGGTTGGAAGTGTTACCGTTGGTTGTCGCTTTTATCATAGCCGCACAAACAGCACCGGCATCATCCAATGCATGCGGTATGATGGGTTGTACAAACAAGTTTCTCCGTCGAATGTAATCAAGC
>JANNMK010000086.1:0-3606 GCA_031397785.1 Sphingomonas sp. | reverse complement strand
CCAGTCGGTCAGCCCGCCGAAATCGCTGACATCCTGATAGGCGATGCGCCCGTTGATCGACAGGTCGCCGATCCAGCCGAGCACCTCCCGGTCGCGATCGGCAATCGGCACGTCGATATTGGCGCTGGCGTTGATCTGCGTCCGGCCCAGCGCGGTCAGCGTGACCACCCCGCTGCGTTCGGACCGTGCGTCGAAATCACGACGGTCCGCCCCGGCCTGCGCCGTGGCGCGGATGTTGCCTGCCGGCAATTCCAGCAGCGGACCGTTCAAGACCGCAACAATATCGCCCGACTGGTTGGTCGACCGCGTGCGATCGGTGAATGGTGTCAATCCGCCAAGCGGATCGTTGCGCTCGTTTGCGACGCTGCCGGTAATACGGTCCAGATTGCCGGTTACGGTCCAGCGCCAGCGACCCAGCCGCCCGTCGCTACTGCTGCCGGCATGGAGGTTTTCGGTCACCGCGCGGGCGCGCAGCGGCTCGCCCGGATCGCCGAGCTGTGGCCCGAGCAGGCTGCGGGACAGTCCGCGATTATAGCGCAGATTGAGCGACGCGCCGACGCTGTCGCTCAACGGGCGAGCGAACGTCCCATCGATGTCGACGGTGCCGGTGGCGGGCAAGAGAGTGCGCACGAACCCCTCCGCCGCAATGCCGCTCGCCTGCACGATGTCGCGTTCGGCCTCGGTCAGCGGGGTGGCGCGGCCATATTGCGCCGTCAGGTTCAGCCGCGATCGCCCGGAAAGCCGCAGCAGCGATGTTTCGACTTCCTGGGTCCAGCGCCCACCACCGGTCGCTCCGCCAATTTCCACCTCGCTGGTGATCGCCGAAAAATCATCTTTCAAGATGAAGTTGATGACCCGCTGGTCGGCGGCATAACCATAATCGAGCGCGACCTCCTCGGGAAAAATCTCGACGCGGGCTATCGCCTCCGGTGGCAGATTGCGAATTTCACCGAAACCCGACACCCGCCGTCCGTTGACCAGCACGACTGGCGGGCCACTGCCGCGCCCGCCGCGCCCGCGGGTCTGCACAGACAAAGCAGCAACCAGGTCGAGAGCATTTGATGCGCCGTAACTGGCGATCGCCTGCTCGCCCAAAACTTCATCGGCCGGGATGTCGGACAGGACAGACGCATAGCCGCGGGTCGCGGTGACTATGATGTCTTCGCTGTCGTCATCGGGTGCTTCCCCACCATCGTCGGCGGTGCCGCTTTCGCCCCCTACCGGCTGCGCGCCTGTTTCCGCTGCCGTCGCGGGGGCGAGCGCGATGGCTGCGATGCCGATGGCTAGCATCGACCGAGTGGGGAGGGAGGTCACGGGGGGAAGTGGCCCTTTTCGCTTCTGGTTGGGATGGTGGCTCGATCTTCGCAACCGCCTCGACGGAAAATGTTGCAAAACTATCGCAAAGTCCTCGTTCGGCGTTGTTCAAGTGACATTTGTCGCGCGAAACGCAACCCGGCATTGATACGGTATGGTTCGCACGGCGCAAAACAGACGCAGGGTAGTTAAAGTTGCTGAATTGACCGACTGTCGATCTCCCGCTCGAAAATGGCACAGCTGGCCGCAAAGATGGTTAATTTTGTTTAAATTAAGGAAAAGTTTCACTAACGCCCCCGCAACAGAGGAGCGAATCATGAAGCTTGCACGTCTCGCAATTGTCACAACCTTGGCCTTAACATCCGTGAACGCCGGAGCCGCAACGCTTATCAACGGCGGCTTTGATGAGGATGCACCCGCCGCACCGTTCGACACGGCTCCGCCGCAGACTGTGCTGGGCTGGCAGGTTACCCGCGGCACGGTCGACAAGATCGGCAGCTACTGGGTCAATCAGGGTGGTTCTGCAGGCAGCATCGATCTGGCAGGCAATGGCCCCGGAACTCTGGCGCAAACCTTCACGACCGTTGCCGGACAGGCTTATCGCGTAAGCTTCTTCCTTGCTGGCAATCCGGCCGGCGGCCCGACCGTCAAGAGCCTTGCGGTGTCGGGGACCGGTGGATCGACGAAGAATTACACGTTCAACACCACGGGCTTTTCGCTCGGCAACATGGGCTGGGCCGAGAAATTCTACACATTCCGCGCCAACAGCAATTCGACGACCTTGTCGTTCGCCGCGGGCGATGACAGCAGCTTTTACGGCCCCGCACTCGATAGCGTCTCGATCGCAGCCGGTGTTCCCGAACCGGCAACCTGGGCAATGATGATCCTTGGCTTCGGCGTCGTCGGTGGCGGCCTTCGTCGTCGTCGCGCGGCGATGCGTCCCTCTTTCGCCTGATTTTTGCCGTCGGCGCCTGGCCGCCGGTCTGCAGCACGAGAGCCGCGCCTCATGGCGCGGCTTTTTTGTGGGCAGTTTCGCCCGCCCCCGGGTGGCATACGCGCATGACCTTCAAGGTGCCGATCGTCTGCGCATTGCTGCTGCGGTCATAAATAGGCTAGGCAAGGTGGCAATCCGGGGCCATGGCAACCGGCGCTGCATTGTGATTGCTGACAGGGGAAGGATGAGATTGTGGCGGCGAACTGGACGCCCGACAGCTGGAAACAGGCCGATGCACGGCAAATGCCGCATTGGCCCGATGCCGATGCGCTGACCCGCGTCGAAGGCGAGCTTGCGCAATTTCCTCCGCTGGTATTCGCGGGCGAGGCACGCAATCTCAAGGCTGATCTCGCCAATGTCGTCGCCGGGCGTGCGTTCCTGCTGCAGGGCGGCGATTGTGCCGAAAGCTTTGCCGAGTTCCACGCCAATAATATCCGCGATACATTCCGGGTCATCTTGCAAATGGCGGTGGTGATGACATTCGCCTCCAAACTACCGGTGGTGAAGGTCGGGCGGATGGCCGGGCAATTCGCCAAGCCGCGCTCTGGCGATACCGAAGTGCAGGGCGGCGTCGGGCTGCCGAGCTATCGCGGCGACATCATCAACGATATCGCCTTCACCCCCGAAGGCCGCATTCCCGACCCGCAGCGCATGATCAAGGCCTATGCGCAAAGCGCAGCGACGCTCAACCTGCTGCGTGCTTTTGCCAGCGGCGGCTATGCGAACCTTCAGCAAGTGCACGCCTGGACCCATGATTTCATGGGCCGCAGCCCGTGGGCCGCGCAATATCGCGATGTCGCCAATCGCATCGGCGAAGCGCTGGAATTCATGGCGGCTTGCGGCATCGACGCCGCCAGCGTGCCGCAGCTCAAGACCGCGAGTTTCTACACCAGCCATGAAGCGCTGCTGCTGCAATATGAGCAGGCGATGACCCGGCAGGACAGCCTGACCGGCGACTGGTTCGATACATCGGCGCATATGTTGTGGATCGGCGATCGCACCCGTTTCGAAGGGTCGGCGCATGTCGAATATCTGCGCGGTGTCGGCAACCCCATCGGCATGAAGGTGGGCCCGTCGGCGGCGCCCGACGCGCTGCTGCGGCTGCTCGACACGCTTAATCCGGCGCGGGTGCCGGGGCGGATGACGCTGATCAGCCGGTTCGGTCACGACAAGATCGAGGGCGGATTGCCGCCGCTGGTGACCGCGGTGCAGCGCGCAGGCCATCCCGTCGTCTGGTCGTGCGATCCGATGCACGGCAATGTCATCAAGACCCCGAACGGATACAAGACGCGGCCGTT
>JANNMK010000315.1:0-1832 GCA_031397785.1 Sphingomonas sp. | reverse complement strand
GAGCCCAATGCCGGGTCCGACCTCGCCAACCTCCAGATGTTCGCGGAGGATATGGGCGATCATTATCTGGTCAACGGGCAAAAGACCTGGACCAGCGGCGGCCAGTGGGCCGACAAATGTTTCGCGCTGGTGCGCACCGACAAATCGGACAAGCACAACGGCATCTCATTTCTGCTCATCGACATGGATGCGCCCGGCGTCGAGGTGAAGCCGATCAAGATGATCAGCGGCATGTCGCCGTTCTGCGAGACATTTTTCACCAATGTGAAAGTGCCCAAGGGCAATCTGGTCGGCAAGGAAGGCGAAGGCTGGACCATCGGCAAGCGCCTGCTGCAGCATGAGCGCACCAATATTTCGGGCGGCGGCCGCGCGATGACCGGCGGCGTCTCGCTGTCCGACCTCGCCAAACAGGCGCGCGGCGTCGATGCCTCGGGGCGCATCGCCGATGCCGAATTGCGCACCCGCATCACCAAATTCGAAATGGACTGGCGCGCCTTCCTTGCGACCGCGATGCGCGTCCAGGCCGAAGGCGGCATCTCTGTTGCCTCTTCGATCCTCAAGATCAGCGGCACCAAGCTGATGCAGGAAAAGAGCGAGCTGACCATCGAGATCCTCGGCATGCAGGGGCTGGGCTGGGAAGGCGAAGGCTTCACTCACGACCAGATCGAGGCGGTGCGCGCCTGGCTGTTCGGCAAGGCAACGACGATCTACGGCGGCTCGACCGAAATCCAGACCAACATCGTCGCCAAACGCATCCTGGGCATGCTCGACCACCAGTAAAATCGTCATTGCGAGCGCAGCGCGGCAATCCGGAGCCGCGCAGGGCCGCTGTGGAATGCCCCGCTACGCTCGCATTGACGGGCAGGAAAATCAGGAGCCGCTAAATGGCAAAACTCAGCGAAGAACAGGTCATGCTGCGCGACATGGCGCAAACATGGGTCCGCAACGAAAGCCCCGTCGCCAAATGGCGCGCCGTCCGCGATGCCGGCGAATCCGCCGGCTATGACCCCGCCGTCTACACCGAAATGGCGCAGATGGGCTGGTCCGGCATCATCATTCCCGAAGCGCATGGCGGCTCGGATTTCGGCTGGATGAGCCTTGGCCTCGTTGTCGAGGAATCGTCCCGCACGCTTACCGCCAGCCCGCTGGTCGCCACCGCCATCGCCGCCAGCGCGATCATCTTGGGCGGCAGCGACGCACAGAAATCCGCCTATCTGCCGCGTATCGCCGATGGCAGCCTCATTGCCACCCTCGCGGTGGATGAAGGCCCGCGCCACGATCCCGCGACCATTGCCACCACCGTGACCGGCGGCAAACTCACCGGCACCAAGGGGTTCGTGGCCGAAGGCGACAGCGCCCAGCTGTTCGTCGTCGCCGCGGCGGACGGCCTTTATCTGGTCGATGGTGATGATGCAGGCGTCACCCGCACCCGCCGCCATATGGTCGATTTCCGCAGCCACGCGGACATCGCTTTCGATGGTGTCGCCGCCGACAGGCTCGGCGCTTTCGGTGGGGCCGACGACGCTCTGCTCGGCGCAGTGCTGGATCGCGCCCGCATCGTCACCGCCTGCGAAATGTTCGGCATGACCCTGCAGGCGTTCGACACCACGCTCGATTACCTCAAACAGCGGGTGCAGTTCGGTCAGGTGCTCGCCACCTTCCAGGCGCTGCAACATCGCATGGCCGGGCTGTTCGGAGAAATTGAGCTGACCCGCTCGGCGATCGAGGCCGCCTTGACGCAGCTCGACAACGGCATGGACGTGGCACAGGCCGCTGCGCTCGCCAAAACCCGCGCCAACGACACGCTCCACACCATGAGCCGCGAGGCGATA
>JANNMK010000298.1:0-1796 GCA_031397785.1 Sphingomonas sp. | reverse complement strand
TCTTGACCGTGAAATTGGCGAGCTTGGCGCGCGCCCGGACCTTGGTCTGTGGCTGCATCCAGGCCAGATTGTCGATGCGATCACCCATCGCGGACAGGATGTTGCCGACCAGCACATCCATCGCCGCCTTGGTCTGCGCGGGGAAATGCCGCGCGACATAGACTTGGCTGAGTTCGTCGCCCAGCACCCCCTCGGTGAACTGCACCCCGCGTTTCCAGCGGTCTTCGCGCTGCGGCGTGCCGGACAGGGCGGTGCCGTAAAAGGCGAAATTGGCGTCGCCGACCGCCTTGGGAAGCTCGTCGGCATAGCTCGCCAGGCTGCGCACGATCAGCTGGTCGCGCAGCACCGCCACCGGAACCCGGGCGAATTCACGCGAGATGGCGGCAATCGCGGTCGGCTGGCTGACCAGCAGATCGGTCTGATCGATGCCGAGACCGGTTAAAAAGGTCGCAAAATCGAATGCCGGGGCACTGCGCTGGAGCTGGGCCAGGGTGAGCTTGTTGTAGGTCTTGGTCGCATCCGAACTGTCGATACGGTTCCAGTGGGCGCGGGCGATGCGGGTTTCGAACGCCATGATCGCAGCAGCGCGCGGTGCGGCATTGGCTTCACCGGCAAGCGTAAGCATTGCCTCTAGATAGGCGACATAAGCGGTACGATTGGCGACGAAGCGCGGCGCGGCTTCGAGATAATAGTCGCGGTCGGGCATGCCGATGCCGCCCTGCCCCATGGTCAGGATATAGGTATCGGGATCGCGATCGTCCTGCCCGACATAGCTGCCGAACAGGGTCGATATTCCGGCGCGATCGGCCTTTGCCGAAAGCGCGGCATAATCGGCCCGGTTGCGCAGTGCGCGCACCTCAGCCAGCCACGGCTGGATCGGGCTGAGGCCCCGCGCCTCCACACCGGCTTCGTCGAGAAAGCTGGCATAGGCACGGCCGACCTTGCTGGCAGGGTTGGCGCGCGCTTCGTCGAGGATGGCGCGGGTGCGGGTGAGGCTGAGGTCGCCCAATGCGGTGAACATGCCATAATTGGATTTGTCGGCCGGAATAGCGGTCGTGCGCGCCCATGTGCCATTGGCGTACGCGTAGAAATCATCACCGGGGGCAATGCTGCTGTCCATGCCGGTTGCATCGAAACCGAACCGGCCAAGGCTCGGTGCCTGGCGCCCGGCCGCTGTCGCCGGGGCAGGCGAAGCTGCGGCAACAGGGGCAGTCGCGGCATCATCCGCCATGGTCGAACAGGCAGCAAGAGCGAGCGCGGAAACGCTGCCGAGCGCAGCGGCGGAGAGGCGGCTGAAAATCATGGTCGAATGTCCCGTAATCGGCGCGCCAATATAGTGCGCATCATGTCTGTTAGGCCAGGGCCGGGCGGACCATAGCACCGGTTTTTGGCGTTTCAATCGTCGCCGACACCGCCCGCCATCAATCCTGCTGCGGGATCTGAATCCGTTCCAATCGGGCCGCAATCCGGGCGCGCAGCCGCAACCGCCAGCGCCAGCGCAGCCAGTTGTTCCACACCACCGACCCGATGACGAAACCGACGATCGCCGACACCGCCGAAATGATGAACAGTCCGGCGAGCAGGGCCGGCGCTGCATCGGAAAAGAACCAGACCAGCCAGTCGCTGAGCGGCGCGCCATCCTCCCACAGCTGGTAGAGCATCGAGCCGTCGGCGCGCAGACCGAATATCGAATTGCCGGTCCACACCGACAAACCGATGATGAACGGTGTCGTCAGCGGGTTGGAAAGAAAGGTCATCGCCGCGCCGATCGGGATATTGGCGCGGCACGGCAGCGC
>JANNMK010000296.1:0-4761 GCA_031397785.1 Sphingomonas sp. | reverse complement strand
GGCATCCTCTATCGCGCCCAGCCGCACGCCGATACTGGTCGATACCACGCTGCGGGCCACCCCCTCGGCGGCATCAGCGCCTGCGCGCCGCGCGCGGGCCACGGCATCGGCGGCGGCATCTGTCAGTCTGGCAAGATCGGGAAAATAATCGCTCATCGCTCCGCGATAAGCGGCGCGGCTATCCCATGCAAATCAAAGCGTCGCCGCTTCGGCAACCATTGCAAACGCGCCAATCCACCCGATCGGCACGACAATCGCCAGCCGCCACAGCCGGCTGCGGTCGGCGCGAAACGCCTGAACCAGCCCGCTCGATGGCAATGCCGTTCCGGCCAGCCCGGACCACCGCCGGTCGAGCGCGCGCGAAAACGGCAGAGCAATCAGCACCAGCATGGCCAGCGCGACAAAGGGCAATGCCGAACCGCCGGGAATATCGGCCAGCACAATCGCGCCCGCGACTTGCACCACGGCAAAGGTCAGCAGCGCCGCCGAAGCATGCCACGACATTGCCCGCGCCAGACGGGGTGCCGCCACCGGCGACGCATAATTGGAATGAAGCCGCGATTGCGGAAAAACACTAGCCATGGTGGCGACCCCGCCGAAAGATTTTTTATCGTTAACGCGACCATCCTATGTTGCAGCGCAACGGTCAAACGACTCGGCGGGCGTCTGCTCTCGCCTTGCCACGAAATCCCCACAGCTGGTCGCAACCGCGCTTGCAACGCCATATATCCCCGGAACACATCATGAACATCAACACCGGCACCGATGCTTTCCGTAAGGTAATTTCGCCGCTCCGACTCGCATGGTTCAGCTGAACAGCCAATTCCCCATCAACCGACCAAAAGGGAACGTGAAGAATCCGGCGGCCAGCAACGCTCCGGCCACCATCAAGCGCACCGAATTGCGATGCCGCCGCCACCGGTGCTGTCGCGCCCGCAACACGATCATCGGCGCCTGGATCATCGTGAATGCCGACAGGATGTGGATCGGGCTGAACCCGCCCTGATTGATCAGCCGGATATCGAACGAAACGGCCGCCGTCACAAACATCGCCGCCACCCAGACATAGCCCAGCAGCCGGTGCAGCCGGTCGCCGCGCCGCCGCAGCAGCATCACCGGCGTCAGCGCCGTCGCCACCAATATCGTCGACAGGTGCAGCCAGATATTGACGGGGATCTCGGCCCACCCGCCATAGCCCTTGGCAATCGCGGTCAGCGCCGCCGCCAGCAGGATCGCCGCAGCTGCCGCCAACAGCTTGTCGATCGACGTTACTTCGATCGCCGTCCCTTCGATCGCCGTCCCGTCGGTCGCTCTTGCCGCCACCGCCCCATCCGCTAGGTTCGTCGCCATATCATCCGCCCCTCGGAGCGGTCGATGCCACCCCTTGTGCGGAGCCTAATCATGCCAATTTGCCAGCGCAACGAAAGACTGCCGCGCCTAATGCCGCTCGCGCTTGCCGCCATGCTGGCGCTCGCTCCGACGATTGCCCACGCCGGCCCGAGCGAAGATTTCGCCGCGCTGCAACGCGACTATGAAGCTTGGCTGCTGCGCGAAAATCCCGAGTATGCCACCGTGCTCGGCGTCCGCACCTATGACAATGCTGTCACCGACATCAGCCTTGCCGCCGCCGATCGTCGCGCCGCCGCGATGCAGACGCTGCTCGCCCGGCTCGATGCCATCCCCACGATTGCGCTGACCACCGCCGATGCTACCAATCGCGCGATCCTGCGCCGCCAGCTTGCCGAAGGTATCGAAGGCAATGGTTTTGGCCAGCGCATGATGCTGTTCACCACCTACGCCGGTTGGCATCAGAATTTCGCCAGCCTCGCGGACAACAGCCCGTTTGCCCGCGCCGCCGACTATCGCAGCTACCTCGCCCGCCTGCGACAGTATCCGGCGGTTAATGACGCGGCCCTTCAGATTACGCAAATGGCGGTCGATGGCGGCTATGTCCTGCCATGCGTGGTGCTGGGCGGCAGTGAACGCGCAATTGCAGGGCTGATTGCCCCGGACGTTGCGCAGTCGCGCTATTACGCTCCCTTTACCCGCGCACGCCCCGCCGACCTCGACGACGCAGGCTGGACCGCCCTGCAATCAGAGGCGCGCCAGACCATCGAAACCTCGATCTACCCCGCGCTTCGCAAACATCGGAATTTCTTCACCACCGTCTATTTGCCGCGTTGCGCTACCGCCGTTGGTGTTGCTGCCCAGCCGGGCGGTTCTGCTTATTATGCTTATCGCATCCGGCAGGAAACTACGACGGACATGACCGCCGACCAGATCCACCAGCTCGGTTTGAGCGAGGTCGATCGCATCCGCACCGAGATGGAGGCGGTCGCCCGCACAGCGGGTTTAGCCAGCCGCGAAGCCTTTGTCGCCGATCTCAGACGCAATCCCCGCCATTACGCGACGACGCCGGAGGAACTGATGATGCGCACCGCGCGCATCACCCGGCGCATCGACGGTTTCATGCCGCGCCTGTTCAACCGCCTGCCCCGATTGCCCTACACATTGCGCGAAATTCCGGCCGAAACTGCAGAAGGCACCACGACGGCCTACTACAGCGGCGGATCGCCCACATCGGGCATCGCCGGAACCTATTATGTCAACACCTCCAAGCTCGATCAGCGGCCGTTCTGGGAAATCCCGGCGCTCAGCCTGCATGAGGCAGTGCCCGGCCATCATCACCAGATTGCGCTGCAACAGGAACTCGATCTGCCGATGTGGCGGCGCAATTTCACCGGCTTTACCGCCTTCACCGAAGGTTGGGGCCTCTATGCCGAACGGCTTGGCATCGAAATGCAGCTTTATGATACGCCCGAAACCGATATGGGGCGGCTATCCTACGAGATGTGGCGGGCCTGCCGCCTCGTCGTTGACACCGGCCTGCATGCCAGGGGGTGGAGCAAGGAACGGGCCATCGCCTTCATGCGCGACAACAGCGCGCTGTCGCAAGCGAATATCGAGGCAGAGGTGAACCGGTATATCAGCTGGCCAGGGCAGGCGCTGGGCTACAAGATTGGCGAATTGCGCATTCGCGCGCTGCGGACCCGCGCCGAAGATGAACTTGGCGCCCGCTTCGACATCCGTGCCTTTCATGATGCGGTGCTCAGCCAGGGCGCGGTGCCAATGGATGTGCTCGACGCCCAGGTGGCCGAGTGGATAGCCAGCGTCAAACAGGCTGGCGTCGGGCAGGATTAAGCCCAGGTGCGAACCTTCGTTACCCAGTGCGCTCGAAACACAAAAATATCACCGGGAAACGCGCGCCGGCATAAAGCGGCAAATCGCCTGAGCAATCGAGGCCTGCATGGCAGGCCGCACACCTAACGGCCCGGACCATCGCCTGATATCGGCGCAGGCAGCGGCTCCCGGTCGACCCCTTCGGCCTCCGCTTCCACAGCCTGTTCACGGGCAATGCGCGCCGCCTCGTCACGCGCAATCTGCGCTTCGACTTCGGCCGATGCAGCATCGAACCCATCCATCCGTTCGCGGCGGGCTGCGGCGACTGCGCTGGTCCAGTCGGAACCGGCAGCTTGTGCGCGCTCGGCATAGCTGTTGTCGACCAGCTGGTTCAGACAGCCCGTAAACCCACCCAGGCCGACTGGCGAGCAGCTATCCGTTCCAGTCCGCCCTACACGCTCCAGGCTACGAACACGCGCGGTCCAGCTCTCACGCGAAGGCTCATTGGGGTTACCGCGCAGCGCCTCGGGGATGCGAAAACGCTCGCCCTCGTCCAGCCGGGCGCAAACGACGATGTCGTCGCTGCCATCGGCGGGGCGTGGACACGCGTCATCGCCATAGACGATCACCTGGTTGATCCGTTCAGGCGTACGCTGCCCGCCCTCCTGAGCAACCGCAGGAAGAGCCGCCGACAACGCCAGCATTGAAAGAGTGAGACGCAAAACCATGGCCGATAATGTCCTGTCGATGCTTGCCCGATCCTGAACGGCATTGGCCGGACAAAACCCGCCAATTGCCCGTCGACCGTAACGCACCAGCATCAAATGCGTTGCGTAATGGCGATTGCGGCTCGGCACCCTGCACGGATCAGCGCCGACATCACTGGATAGGCAAAGGCACGCTCGGCCCCGGCAGACAGCGCGTGGTCGCGATGCTCCACTTCATCGGACTGAAAATCACGGATAGCTGCCGAAAATTCCGGGTCGCTGTCGCCGAGCTCAGCCAGTTGCTGCGAATAATGGCGGTCTATTTCGGTCTCGACAGCCGCAGTACATGCCATCGCGGCCTCTGGCCCCATCGCAGCAGTAACTGCACCCAGCGCGAATCCGGCGGCATTCCACAGCGGATGAAGCAGCGTCGGCCGAACGCCGCGTTCCACAATCGCAGCATCGAACCAGTCGAGGTGGCGTTGCTCCTGCGACGCCATATGCGCAATGTCCTTGGCCCCCGGCCCGGCAGTGCCGAGCACCGCCAGCTGGCCGGCATAAATGCGTTTCGCGCCATATTCCCCGGCATGATCGACCCGGATCATGCGCGCCTTGGCGCGCTCGCTCGGGGAATGTTTCGCGTTCATTTCCGGGCCATCCTCGATCCGCGCAGCAGCAAGACGACAATCGTCGCCCCGCCTAAAGATAATAGCGCATTATACCCCGCCAGCGATACCCCGGCCAAAGTCCAGGGGGCGACATCGCAACGGATCAATGGGGCGTTGAGCAGATCCTCCATGCTGGTCGCACCGGGTATCGCACAGGTCGTCAGCCCCTGCCACCAGCCATATTCGACCCCGGCATGAAAGACGCC
>JANNMK010000288.1:0-3650 GCA_031397785.1 Sphingomonas sp. | reverse complement strand
GGGACGGTTCAACTGGAACGGGGACGGTCGATGCGATGGGGAATCGCTACGTCGCGCGAAGGCTATGGTGCGTCGGCGGGTGCCGGACTACGCCGGTCAATTAGGAAGGTGCACCCCGGCTGTCAATCGCCGCGCGGCAGGATCGACCCGGATCAGAAGGGTTTGACGATCACCAATATGACAATGGCAATGGTGGCGATGCCGGGCACCTCATTGATCAGGCGCAGCTGTTTGCCGGTCAGCAGACGCGGCGCGGGGGAGGCGAGACGCCGGGCGTAACCGACCATCCAGCCATGATAAGCCGACAGCGCCACGACCAGGGCAAATTTGGCGTGAAACCAGCCCTGGTCCCATGCACCGATGGTCTGGGCGAGCAGCAGGCCCAGCAGCCAGACAATGACCAGCGAAGGGGTGAGGATAATGCGTCGCAATTTCGCTTCACGATCAATCCAGCGCGCGCATTCGGCCGGATCGGCCAACCCTTCCTGATGATAGACGAGAAAGCGCGGAAATGCGAACATTCCGGCCATCCAGAAGATCACGAAAATCAGGTGGACGGCCTTTAGCCATAAATAGGCGGAAGCGAGAAACTCGGTCATGGTCCAAGCCCTAATCGCTGACGGCGCCTATGTCGAAGGACTTGCGTTCACGGAAGATTTTTTGCCGGCCGGCGCACCGGCTTTCAGCGCTGCCGCACCCGCCGCAGCAGCTGTTCGACATGGGCAATCGGCGTATCTGGCAGAATGCCATGACCGAGATTGAAAATATGCGGACGAGTGACAAAAGCGGCACGGATCGCATCGATGCGCAAGTCGAGCGCGTCGCCTCCGGCGATCAGCAGCAATGGATCGAGATTGCCTTGCACCGGTAACCCGGCGGGCAATACGGTGTTGGCCCACACCGGATCGATGGTTTCGTCGATGCCGACAACATCGGGGCGGACGCCATCGACATAGGCGGCGAGCTTGGCACCGGCGCCCTTGGGGAAGCCGATGATCGGCACACCCGGACAAGCGGCACGCACCGCATCGACGATGGCCCGATTGGGCGCGACGACCCAGCGGTCGAATTGGTCAGGCGCGAGACTGCCCGCCCAGCTGTCGAATAATTGCACCGCATCAACCCCGACGGCGATCTGCCCGACGAGATATTCTACGGTCGCCGCAACGATAGCCTCGATGAGGTCAGCAAACCCTTGCCGGTCCTGATAGGCCATCCGCCGCGCGGCGCCATGGTCCTTCGATCCGGCCCCGTGAACCATGTAGGTGGCCACCGTCCACGGACTGCCCGCAAAGCCGAGCAGAGCCCGTGTGGGTGGCAGCGCAGCACGCAGCAGCCGGATGGTCGCGTAGATATCATCGAGACGCTCAGGCACCGGCACAAGACTGTCCAGCGGCACATCGGCAAGACGGGGTGCCAGCCTTGGCCCTTCGCCTGCCTCGAACCACAGGTCCTGGCCCATCGCATGCGGAATGACGAGGATATCAGAGAATAGGATGGCGGCATCGAAATCGAAGCGCCTGAGCGGTTGCAATGTCACTTCGCAGGCCGCTGCGCTGTCGTGCACCAGTTCGAGAAATCCGCCCTTTTCGGCGCGCAAGGCGCGGTATTCGGGCAAATAGCGGCCGGCCTGACGCATCAGCCACACTGGCGGCGGGTCGATCCGCTCGCCGCGCATTACCCGCAGCATGGCACTATCATGAGCGGCGACAGGACAGTTTCGGGCTATCGTCTCTTCCATCATATAAAATAGAATCTTTCTTACAGATGGAGTCTGTTGGGGCCGGGATAGCGGGGACTTAATCACAGACCCCGCATTTGCCAACAGCCTGGAGAAATCGACTCGCTGCCGACCCACGCATCGACGCTTTAGTCCCCGCTATCCACAGCCTGTGGACAAGCCAAGTCCGCCGGTGACCAACCTGTGGATGGAATCGACGCTGCACGGGAAGCTTTTTCATCCCCCGCCGCTTACCTTGCGTTATCCACAGCTTGCCAACATGGTTGGTCCGACCCAGAACGGATGGCTATGAAACTGCATCTCCATCTCCTGTCCGATTCCACTGGCGAAACGCTCGAAAATATAGCGAAGGCGGCGCTGGCGCAGTTCGACGATGTCGCGGTGACACGGCATTTCTGGCCTATGGTGCGCAGCAATGCCCACCTTGACCGCATTCTTGCCGAAGTGGCCGACAATCCGGGCCTTGTCCTGTTCACTCTGGTCAACCGGGATTTGCGCGCCGAACTCGAACGGCGCTGCGCGATCCTGGGTCTGCCAGCGGTTGCCGCGCTCGATACGGTCACCGATGCAATGTCACGAATGCTGGGACAGGAAGCCAAGGCACGCCCGGGGCGCCAGCATATGCTCGACGATGCCTATTTTGCGCGGGTCGAGGCCATTCATTACACCATGGCCCATGATGATGGCATCGCACCGGAAGGCTGGGAGGATGCCGATATCGTGCTCGCCGGAGTTTCGCGATCGTCCAAGACACCGACTTCAATCTATCTTGCCAATCGCGGATACAAGACCGCCAATATCCCCATTGTCCCTGAATCACCGCCGCCAGGCGTGCTTTATTCGCTGGTCCGTCCGCTGGTTGTTGGGCTGACGACCAGTCCTGACCGGCTGGTGGCGATCCGCCGCAACCGGTTGTCTGCGCTGGGGGAAGACAGGGCGACGAGCTATGCCGACGAGGATGCGGTCAAGCGTGAGATCGCTTATGCCCGGCGGATGTTTGCCGACAATGACTGGCCGGTCATCGACGTGACCCGCCGGTCGATCGAGGAAACGGCGGCGGCGATCATCAAATTGTGCGAGGACCGCCGTAGCGACCGGCGCGCGGTTGCATGACCCAGACCATCATTCTTGCCTCACAGAGTGCCAGCAGGCGGGCCATGCTCGATGCCGCCGGTGTCGCCTACACTTCGGTTCCGGCACATGTCGATGAGGCGGCAGTCAAGCATGCGCTGCTGGCGGAGGGCCAGGCTCCGCGTGCAATCGCCGACGCGCTTGCCGAACTGAAAGCGACCAGGATCTCGCAGGGCGATCCGTCGGCGCTAGTCATCGGCAGCGATTCGATCGTGTCGGTTGGCGGGCGGATGTTCGACAAGCCAGAGAGCCGCGAGGCAGCGGCCGCGCACTTACGCGAGTTCTCAGGCCAGGACATGCGGCTGGCCAGCGCAGTGGTCGTCGCCGAAGCCGGCCGCCCGGTGTGGCGCACGGTCAGCGAAGCACAGCTGGCAGTGCGGCCCTTGTCCGAGGATTTCATTGCCCGCTATCTCGACTGCGAATGGCCTGCGATCTCAGCCTGTGTCGGCTGTTTCAGGATCGAGGGACCGGGCATACAATTATTTTCGCGGGTGGACGGCGACCATTTCGTCATCCTCGGCATGCCACTGGTGCCGCTGCTCGGCTATTTGCGCCTGCGCGGCGCGATGCCGTCATGACGGCCATCGCAACGCCGCAGTCCCCCGGCCCCGGCGGACCCTATGCCGAGGTGATCGGCGCGGGCGGCGCGGCCCGCGCGGTCCTGTTCGCGCTGTCGCGGGTCGGCGTCGGACCGGTGACCATGCTCAACCGCAACGTGCTCAAGGCCAGCATGCTGCTCGCGAGCTTCGGCTTGAAGGGCCAGGCGCTGCCCTTGAGT
>JANNMK010000193.1:0-10447 GCA_031397785.1 Sphingomonas sp. | reverse complement strand
GTAAACAGCCGATTTACTATTTGGTGTGCCCGCCAATCCGGTTATGCGAGTCCATGCAGACAACCGCCGCCATCACCATCGACGCGCTCTCCAAAACCTATGCGGGCGGCAAACGCGCGCTCGACGGGGTCAGTCTCGTCGTGCCGCGCGGCCAGATCTACGGCTTGCTCGGCCCCAATGGCGCGGGCAAATCGACACTGATCAACATATTGTCCGGCATGGTCCGCAAGACGTCGGGCAGCGTCAATGTGTGGGGCTTTGATATCGACGCGCATCCGCGCAATGCAAAGGCATCGATCGGCATCGTCCCGCAGGAGATCGTGTTCGATCCCTTCTTCACCCCCTTCGAAACGCTCGAACTGGTCGCCGGACTCTACGGGGTGGCCAAGGGACAGCGCCGCAGCATGGAATTGCTCGCCGCAATGGGGCTGGAGGACAAGGCCAACGCCTATTCGCGCACCCTGTCGGGCGGCATGAAGCGCCGTTTGCTGGTCGCCAAGGCGCTGGTCCATTCGCCGCCGATCATCGTCCTCGACGAACCGACTGCCGGTGTCGACATCGACCTCAGGCAACAGCTTTGGGACTATGTCCGCCAGCTCAACGCCGAAGGGGTGACAGTGGTGCTGACCACCCATTATCTCGAAGAAGCCGAGCAATTGTGCGATCGCATCGCGATCATCAACCATGGCCGGCTGATCACCGACAAACCGACCCGTGAACTCGTCGCGATGGCGCGCGAAAAGGCAGTGGTACTCACGCTCGATAGCGACATCGCCCATGTTCCCGACCACGGCAGCTTCGAAAAGGTCGAACAGACCGGCCCGCGCGAACTGACTATCAGCTACCACAAGGATCGCGCCAACGCGGGGGATGTCTTGGCTGCCGCCACAGCAGCCGGCCTCAGCATTATCGACGTCTCGACCCGCGAACCCGATCTGGAGGACGTATTCCTCAACTTGACCCGCGCAACATGACAGGCACGTTATTGTATATACGTTAATATGTGCAATCTTGCCCGGAACGACGATCAGAGAGATCATGGCGGTAAGATTATGGCGAAACGCGCACAATCAGCACAGCTTTGTTCAATTCCGTCGTTGTGCAGGTCGTCTGGACCCAACGCGACACCACATGGCGCATCATTGCGATGCGAAAGGCCGACAGCGATGAATGACAGGAATTTAATGCCAGAGTGGGTCGGTCGGGATGATGCACCGCATCTGACGGCAGAATGGTTTGACACAGCCGATCTATATCATGGCACCAAGCTCATCCGGCGCGGCAGACCAAAGTCGGAAGCACCGAAGCAGGCGGTTTCGCTCCGGCTCGACCCGGAGGTTGTCGACTGGTTTCGCGCGACCGGCAGCGGTTGGCAGACGCGCATCAACGAGACATTGAGGAAAGCTGCCGGACTTTGACCACCCCTCACGACGTCATCATCATCGGCTCGGGTGCCGCCGGTCTCACCGCCGCGCTGACCCTTGCCGAAAAGCATAAGGTCCTTGTCATCGCCAAGGGGGCGCTCAGCGACGGGTCGACCGCCTGGGCGCAGGGCGGCATCGCTGCGGTGCTCGAACCCGGCGACACGTTCGAGAGCCATATCGAGGATACGATGGTCGCGGGCGCTGGGCTCAACGATCGCAGCGTCGTCGAATTCGTCGTCGAAAACGCGCCCGCCGCCATCGAGCGGCTGGCCGATCTCGGCGTCCCGTTCAACACGCCCGACGCCGGCCTCGGTGAACGCTGGCACCTCACTCGCGAAGGCGGGCACAGCGCGCGGCGTATTGTCCATGTCGACGACGCCACCGGCTGGGCGGTGCAGCAGGCGCTCGAAAAGGCCGCCGCCGCCAACTCCAATATCACGCTGATGCCCGACATGGTCGGCATCGACCTCATCACCGGCCGTCATGGCGAAAGCTATTCGGGCGCGGGCCACGTCTGGGGCCTCTATGCTTTTAATCGCGCCACCCGCCGGGTCGAGGCGTTCACTGCGCGCGCCACCATCCTCGCCACCGGCGGGGCAGGGCGCACCTATCTGTTCAGCACCGCTCCGCGCGGCGCCACCGGGGACGGCATCGCCATGGCGTGGCGCGCCGGGTGCCGCGTCGCCAATATGGAATTCATGCAATTCCACCCGACCTGCCTTTATAATCTGGAGGTCAAGAATTTCCTGATCACCGAGGCGGTGCGCGGTGAGGGCGGCCATCTCACGCTGCCGACCACCGGCGAACGCTTCATGCCGCGCTTCGATCCGCGTGAGGAACTCGCGCCGCGTGATGTTGTCGCCCGTGCCATCGATTCCGAGATCAAGCGCCTTGGCCTCGATTATGTTCACCTCGACATCAGCCACAAACCGGCGGATTTCGTGAAGGGCCATTTCCCCAACATCTATGAAAAACTGCTCGGCCTCGGCATCGACATCACCCGCGATCCGATCCCGGTCGTTCCGGCGCAGCATTATACCTGCGGCGGGGTGATGGTGGACAGGGCGGGGCGCACCGACCTCCCCGGGCTCTATGCGGCGGGCGAAGTGACCATGTCCGGCCTGCACGGCGCAAACCGTCTCGCGTCCAACTCGCTGCTCGAATGCTTTGTCTATGGGGAGGCCGCGGCGCAGGACATCATCGCCCGCTTTGCCGATCTGCCCGAACCACCGGCAATCCGCGCCTGGGACGAAAGCCGGGTGACGGAGGCGGACGAGGAAGTCATCGTCCAGCACAACTGGCGCGAAATCCGCCGCTTCATGTGGGATTATGTCGGCATCGTCCGCACCACCAAACGGCTCGAACGCGCCATGCACCGCGTCAATCTGCTGAGCTCGGAAGTCGACGACTATTACGGCAATTTTCGTGTCACGCCTGATCTCATCGAGCTCAGAAACCTCCTCGAAGTCGCCCGCCTGATCGTCAAAAGCGCCCTGTCGCGCAAGGAAAGCCGGGGCCTGCACTATACCACCGATTATCCGGACCTCGCCGGACACGCCGAAGATACGGTGCTGGTGCCGTGATCCGGCAAGCCGTCGCGTCGCTCGACTCGGCGGACAGCATAAGCCAGACGGCGCTGCACCCAGGGGGCAGCCTCACATCGGTTCGCCGTATCTCCCGGCCCGGTCACCCCCGCGACAGCGCCGGGCATAACGCTGTTCATCTGCCAGCAACTTTTCGCCGACCACTGACAAGCGTCATGGCCTCCCTGCAGTCGGCTCGTTCAACGCGCGCTGGCCGGGTGCCATGCCCAGATCATGCAAAGCCGGGGGGCAGCGCTCGAAGGAGGATATCCATGCACATCGTTTCAAGAGGCTCGCTCGCCTTCGCCCTGTCGACCATGCTGGTCCTGTCAGCCCCGACCCTCGCGCAGCAGGCGGACGCCCGCATGCCGCAGGATGATTCCGCCCTGCCGCCCATACCGACCGCAGACGGCGATCCCCAGAATGCCGAAAGTTCCACGCTTGTCGTCACCGGCTCGCCGCCCGCCGATCTCGCCGGATTGCCCAAGGGGCCCGATGTCGTCGGCATCATCTCGGCGCGTTCCGGTGAACGGATGCGGGTCACCGGGGCCGATGACACCAGCACCGTGGTCGCGCTGAGCGAAGGCACCACCATCCGCGGCCGCGGCGGCTTCCTCGGCCTCGGTCGCACCGCGCGTGGTACCGAAGCGTTGCTCAACGGCCTGCCGGTCACCGTCGAAACCGTGCAATGGGGCGAAGGCCTGGTGGCCAGCCGTGTCAGATTGCGCGATACCGACCTCAGGACCGCCAGCATGATCCGCAACGGCACGACCCAGGGTTTTGCCGAACAAACAGAGGCGACAAACGCGCTGCGCAGCCGCGTTGCCAACATCGACGAATATAATATCCGCCGCACCACCAGCGTTTATTTCGACACCGGCCGCCACCAGCTGTCGCCCCAAGCCGAAGCGGAGCTGTGCGCGACCGCCACCGAAGCGCAATCGACCAACAATGCCCTGCTGCTCGTCGTCGGCTACGCCGATGCGGTCGGCAGCGAAGATTATAACCAAGTGTTGAGCGAACGGCGTGCAGGGCGCGTCGTCAATTATCTGCAACAGCGCTGCCGCTGGGCCCCCTATCGCATGCTGACCCCCAGCGGCATGGCCGAAGCGGACCCGCAGGCCGACAATAATACGGTCGAAGGCAGGGCGCAGAACCGCCGCGTCTCGGTCAGCATCCTCGTCAGCAAGGCCGCCGACGGCATCTGAGCATGACCATCCTTTGATGTCCGATTGACCCGGCATCGTCGCCCTATGCCCGGCACGTGCTCAGGCCCTTGTCTGCTAAAAAGCAGCGCACTATCCTGACCCGGTAATCATGCACGAGGCGACGATCCGGCCATCGGCTCCCCATTTCCTGCGTCGGAAACTGCGGCGCGGACGCGCAGGTCGGTCAGCACCCGCTGCATATTCTGGCGGATCGCCCATTCGGCGATCGGACCCCAATAGGTCACCGGATCGATGCGCAGGACATGCCGTGATTGCAGCGTCACCCGCGTCGTACCATCGGCCATCGGCGTCAGTGTGAAGCGGGTGTCGAGCGTATCGAAATATCCGCTGACGTGCGGCGCATGGACGCGCCGGTATGGGCTCATTTCCTCCATCGCGGGGGCGTGGCTGCGGCCACTGAACGCCAGCAACCGGCCCGGTTGCCACGCGGTCACGGTCTCGCTGGCCTGCCCTGTCGAAAAACTGCCGATCCGCCGCGCGCCCATGCCTTCGCCCAGAAAATGGCTGGCAACGGGGTAAGCCAGCCCGGCCAGCCCGACCGCACCCGGCGGCTCAGCAATGGCATGATCGGTGGTCAGCGCCCGCCACACCGCCGCCGGGGACGCGGCGACGACGATGCTCTCGCGCGTCATGATTGGCGCATCGGGCGGAATTGCGGCGTCGAACAGGAACAGCAGCGGCAATGCTGCAAGGCTGAGCAACGGTCGGCCGGGGTGGTGGATCGACACAGCCATCGCCCAACCGATCAGCCCGCCGATCGCCGCAACGCCCGCCGCCATCGGCGCGATCAGGATGATGCACATCAGCCCCTCGAGCGCCAGCATCAGCAGGGCCAGCGTTCCAAGCAGCCCGGCCAGTATGACGAGGCCGACTGTAGTGCCCACGCTGCGCTGCTGGTCGTGGTTGACCGCATAGCCGGTCGTGAAGCCGACTAGAAAAGGCGTCGCAACAAATAATCCATAGCCATAAGCACCCAGCGTATTGGCCGAGACGACGACGGCCAGCACGATGATCGTCATGCCGCTGGCAAGGCCGACCAATGTCTGGCGGCGGCTCCGGGCCACGCCTGCACCTAAGCTGTCGGCGCGCTCGCTCGTGTCGGCAAAGCGGGGCATAAGCGACAGGATGAGGAGGATCGCCATCTGAACCGTCGGCACCATCGCCAGCAAAGCTGTGCTATGCCCGCCACGGCTCCAGTTGGCCCGGCGGAACGACATTATAGCCAGCAGCAACGAACAGATCAGGCCCCAGGCAAAGCCACCGGCGACGATGGCGCTATGGCCGTCGAGCAGGGCCATCAGCGATCGCATCGGAAACAGCCAAAACCCGGCGTCGGCTGGCCGGTCCGCTCCGACCAGCCTGAACGCGGTCCAGACATAGCCGTGCTGGGCCAGGACTAATAGCGCGCCGACAAACGGGTAATGCGCCGGGCGGGTTTCGCCAGACAGTGACAGGCCGGATAGCGACAGGCCGGGCAGCGAAAAGATAGAGCGAGTCATAGCTGAAACCCCTGCGAAGCTGTCGGCACGGCGGCCTGCACGGATGGCTTTGTGCCCGCGGCACGCAACTCGGCCCGCACCCCCATCGTCTCCGGGGTGCGAACGTTCCACGCCAGCCCCAGCGATTCTATCGCCCGGATCACCACCCACCCCCAGTCGCTCTGGCCCGGATGCAGCCCGATCCTGGCGGATCCCGGATAGGCGTGGTGGTTGTTGTGCCACGCCTCGCCCATCGTCGGGATCGCCGCCCATGGCACATCATGGGCTTGGATGCCCGCGCCCTCGACCAGCCAGCGCTGCGGCCCGCGATTATGCGCCAGATGGCCGACCAGCCAGTGGCCGTGATTGGCGACCGCGACTCGTGCCGCGACACCCCACACCACCCATGCCCAGCCGCCAATGGCATAGAAGGCCAGCGCAACCGGCAGCTGCTGCCAGCGCCATGTCGCCTCCAGCCAGCGATAAAAGGGATCGCGGTCGATCCGGCCAAAGGCAAAGCGCGGCGGCCGGTCAAGGTCCAGCCGGCAGTAGATCTGCCACCACGCATCGCGCCAGAAACCCGTCCGGTGCGCCAGATAGGGATGGCAATCCGCCTGCCGCTGCGCCCAGTCGCGCGTGTCATGCGCGCGAATGATGCCATAAGGGCCGGCCATGCCGACAAACGCCCCGAACCACACCAGCACCCGGTCCAGCCAGCGCGGGCAGTCAAAACTGCCGTGGATCATCCGCCGGTGATAGCCGATGCTGTGCCCCAGCAGCAGCGCCGCTCCGGTCGAAACGACGAACAGCGCGATGGCAGACGGCGTCGCCAGCATCGGCCCCGCGACCAGCGCGACCGTTGCCATCCCGCCGTTCCACACCACGCTTGGCCAGTCGGTGCGAACCGTTCCTGCCACCGGGTCGGCGGGATACGTCGCATCGAGATAATTAACCGCATGCGGATCGTCGCGCTGATGGCAACCGGTGTCGCTGGCGGACCCTGTGCTCGCACAGTCACTGGCAATATCTCTATCCGCGCGCATCGGCTGACTCCAATCTAGTAAGTAATTACTTAAATAGATAATTCATTGTCAACCCCCGGTTGCCATCCTATCTGATGCGATATGCAAAATGTCTTCCAGGCCCTCTCTTCCGCGCCCCGTCGCAAGATTCTCGCCTATCTGGCGCATGCAGAGCTAAGCGCGGGCGACATCGCCTCGCGCTTCGCGATGAGCAAACCTGCGGTGTCGCAGCATCTTTCGGTGCTCGAAAACGCCGGCCTGGTCGCCAGCGAAAAGCGCGGCCAGTTTGTCTATTACCGGCTGCTGCCCGATGCGGTGGCCAATGTCCTCAACGGCTATGTTCAACAGGTCTGCCCCGTGTCAGGCCCGCTCAAGGCTGAATCGCGCGCTTTGGCTGACGGGGCATCCGCCGCCGACCAATGATGGCGGGCCTCGCCTCGTCGCGCTTCAAGACTCGTTCATCGCAACCCTGCTAGTTTCCCCCTGCCACTTCGGATGATGGCAAGCAGATGAAGGCAGGGGAAGCAGGCAAATGACATCGCGCACATGGACAGTGGCTCTGGCGGCGCTCGCCAGCCTGGCACTGGGCTCGTGCGCCGGTGCTATCCCAGAACCGCGCAGTCAGCGTGCCCAGGGCCCCGGCGATCGCCCGTGGAGCCCGTCGCCCCTGCCGCAGGGCAGCGTTTCGCGCCCCGTCATCCAGGGCCAGCCACTGCCCGCCATCAACCGCCCGCCACCGGGCTTCGAGGCGGCAATCGACGCGCTATGGCGCAGCTTCCCCGGCCGCACCGGAATCGCGGTCCGCCGTATCGACGGCGACTGGAGCGTCGCCCGGCGCGGCGACGAATATTTCCCGCAGCAGAGCGTCTCCAAATTGTGGGTGTCGCTCGCCCTGCTCGACCGCGTGGATCGCGGCGAAATCAGTCTCGAAGACCGCATCACCATCACCCCTGCCGATTTGACCCTGTTCCACCAGCCGCTCGCCAGCCGGGTCCGCGCGTCCGGCACGGTAGAGGAAAGTGCAGGCCGCCTGCTCGATCTGGCGATCACCGGCAGCGACAATACCGCCAACGACAGCGTGCTGCGCCATGCCGGCGGGCCGGACGCGGTGCGCGGTTTTATCGAACGCCGCAATCTGGGGCGCATTCGCTTTGGCCCCGGCGAACGGTTGCTGCAAAGCCGCATTGCCGGCCTCGACTGGCAACAACGCTATTCTGTGGCGCGCAGCTTCTACACTGCACGCGATGGTGTCCCGCTGTCGATCCGCCAGGCCGCGCTCGACCGGTATATCGCCGATCCCGAAGACGGCGCCAGCCCGCAGGCGATCGTCGATGCGCTTGCCCGCCTCGCGCGTGGGGAATTGCTTTCGCCAGCGTCGACCCGGCTGATCCTCGACACGATGGCGCGCACATCGTCAGGTCCGCAACGGCTGAAGGCCGGAGTGCCATCGGGCTGGCGGGTCGCGCACAAGACCGGGACCGGCCAGGTGCTCGGTGCCGTGGCCACCGGCTACAACGATATCGGCATCCTCACTGCGCCGGACGGCACCCGCTATGCCGTTGCAGTCATGCTGGCCAGCACGACCGCGAGCGTGCCGGAACGGATGCAGCTGATGCAGGCGGTCAGCCGCACTGTCGCCCAATATCACGGGCAATGACGGCAGGCTGACCAGCCGACGCACTGCATGCCCGCGAGCATAAACCTGCGATGAACGGGCTCAATCCAACGCAATCACACCTCAGCCTGTCCCGGGTTGGAGCGGTTTTTATGTCCTGAACGGTTCGTCGTGCGTTGCCCCTGCATGAAACAGAACCTCCTCTCTCTCCGCTGTGCCACCGCCGCGATTGCCGCTGTGCTGGCCGCCCCCGCCATCGCCGCGCCCATGGCCGTGCCGCCATCTGTTGTCGCTGCCGCACCGCCGGTGGTTGCAATGCCAGCCCCGCCGGTCGCTGCACCGGCCCCGCCGCCACTAGTCATTGCACCTGCCACGCCGCCGGTGCCCGAAGTGGAAGTGTCCTCCGAACCGCGCGCCGCTGCCGCGCGACCGCCGCGCCAGGCACAGGCCAGTCCGGCCGCACCCACCCGGCCAAGCCGCGCCGCCCCGGTCGAGGCGAACGGAGCCGTCGCAAATGCCGCCCCGGCAGCGCCCGCACCGGCACCATCAACGCCTGCCGAACCGCTGGTCGATGCGGTGTCAGCAGTGCCGTTGGCCTCTGATGTTGTGCCTTCGACCGCCGCAACCCCGGAGCTGTCCGGCGAAGGCGTTCCGGTAGAGCTGCTGGTTCTGGCCGGTGGAGCCCTGGTCGTGGGCGCATTCGGCTTTGGCTATGTCGCCACTCGCCGCCGCCGCGCTTCTGCGTCCGACGATGCGCTGGTGACCACGTCGATCACTGCCGATCCGACACCGCTGGCCAGAGAGCCGTCGCGGCCGGTGCTGTTCGGCGCGATGCAGTCCGCAGGCGCGTCGACAATGGTTGCTCCGCTGCATCGTTCGCCAAGTCATGCGCCTGTTGGCCATGCGCCTGTTGACTCGCCCGGCCACCGCCCCGGCTATCACGAAATGCTGGCGGAGCGAGGTCCGACGGCCGAAAATCCCTTCGCGACGCGCCGCAACCGTCTGCGCCGCGCCCGCTTTCTCGACCGGCAGGACCGGATGGTCGCCGAACAGCATCTGGCCGGACAAAGGGCGACCGCCACCCGTTGAGTCATCGACCTGCGAAAAAAAGGGGCGGTCCGTCTCCGGACCGCCCCTTTTTTCGCGCGTTATCGGGCTTGTGCCCGAAACGCTTACTTCATTTCGACAACGCCGCCCGCGCCTTCGATGCGCTTCTTGAGCTCTTCGGCTTCGGCCTTGTTGATGCCTTCCTTGATCGCCTTCGGGGCAGACTCGACGAGCGCCTTTGCTTCGCCGAGGCCCAGACCGGTGATCGCGCGGACTTCCTTGATCACGTTGATCTTGTTGCCGCCGTCGCCGGTCAGGATGACGTCGAATTCGGTCTGCTCTTCGACAGCCGGACCGGCCGCAGCCGCCGCCGGTGCAGCAGCAACCGCAGCGGCAGCAGAAACGCCCCACTTTTCTTCGAGCATCTTGGAAAGGTCGGCCGCTTCGAGCACGGTCAGGGCGGACAGGTCTTCTACGATTTTGGCGAGATCGGCCATGTGTTTTCTCCAGTTTTGGGGCAGTGCCCCGTCATGTCGGTTGGTTGCTATTGCTAAGGGTCAGGCGTCTTCTTTGGCAGCATAAGCCCCAAATACACGCGCAAGCTGTCCGGCCGGAGCTGCCGCAATCTGCGCCAGCTTGGTTGCCGGAGCCTGCAACAGGCCCAGGAGTTTGGCGCGCAGCTCGTCGAGTGACGGCAGTGTGGCGAGCGCAGAAATGCCCGCCTTGTCGAGAACCGTATCCCCCATGCCGCCGCCGACGATTTCGAGCTTGTCGTTCGTCTTGGCGAATTCGACCGTAATCTTGGCGGCAGTGACGGGATCGTCACTGGTCGCAAGGCCGATCGGCCCGGTCAGCAGATCGCTGATACCGGCATAAGGTGTGCCCTCGAGCGCAATCCTGGCAAGGCTGTTCTTGGTAACCTTGTACGCAGCGCCTGCATCGCGCATCTTGATCCGGAGGGCGGTCGACTGAGCGACAGTCAATCCCAGGTTGCGGGTGATAACCACCGAACCTGCTCCGGTCAGGGTGCTGCGCAACGCTTCGACCAC
>JANNMK010000271.1:0-1761 GCA_031397785.1 Sphingomonas sp. | reverse complement strand
CTGCAATCGCCGACCGCGCTGGTGTTCGACGAATATGATGCTGGACGGCCCGATGTGATGTTCGTCATCCAGCGGGTGCTGGAAGCAGACGGCAAGCTGACCCTGCTCGACCAGAATCGGGTGATCCGCGCCCACCCCTGGTTCCGGCTGTTCGCCACCGCCAATACCGTCGGCCTTGGCGATACCACCGGCCTTTATCATGGCACGCAGCAGATCAACCAGGGCCAGATGGACCGCTGGAACATCGTCGTCACACTGAACTATCTGCCAGCGGCAACCGAAGCGCGCATCGTGCTCGCCAAATCGGGCGAATATGACGATCCCAAGGGCAAGGTGACGGTCGACAATATGGTCAAGGTCGCCGAACTCACGCGGGCGGGTTTCATGAACGGCGACATCTCGACCGTGATGAGCCCGCGCACCGTGATCAGCTGGGCCCAGAATACGACGATCTTCAAGGATGTCGGCTTCGCCTTCCGCCTGTCCTTCCTCAACAAATGCGACGAAACCGAACGCATGCTGGTCGCCGAATATTATCAGCGGGTGTTCGGCACGGACCTGCCGGAAAGCGTGGTGGGCAAGGGGTGATCGCTTCACCCTTGCACCCTGCGGTGTGTTATATTAGCAGTCCACTCCGGAACTGACGACCGCTATCGGGCGTCGCAATGATGGCCCGGGGTGGATGCTATGACCAATCGACACACTGCTATGGCCCTGGCCGCGTGCGTGCTGCTGTTGCCATGCACTGCAATGGCTCAGGACCGGTTGCCGCCCACCGCGCCGCCGGAAACGGAGATATTCGATCCGCTGGCGATAAAGGCGAATGTCGGCGGCCCGGTCAGCGACGTGCTGGTACTCGGCTCTCCCCATCTGGCGCAGATGGATCCGCCGCCCGACGATGCCGCCTTGCAACTGGTGCTGGCCCGGCTTGAGGCGTTCCAGCCCGCCCTGATCGCGGTCGAGGCGGTGTCAGGACCGGATTGCGACACGCTTACCCGGCTCGATCCGCTTACCCCCGGCGTGGCGGCGGATTATTGCTGGCCGATGGAGGCGGTGCGGGCATCCACTGGAATGGACGTGGCTCAGGCCACCATTGCGGCAGATGCGATGCTGCGTGACTGGCCGCAAGTGCCTGCGCCTGCACAGCGGCGACGGCTTGCCGCGACATTCGTAGCGGCAGGGGATCGGAGCTCGGCGGTGGTGCAGTGGTTTTACCTGCCGGCCGATCAACGCATTGTCGGCGATGGTGTCGATGCGATGATCCTCGACATCGTCAATTCCACGGCAGCCCGACCCAATGAGCGTATCGCCATCGCTGCGCGGCTGGCAGTGCGGCTGGGGTTGCAGCGGGTTTATCCCGTCGACGATCACTCCGCGGATAGCATCCAGCGTGATTTTGGTGAGGCCGGACAGGCGGCGGTGCAGGCGGTGTGGAACCGCATCGCCAACAGCGCATTCGGCATCGAGGACGCGCGGATTTCGGCCGCGGCGACGACGCCCGACGGTATGCTGGCGTTCTTTCGCTACATGAATCTTCCCGCTTCTCAGCGCGCGTTTATTGCCAACGATCATGCCGCCAACATGGCCGAGTCAGCGCCGCCTTATCATGGTCGCCGCTACGGCATGTGGTGGGAAGCGCGCAATCTGAGGATGGTGGCCAACCTGCGTGCCGCGATGGCCGACCGGCCAGGCGCGCGCGTGCTGATGGTGGTCGGCGCGTCGCACAAGCCGTATATGGACGCCTATCTCAACCTGATGCAC
>JANNMK010000254.1:0-13282 GCA_031397785.1 Sphingomonas sp. | reverse complement strand
TGAAGGTGCCATTGCCGGTCATCAGCGGCATGTCGCCCATATAGACGTCCTGCTCCTTGATATCGAGCACCGAACGGGTTTCGGTTTCGCTGTCGACCTCGAACACGATCAGGCGCAGCGTCACCTTCATCGGCGCCGCATAGGTCAGCCCGCGCTGGCGGCATTCCTCGGTGTCGTACTTCGGATCTTCGAGCACATAATGGACGAAATCGAGCTCGGCGGTGCCGGCGAAATCGCGGATCGGGAACACCGAACGCAGCGTCTTTTCAAGACCCGAGACGTAGCCGGTGGCCGGATCGGAACGCAGGAACTGCTCGTAGCTTTCGCGCTGCACCTCGATGAGGTTCGGCATCTTGATCGCTTCGTGGATATTGCCGAACAGCTTGCGGATGCGCTTTTGCGAGCTCGCGGTATAGGTCGTGCGCGCTGCGGGAGCCTGAGCCTTGGTTGCCATGGGGTAAGATCGCCTCTGGTCAGAAAAAAATGCTGCAAACGCAAAAAAGCGACGCGCAAAACGCCAACGGTCCTTTTCCTTGGGGAAAATGGCCGAGGCGGCTAGCGAATCGCGGAAAATCCGTTGATCCTGCCCAATGCATGTGGAGCGCTGCGCGACGGCACTCCGGTCCCGGGCGGGACGGTTCCACCCCTATACGCAGGCGAGATGCCGAGGGCAAGAGGCGTCGCGTCTCCGCTGGTCGGGGGAGGTGGCGCTAGTCGGCGCGATTGCCGCCCGCCGCGCGGCGCTTTGCCTTTCGCCGGTACATCGCGTCATCGGCCTGCCGCAGCAGGTCGGTCGGGTTTTCGCCATAGGCGTTGACCGCAAATCCCACCGATGCACTGACCATGATCGGCCCATGGTCGCTGTCTATTTCGAACCACAATAGCTGCGTGAACGCAGCAACATGCCCGGAGGCGCGGAACGCCGCATGTTGCCCGGTGACCACGACAACAAATTCGTCGCCGCCATAGCGGGCGATCAGCGAGCCATCCGTGACATTGGTTTTCAGCCGCTCGGCGACCATCGTGAGGATCTCGTCGCCCCGCGCATGGCCGAGCCGGTCATTGACCATCTTGAATCCGTCGAGGTCGATCAGCAGAACGGCAATACTGCCCGGGCGCGGGTGTTCGGCATAGGCCGCGGCAAGCTGCTGCTGCAATGCCGTGCGATTAGCAAGTCCGGTCAGCGGATCGGTGGTGGCCTGGCCGCGCAAAACGGTTTCGAGGCGGAACCGGGCACTGACATCCTGGCACATGCCGATCAGCGCCAACGGTCGCCCGTCGCCATGCTCGAGTTCGCCAAGCGCACGCACGCGCTTGCGCTTGCCGTCGGCGGCGGTGAAATCCAGTTCGAGGTCGAATGGCGTTCCGTCGAGCGAGCAACTGGCAATGGCCGAGGACAATATCGCCTGATCGGCAGGGCTGTAGAACGCCAGCGCACCATTGAGCGGCGGCGGTTCATCGGCAGACAATGCGTGGATCGCAAAGACGCCGGGGGACCATTCGATCGCCTGTGTCGCGAGGTTCATGCGCCAGCTTCCCATATCGATCATCCGTTCGGTCTGGCGGAACAGCCGATCCTTGCGGTCTGCGTTTTCGACCAGCTGGCGATAGCGGCTGCTCACTGCTGCTGCCGCAGCCTGCGCGACGCGGGCGGCAATCAGCGCTGCGGCAATCGCGGAAAAATCCCTTAACTGGTCCAGCTCGCCCTTGCTGAACCGCCGGGGGGTGCGGTCGCCTATGCAGAAGGCACCGATATTCCCTGCGTCGCCACAATCGCGGCCGCCGCCGACTTTCAGGCGAACGCCTGCATAGGCTCTGAGCCTACCATCCCCGGCAACGAACGGATTGTCGGCCAGCAGCGCATCGGCCGACAGATCGGGCAGGGTCGCAAGCGAGCGATCATAGATCACCGAACGGCATACCGAATGATCATGAACCGCGACTACGGGATCGATGCCGTCGCTTGCCAGAAACCACTGAAACTCTCTGCCGAGCACAGATATGAACGCCGCGGATGTGCGGAAATGCCGTTTCACCATCGCCAGCAGCATCGTCAGTTCCGGGCTGTCCGCAACGTCCGCCCAGGCCAGAGCGATACCGTCGTCGGCGGGGACGAGCGGCTGGGTCCGGTCTAGAAAAATTGGGGTGATACGCGCCATCCTTGGCAGTTTCGCACTCGACGAATGAACAGCCGCTTTGTTGTTCAACCAACATGGAGCAGCTTTCCCTGGTCCCGCCATACGGCGTCGGTCAGTCCCTCAGCCGCACGATCGCCGAAAAACAATAATTGACATATTGTTTATCAATATGTCATTCTGTGTTCCTCGATAAGGAGCAGGTCATGCTGGGAACGACACGATGGATATTGCGCGGGTTGAACTGGGCCAACTGGATCATCGGGCTATTGGCCGTCACTGCCGGGATTGCCGTCGGTTATGTCCTCCCCGACCAGTTTCTGGCTACCGCGATGCAGGCGGGGATGCGGGCTCCCGACGCACTGCTCGGCTGGATACGCGTCGTCTTTCCATTGACAGCGCCGGTCATCCTGCTCGCCCACATCATGTTCACGCGGTTGATCTCGGTGATCGACGATGCGCGCGCCGGGGCGGCGTTCAGCACAATTAACGCAGCGCGACTGCGGCTGGTCGCCTGGGCGCTGCTTGGCACCCAGATCATCGATCTGGCCTTCGGTCTCTATTCGCAGGCCGTGAGCGAGGCGAGCGGCGAATATCTCGGCTGGAGTTTCGGCATCACTGGCTGGCTGGCCGTGCTCCTGCTGTTCGTGCTGTCCCGGATATTCCAGCAGGGCGCCGCGATCGAGGCCGAACTGGCGCAGGTAGTCTGATGGCGATCCGCATCAATCTCGACGACCTGCTGTGGCAACGCCGCATGACGCTGACCGAACTCAGCAGCACAGTCGACATCACGCTGGCCAATCTGTCGATACTCAAGACGGGCAAGGCCAAGGCCATCCGTTTTTCGACGCTCGATGCGATCTGCCGGGCGCTCGATTGCCAGCCGGGCGATCTCATCCGCTTCGATCCTGCGGAGCTCGAGATACAGGATGACCCGTCATGACCCTCTGGACCGCGCTCAAGGCCAGCTATTCGGGCGGGACCCGGTTTCTCTTGGCCTGTCCGCTGCTCGCCGCCGTGCCGGTGCTGATCGAAATGCTGCAACATATCGGCGAAGTCCATGTCGGCATGTACGACAGCCTCGATGCGGCCAGGGCAGTGGAAAATCACCCGCTCCGCATGGCACTCGCCATCGTCAAGATGGCGGCGCTGTTGCTCAGCAACTATTGGGTCGTGCGCTGGATGGTGAGCCGCGATCCCGCATTTGCGGCCCGTGCCGATGGCCAGGCGGTGCGACTGTCTGCCGGCGCGCTCGGCTTCATCCTGCTGATCAGCCTGATCCAGTTATTCGCGCTACCGACCGACAATCTGGCCATTTTTGCTGCCGGTTTCTTTGCCGGGATGGCTGCCGGGGTGCTGGCGGCGGCATGGGTCGCGGCGGCGGCGCTCGGCAATCAGGCTGTCGGTCCGCTTGCCTCGCTGCGCATCATGGCCCCCGCCCTGCCCTTCACCCTTGCGCTGTTCGTGCTCGCCATGCTGCCACTTTTGATCCCGCATTATGCGCTGGCCGCGCTGGCGCTGCTCGGGCCCAAGGCGTTGCTGTGGCCCGGCTTGATCGTCGATTCCCTGCTGGTCGGCTGGCTTTCCGCCATCATGGCGGCAAGCGGCTATGTCGGCGCGGCGCGAGCAGCAGAGAGGGCCGGTGTCAGCCTGCTTCGCGCGCCATAAGTCCGATCGCGCGCTCCGCCGCCTGGGCCGCACGCCGTGCCGTGGCGGCAAGATTGGCATGAAAATCACTGGCGCTGTCGGGATTGGCCTCGTCGGTCGCCGCCTTGATGGCGCACCAGGGCAGACCCAGGATCGCCGCCGCCTGCGCGACCGCAGCCGTTTCCATATCGACAAGGCTCGCCCCCAGCGCGTCGCGGATTGCGCCCGCCCGCACCCCGCATTCGACAAAACAGTCGCCGCTGGCAATCGTCGCTTGATTGAGGCCCAGCCCTGCAGGTTGGGCCAGAGCGGAAAAAGCAGTTACCCCTTCCGGTCCCATCGGCCAGCCACCTGCATCATAATGGGCAAAGCGGTCGGGCCGCGCCGCGCCATAATCATGCTGGATTGCCGCTGAAAGCCACCATGGCTCCGCGCCAACCGGTAAAAGCGCGCCAGCGGTGCCGATCACCATCAGCAGCCCGGCATCGATCCGGCTCGCAAGCCATGTTGCCGCGGTTGCCGCCGCGACCTTGCCGATCCCGCCGCACGCCAGATGCACGTTCACCCCGTCCATCGCGATGCGGCGCACCGCCAGTGGCCCGATCTCGCAAACACTGCCCTGCCCCGGCATGAAGGCATCGGCCTCCTCAGGCAGACCGGTGATGATGACGATGGAGCGTATCACCGCGCCTCGCCTCGCATGAAAATCGCCATCAGCGCATCGACATGCGCGTCGAGAAAGGCCGGGGATTGGGGATCATTGCCGGTCACCAGCCGATATTCGGGGGCCATGACGATCGCCAGGCTCGACGCGCCGGACAACAAGAATTTGGCGTGCATCGGGTCCATCGCGACAAACAGTCCGGCCGCCTGCGCCTCGCCGATCAGCGTCGCCATCATCGCCGAAACCCGGCTCTGGTGGCGCTCGACCATCCAGCGTAGCCGCTCGCTGTCGACAGTCCCTTCCTGAAACAGGATGCGCAGATATTCCGGGTGCGCCGTCAGCGCGGCGAGTTGCGCGTAAAGCGCGGCGCGGAACCAGCCATGATCCTTTGGCACGTCGGCCAAAGGCATCGTCGCGGCAACCGCCCCCTCATAGCGCGCATAAACCGCATCCACCGCAATCCGCCACAACTGCAGCTTCGATTCGAAATGATAGAGGATCAGCGGCACGCGCTGCCCGCAATCCTGTGCGACCATCTGCAGCGTCGCCCCTTCGAACCCGTGCGCGGCAAACCGCTGTATCGCTGCATCGACAATGGCGGCGCGAGTAGCCAGCCGTTGCGCGTCGCGCGCTTTGGCCGGCCGGTCCTGGTTAAAAGAAATCGATCTGGTCATTGCATGTTTTCATTGACAATCTGGTCAGTCAGCCATTTTAATGCACGTGGGAGACGATGTCGATGGATGCTTTGGAACCGGTGACGAACGGATTGGCATGGCTGGCCGCTGCGGCGGCAGGCGAAGGCGGATTCTGGCTGCAATTCGGCGGTTATCTGATGCTCTTGTTGATGGAGCGCGGCATTTACCTGTTCCAGCACCATGGGCAATGGAATGAGCGCGAATCTTTTGCCAACATGACTAACAACATCGCCAACGGTTTGTTCGACCTGGTTGTCGGACTGATCGTCGGCGGCGCGTTGTTCATCCTCGCCTATCAGGCGATCTACGACCATCTGCGGCTGTTCACCATCCCGATGCTGTGGTGGGGCTGGGCGCTGGCGCTGCTCATGAACGACCTTGCTTATTATGCCGATCACCGGATCGCGCATCGCACCGGACTGTTCTGGGCGCTGCACATCCCGCATCACAGCAGCCAGCAGATGAACCTGACGGTCAGCCCGCGCGGCTCGATCTTCGCAATGGGCGGCCTGTTCCAGCCGACCTATTTTCTGCTGCCGTTGCTCGGTTTGCCGCTGCCGATGTTCCTCGCCGCACGGTTTTTCGGCAATATGTGGGGCATTTTCAACCATACCCGCGTCGTTCATCGCATGGGCTGGCTCGAAAACTGGCTTGCGACTCCCGCCAATCACCGCGTCCATCACGGCATCCAGACCAAATATCTCGATCGCAATTACGGCCAGTCGCTGATTGTCTGGGACCGTTGGTTCGGCACCTTCCAGCGCGAGGAGGAGGAGCCGGTCTACGGTCTGGTCAAACAGATGGACAGCAGCCGGATCTGGGACATCCAGACCTGGGGCGTGCGGTGGCTGGCACAGCAGATGCGCCGCTCGCCTCGCCTGACCGACAAGCTCGGCTATCTGTGGAACCCGCCGGGCTGGAGCCATGACGGCCAGCACGAAACATCCGAGACGTTGCGCGGCGATGGTGCGGCGATGACGCCGGGCGCGATGTCCGTTGAGGATGGAAACCCGGCGCCATCGCGCTGAGTCGCCGAACCCGGCATATGGCGCTCGGCCCAGCTCAGATTGCGCCGGCAAATGTGTCGCAACGTTGCGGATCGCCGCTCTCCAGCCCCCGCCTCAGCCAGTTTTGCCGCTGTGCGCTCGTGCCGTGGGTAAAGCTTTCGGGAACCGGCCGCTGGCCTGCATTGCGCATCAGCGTATCGTCGCCGATCGCCTGCGCAGCGCGCATCGCTTCTTCGAAATCGCCTGGCTCGACCGCGGCGCTGCCATCGGCATTGCGGGCGCGCGCCGCCCAAACCCCGGCGTAGCAATCGGCCTGCAATTCCATCCGCACCTGCAACTGGTTGCCCTCGGCCTCGCTCGCCCGCGCCTGCGCGCGGCGCACCTGTTCGGATACACCGGTCACGGTCTGGACATGATGGCCCACCTCGTGCGCGATGACATAAGCCTGTGCCGCATCGCCGCCTGCGCCGAGCCGTTGCTCCATCTCCTGGAAAAATGTCGTGTCGAGATAAACCCCCTGATCGGCCGGGCAATAAAATGGCCCCATCGCCGCCTGCGCCGCGCCGCAGCCCGACTGATTCTGCTGATCGAAGAAATTGAGCGTCGGCCGACGATAGGTTGCACCGCGTTGCTGGAACACGGCGTCCCATACCTCATGGGTGTCGCCGAACACGTTGCAGGCCCAGCGTTCCCCCGGGGTGTCGCAAGCCACATTCGCGCCATTGCCCGCCGCCTGCCCCGCCGGAGCGCCAGCGCCGCCCGCCAGTTGCATGCCGCCGCTGCCGTAGAGAAGGAAAGCCCCGACGACGCCGAGGATGAGGAGAGTGCCGCAGCCCAGCTTGCGCCCCAGCAACATCGGCAGCAGCCCGATCAGCAACCCGCCGATGCCGCCCCCGCCGCCGCCGAAATTCAGTCCGCCGCCGCCACCACCACGGCCCAGATCGCGAATATCGTCGCCCGGATCATAATCGTCGAGGCGCATCGCATTACCCTTTACCGTGGTGCGCGCGAACAGTGGTGCCGCGCGATGATGGAACCGACATAAGCCAGCCGCCGCGATAAATGAACAGCAGAATCTCGACGGCCGCAACCATCGGCCATTGACGCCCGGTGACGCTTGCAGGCAGGCTCGGCCCATGGCCAATTCCGTCCGACCGACCATGTCGCGCCCCGCCACAAAGACGCGGGCCACCACACCCCTGCCACTGCCTGCGTCGGTGGCGCTGGTGTTGCAGGGCGGCGGCGCGCTCGGCAGTTTTCAGGCCGGGGCCTATGCCGCGCTGTCGCGCTACGACATCGCCATCGACTGGGTGGCGGGCATTTCGATCGGCGCGGTCAACGCCGCCTTGATCGCCGGCAATCCAAAGGGGGAGCGCCGCGCCGCTCTGCGCCGTTTCTGGGACCGCGTGTCCGGCGGTATGCCCGATATGATCCTCCCGCCCGATCGTGACTGGCGGGAGGCAGCGCATCTCATGGCGGCGGGCGCTGTCGCATTGTGGGGCGTCCCCGGCTTCTTCCGCCCGCGCATGATGCCTGCGCTGTTCGCTCCGCCGGGCGCGGATGCCGCCACCAGTTTCTACGATACAGCCCCGCTCGTTGCGACGCTCGACGAACTGGTCGACTGGGACCTGCTCAACAATGGACCGATGCGCTTTTCGGTCGGTGCGGTCGATGTTGAATCGGGCAATTTCGCCTATTTCGACAATCGCGAGGGCGAATGGGCCGGGCGTATCGACGCGCGTCACATCCTCGCCTCGGGCGCGCTGCCGCCCGGCTTTGCCGCGGTTGAGATCGACGGGCGGCACTATTGGGATGGCGGCCTGGTGTCCAACACCCCGCTCCAGCACATCCTCGATCATGGCAGCGACGATATGCTGGTCTTTCAGGTCGATCTGTTCCCCGCAGCCGGGCCGCGCCCGCGCGACCTTTCGGATGTCGCCAGCCGCGAAAAGGACATTCGTTTTTCGAGCCGGACCCGCGCCGTCACCGACCAGTATATTGCGGCGCGGCGCAAGGATGCGGCGATCGTCGCACTGCTCGACACATTGCCGCCCGAACTGCGCCAGAGCCGCCAGGCCGTCGCGCTGGCCCGGTCGGTCAAGACCGGCGCGCTCAATATCGTCCACCTCATCTATCGCAACCGCGACTGGCAAACCGGCGCGCGCGATTTCGAATTTTCGCCCGCCTCGATCGACGACCATTGGGGCCAGGGCGAAGCCGCCGTCGCTGCGGCGATGAGCCACGGCGATATCGTCGCGCGCAATATCGTCGATGGGGCAATCGCGGCCTTCGACCTCGGCGACCCTGCGCCCGACGAGCATCACAGCAGCCATCGCAAAGGAACCGGCGCATGACCAAGTCCCTCTCAGGCAAGACCGCGCTGGTCACCGGATCGACCAGTGGCATCGGCCTCGCCATGGCAAAGGCGCTGGCAGGCGCCGGCGCGCACATCGTCATCAACGGCTTTGGCGATGCCGCCGCCATCGAGGCAGAGCGTGCGGCGCTCGCCGCGCTGAGCGGCGGCACCGCGCTCTATTCGAATGCCGACCTGACCGATAGCGGCTCTATTGTCGCGATGATGGAATCGATCGCCGATACCACCGGCGGGGTCGACATTCTGGTCAACAATGCCGGCACCCAGCATGTCGCGCCGATCGATGAATTTCCGGTGGCGAAATGGGATGTCATCATTGCCCTCAACCTGACCGCGGCCTTCCATACCATCCGGCTCGCCCTGCCGGGGATGAAGGCGCGCAAATGGGGTCGCATCATCAACACCGCATCGGCGCACAGCATCGTCGCCAGCCCCAACAAGAGCGCCTATGTGGCCGCCAAGCACGGCATCGTCGGTCTTACCAAAACGGCGGCGCTCGAAGTCGCTCAGGCAGGGATCACGGTCAATGCGATCAGCCCCGGCTATGTCTGGACGCCGCTGGTCGAAGGGCAGATCCCGGACACGATGAAGGCGCGCGGCCTGACCCGCGATCAGGTCATCGACGATGTGCTGCTCGCCGCGCAACCGACCAAACAGTTCGTCACGCCGGAACAGGTGGCGAGCCTCGCGCTTTATCTGTGTTCGGATGGCGCCAGTGCGATCACCGGGGCCAATCTGTCGATGGACGGCGGCTGGACCGCGCATTAGCCGGTGTCGAAGCCGATTTCGAAAAACAAGCGCCGGGAGAATAAAGTCGCAATGACCAGAGCCGCCTTCCTTCTTCCGATGATAATCGGCGCATCATTGTCGTCCTGCGCGATGATGCGCGAACCGACCGGCACCATCAGCCGGGCCGATGCCGCGCGCGCCGATGACTGGCACGATGTCGCGACCCCCGCAGACCGGGGCCGCATCGGCGACTGGTGGCCTGCCTGGAACGAGGCGCTGGCCAGCGCCCGCAGCGGCGGCTTTGCGGCCCAGGTCGCAGCAGAAGGGACGCTGCTCGATCCGCAGGCTGCGCTGCCAAACCCGCATCTGCCGCCGGGCGGCTATCGCTGCCGGGTGATCAAGCTCGGCTCGCCGGGCAACGCGGGCCTCGCCTATGTCGCCTATCCGTTTTTCGCCTGCCGGGTCGAGGCCGAACAGGATATTTTCAGCTTTACCAAGCTCACTGGATCGCAGCGTCAGGTCGGGCTGATGTTCGATGATACCGACCGCCGCAAAATCTTTCTCGGCACACTGATGCTGGGCGATGAAGCGGATGCCATGGATTATGGCAGCGACGCCGCCCGCAACCTCGCCGGGCTGGTCGAACGCATCGGTCCGGCCCGCTGGCGAATGGTATTTCCCCGCCCCGCCTTCGAAAGCATCGTCGATGTAATGGAACTGGTGCCTGCGGAGTAAATGGCGTTCGCCTGGAAACGCGACGAAACCGCTGTCCTACACCATATAGGTTAGTTTATGGTGCGGTTCATGGCCCAATCGAAACATCCGCTGACCACATCGTCGCCCTCGCCGATCGCCTTCATGCCCGTCGCCACCAGCTCCACCCGTCATGATGGCTGGACGGCGGCGCGGCAGCGCGGGTTCATCGCGCATCTCGCCGAGGTCGGTGTGGTGGCCGAGGCCGCCCGGGCCGTCGGCATCAGCGCCAGATCGGCCTATCGCCTGCGCAACCGTCCCGATGCCGCCAGTTTCCGCACCGCCTGGGACGCAGCGCTCGACATGGGCCAGCAGCGCGCGCTCGACATAGCAATGACCCGTGCCATGCATGGGTATCGGGAACCGGTCTTCTATCGCGGCATCGAGGTGGGCTTTCGCCAGCGCCACGACAATCGCCTGCTGCTCGCCTGCCTGCGCGCCATCGATCCCGATCATGTCGGCGTTCCGCCTGTTCCGCCCTTCGAATGACACGGCTGGTCGCCACTTGCTCTGGCGTTGCCGCGACTATCGCGACCTTCGGCGACCTTGGCTGATCGCACGGCGCGCCGTTCCGGTCAGGCCGTGCCCCACCACCAGACCCCGTCGCGGCTCTCCCGCTGCGCCCGGCCTGTCACCTCCAGATGCCTGAGGTGCGCCAGCGCTTCGCCGGTTGCCATCGCGCGCTGGCTGTCACCGATGGTGCGGCGGAACAGCAGGCCAAAGGCATCGACCGCGCGGATCGGCCGGGCCAGCGCCTGCTCCAGCGCATCGAGCCGTTGATGATGCTCGTCGCGCATTGCGGTCAGCCGGACATGCAGGCCGGTAAACGGCTCGCCATGCGCCGGGCACACCATAAGGTCGGCGGGCAACTGCATCAGCCGGTCGATCGACGCCAGCCATTCGCCCAGCGGATCGGCCTCGGGCTCGCTGCTCGACAGCGACACGTTCGAACTGATGCGCGGCAGCACCTGATCGCCGGAAATCAGCACGCCGTCCTGCTCGTGGAGCAGACAGGCATGTTCGGGGCTGTGGCCGGAGCCGACGACCACGCGCCACCGATGTCCGCCGAAATCCATCGTCTGGCCATCCACCATCCGTCGATAACCATAAGGCAGCGCGAATATCATCCGCCCCAGCCGTCCCCAGCCAAGCGCGCGCGACGCCGCAATCTGGCTGTCGTCCCAGCCCGCGCCGCGCTGCATTGCGGTCACCTCATCGGGTTGCTCGTCGCGGACGTCGGCAATCATGAACCGCGCGGTCAGCCATTCGCCGCGCGTCATGTGGAGCGGCGCATCGAACCGCTTGGCCAGCCATCCGGCGAGCCCGATATGATCGGGATGGAGGTGCGTGGCCACCACCCGGGTCAGCGGCGTACCGGCGAGCGCGCCTGCAAACAGCGCCTTCCACGCATCGCTGCACGCGGTCATCATCAGCCCGGTGTCGACCGCTGCAACCCCGCCTTCGTCGTCGAGCAGCCAGCTGTTGATGTGGCCGAGCGATCCGGGCAGCGGAATCCGCGCCCACGAAACGCCGGCGGCGATGCGGATGGTTTCGCCATCTCCGGGGACCGTCTTGCCCCATGGATAGAGCAGCCCGGCCGCGCTGGTGACCAGCGGGCTTTCGTCCTGGGTCAGCGAAATGTCGGGCGACGGAATGTCGGGCGATGGGCCGATACCGGCGGTATCGCCCGCCATGGTCAGGCCGCCGTGCCGTCCGTAAGCGCGGCCGCCGCTTGCGCGGCAGCAGCCTCCTCTGCCTCCACCGCTGCCACCGCTTCGGCGGCGCGCAAATTGGTTTCGCGTTCGGCCTTCAGCTCCTCGATCAGCGCCGCCTTGTCGCCATCGAAACGGGTATCGACCGGTGCCGGGATCCCCGCCTTCTTTGCGGCTTTCAGCACCAGCGCATCGAGTTCGCGCTGCGAGCACAGGCCCAGCGTCACCGGGTCCTTGGGCGTGATGTTGGCGATGTTCCAATGGCTGCGCTCGCGGATCGCCGCGATCGTCGTCCGCGTGGTGCCGATCAGCTTGCCGATCGCGGCGGGCGACACTTCGGGATGATTGCGGATGATCCAGGCGATGCCGTCGGGCTTGTCCTGACGCTTGGACACCGGGGTATAGCGCGGCCCCTTGGTGCGGCGGACATGCTCCGGCCCTTTCAGCATCACCAGCCGATAGGCGGGATCAGCCTGCGCCCTTTCGATCTCTTCCATGGTCAGTTCGTGCGCGCGCACCGGATCGCGCCCGGTCAGCTTGGTGCCGGCCGTATCGTCGGCGATCGCCTGCACCTCGAGGATGTGCAGCGCGCAGAATTCGGCGATCTGCTGGAATGTCAGCGCGGTGTTGTCGACCAGCCAGGCGGCGGTCGCATGCGGCATCAATGGCTGGGCCATGCCCTGTTCTCCTGTTCGGGGTCATCTGCCCCGCCAATAAATAGGGCCGCCCCTTGCGGAGCGGCCGGATAATGACACGGGTCCTAGCGCGCGTTGCGCCATGCGGCAAGGGCGCGCTGCTAGGCCACTTCGCGCTTTGCGGCGCACGCCGGCACCAGCGCGGCGAGAAACTGCTCGGCGCTCGCTCGCCAGCTGTAGCTCGCGCCGAGCGCCGCCGCTGCCGCCCGGTCGCAGGTCAGTGCCGCAGCGATTGCCACGTCGAGATCCTCGTCGAGCGCACCGGTCGCCGGCGTGACGATGTCCCTTGGACCGGTCACCGGATAGCCCGCGACCGGTGTCCCGCTCGCCAGCGCCTCGATGATGACGAGGCCAAAGGTGTCGGTGCGGCTCGGAAAGACGAACACATCGGCCCCGGCATAGGCCGATGCCAGCGCTTCCCCATCGAGCTTGCCGAGGAACAGCGCGGCCGGGTGTGCCGCAGCAAGACTGGCGCGTGCCGGCCCATCCCCGACGATCACCTTGGTGCCCGGGTGGCGACAGGCGAGGAAAGCAGCGATATTCTTTTCAACCGCGATCCGTCCGACATACAGCATGATCGGTCCGCTCAGCCCTGCCAGTGCCGGATGTGGCGCAACATGCGGGCCGAATTGCGCCAGATCGACCCCCCGGCCCCATGGGGCCAGCCGGGCGATACCCTGCGCTGCCAGCTCGTCGCGGATCGACGGCGTCGATGCCAGAACGGCACGTGCAGGCGCATGAAACCAGCGGATATAGCGCCAGATTGCCGAAGCAGGCACGCCGGTGCGACGCTCGATATAGTCCGGAAATTGTGTGTGATAGGCAGTGGTGAAGGCAAGGCCATGGGTCAGGCAATACCGCCTCGCTGCCA
>JANNMK010000208.1:0-3971 GCA_031397785.1 Sphingomonas sp. | reverse complement strand
TGAACAGCATGCGGCAATATGTCGCGCAGCTCGATGCCAAGCAGGATTTCACGCCGATTCCGGGCAATTTTTACAATGTCCGCGAACAGGTGTACGCCGGATATGCGATGGCGACGGTCAGGACCGACTGGGGCAGCGTGCTCGGCGGCGCGCGGGTGGAGCATGTCAGGAACCGTGGCCAGGCGTTCGTCAACCTCGGCGGGGTGCAGACGCTAATACGCACCGACGGCGATAGCACGCTGCTGTTCCCCAGCCTGCACGTCAATCTGGATGTCGCGGAAGACCAGCGGCTGCGATTGTCGCTGACCAGCGGCGCGGCACGGCCGGACTATGACCAGCTGCGGCCCAATTTCACCTTCAGCGACAGCAATCTGACGGTGTCGGGCGGCAATCCGCTGGCCAAGCCGGAGCGGGCCTATGGCATCGATGCCTATTATGAATATTATATCCAGCCGCAGGGCTATTTCAGCATCGGTGCCTATTACAAGCGTGTGCAGGATGTGCTGTTCGACGACACCCGGGTGTTTAATTCCGATGTGCTGAACGCCGGCGGCATCGACCGGTCGCAATATGTGCTGAGCACCATCACCAACGGCGGATCGGGCTATATCTACGGCCTCGAAGCCGCGATCCAGCTGCAGCTCGAACCCTATACCGAGCAGTTGGGCCTGCCCGAATTTTTCGGCGGATTCGGCATCAACGCCAATATCACGCTGAACGACAGCGAGGCCAAAGCACCCGACGGCAGCAAGATCGCGCTGCCCGGCACATCCGACATCGTCTATAATGTCGGTGGCTATTACGAGAAATACGGCGTCTCGGTGCGCCTCAACTATCAGTATCGCTCGTCCTACATCGATGCCTATGGACCAGTGAGCGACGGCGGCAATTTCTTCTGGGCGGAGGACGACGAGCTCGATTTTTCGGCGCGCTATGCGGTCACCGACAATTTCGAGATTTATTTTGATGCGTCGAACCTGCTCAACAATCCGGGCCGCCGGTTCGTCCGCGAGTCGATCTATACCATTGAATGGGAACGGTTTGGTCGCCGCTATACCGGCGGGCTGCGCTTCACCTTCTAGGACAATTTGATCGGCCCTCGAGGCAGCGGGCGAAGCCGTCCGGCGCGGTTCCCGCCCGCTCTGGATTGCTTCGCTGCGCTCGCACTGACGCTGATTGCCGCTTATCTGTTCAGCAGGCCCATGATCGCCATCGATTGTTCGGCGCCGGTCTGCGGCACTGCCTCTCCGTTACGGTCGAGGATTTCGGCGAAGCGCCGCGCAACGCCTTCGGGATCGCGCTCGTCGGCGGCCAGTTTAACGCCATGCGTCATCGTGACATTGGCGGCGTGGACGGCGCCTGCGCCTGCGCCCAATGTGGTGTTGCTGGGCGCGTCTTCGGAAACGAGGAACAGCGATGCGGGCACCACCAGTTCTGGCGCGAACATCGCCTGCGCCGCTTCGGGCAATATGTCCTCGGTCATGCGGGTGGCGGCGACCGGAGCGATGCTGTTGACCTTGATATTATTCTTGGCGCCTTCGATCGCCAGCGTCTTCATCAGGCCGACCAGACCGAGTTTGGCCGCGCCATAATTGGCCTGGCCGAAATTGCCATAGAGGCCGGTCGAGGAGGCGGTCATCAGGATGCGGCCGTAATTCTGTTCGCGCATGATGTCCCACACTGCCTTGGTGGCAAAGGCAGAGCCGATCAGATGGACCTTGATGACCAGTTCGAAATCGGCGGGCTCCATCTTGGTAAAGCTCTTGTCGCGCAGGATGCCGGCGTTGTTCATGAGGATGTCGATCCGGCCCCATTTGGCCTTGGTCTGCGCCACCATATCGGCCATCTGGTCATATTCGGTGACGCTGCCGCCGTTCGACATGGCCTCGCCGCCGATAGCCTCGATCTCCTCGACGACTTTCAGCGCCATGCCGCTGTGACCGGTGCCGTCGCGCGCGCCGCCCAGATCGTTGACGACGACCTTTGCGCCGCGTCGCGCCAGTTCGAGCGCATAGGCGCGGCCGATACCGCCGCCCGCTCCGGTAACGATGGCGACGCGGTCCTTAAAACTGATGGTCATTGCAAATCTCCGTTGACGTAAACGTAAAGTTGCAGCGTCCTTACGCCGCTATGCGCGGTGTGCAAGGGTAAGTCGGTGTGCTGGGCATTAGTTGGCCAGATCCTTGTCCAGCGCATAGCCGGCCGAGCGCACGGTGCGGATGATGTCCAGTGCGCCATCGATATTGATCGCCTTGCGCAGGCGGCGGATATGAACATCGACCGTCCGCAGTTCGATCTCGCTGTCCTGGCCCCAGACATTGTCGAGCAATCGTTCACGGCTGAACACCCAGCCGGGATGTTCCAGAAAGTGGCGCAACAGGCGAAATTCGGTCGGCCCGAGCGGGATGGTCTTGCCCGACCGTTTCACCTTGTGGCCGACGGTATCCATCTCAATATCCGCGTAAAGCAGGCTTTCGCCGGCCAGCGCCGGGCGGACGCGGCGCAACACCGCGGTCACCCGGGCGACCAGTTCGCGCGGCGAAAAAGGCTTGGTGACATAATCGTCGGCACCGGTTTCGAGACCGCGCACCCGGTCCTCCTCCTCACCACGGGCGGTGAGCATGATGATCGGCACATTGGCGGTTTCCGAATTGCGGCGGAGCTGGCGGCACAATTCGATGCCCGACAGCCCTTCGACCATCCAGTCGAGCAGGACGATGTCCGGCAATTTTTCCTGCACCCACAATAACGCTTCTTCGCCATTGGGGGTGTGGCGGACGGCAAAGCCTTCGCGGCTGAAATGCCAGATGACGAGCTCCGCCAGCGCGGCATCGTCTTCGACCAGGAGCATGTCGGGCTGAGCCATTATTTATTGTCCTTGCACCGCGTCTGAGGGGTGTTCGCCCTTTTCGCGTTCATCCATGTGGCGGCCGGTCGCGGTGAAATAGACCATTTCTGCGACGTTGGTGGCGTGGTCGCCCGCGCGTTCGAGATTTTTGGCGACGAACAGCAGATGCGCGCTTTCCGAAATGCTGCGCGGATTTTCCATCATATAGGTAATCAGCGCGCGAAAGATGGCGTTGTAAAACCCGTCGACCGACTTGTCCCTCGCGCTGACCTCCTGGGCCAGCAACGGGTCCTTGGCGGCATAGGCGTTGAGCACGTCGCGCAGCATTTCGCAGACGATTTCCGACATCGAAATCAGCAGCGGAATGGCCTCCACCGACCGGTCGGTGGAGAGCAGGGGAACCCGCTTGGCGATGCTTTTGGCATAATCGCCGACCCGTTCGAGCACTGCGGCGATCTTGAGCGCGGCGATCATCGACCGCAGGTCGTCCGCCATCGGCGCGCGCAGCGCGATGGTGGTGACCACCAGCTTCTCGATCTCGCTCTCCAGATTGTCGATCAGCCCGTCCTCTGCCACGATCCGCGCCGCCGTATCGCGATCGCGCCGATCGAGCGCGACCATCGCCTGTTCGACAGCCAGCGTTGCCCGGCTGCCCATTTCGGACACCAGGCCGCGCAGCCGGTTGAGATCGTCGTCGAAAGCCTTGACCGTATGATCGTTCATGCGCTTCTCTTTTCTGACCTTCCCCTAACGCAAGCGTTAGCGGTCTGATGACCTTCCCCTAATGCGGACATTCGAGGGTTGTTGGTCGGCCCGGACTTTTGCCGACATGCCTTAACCGTAGCGTCCGGTGATATAATCCTTGGTGCGCTCTTCACGCGGGTTTGTGAAGATGTCGGTGGTCGCGCCATATTCGACGATCTTGCCGAGATGGAAAAACGCCGTGCGCTGCGAAACGCGCGCTGCCTGCTGCATGTTGTGGGTGACGATGACGATCGCATAGCTGCCGCGCAGCTCGTGGATCAGTTCCTCAATTTTGGCGGTAGCGATCGGGTCGAGCGCCGAACAAGGCTCGTCCATCAGGATGGTTTCGGGATCGACCGCGATGGCGCGGGCGATGCAC
>JANNMK010000201.1:0-5876 GCA_031397785.1 Sphingomonas sp. | reverse complement strand
GGCATGTGGTGGGAAGCGCGCAATCTGAGGATGGTGGCCAACCTGCGTGCCGCGATGGCCGACCGGCCAGGCGCGCGCGTGCTGATGGTGGTCGGCGCGTCGCACAAGCCGTATATGGACGCCTATCTCAACCTGATGCACGATGTCACGATCATCGATGCATCGGCGGTGCTGCGCGGACCGGCAGCCAAGCGGCTCGTTACTGCTACGCAACAATATAGTTACCGAAAATTTAGCATCTTTGCGGTTAAGGCAGGCCGATAGCTGATTCGGGACACTGTTGTCATGACAAGAATGCGCGCCATTTTCCTGGCCAATCTGATGGTGGTCATCGCCGTTTCGGCCAATAGCGTCGTCACGCTGGCGACCGGCTGCAGCCTTGGCGGGAACTGCTCGGTTCAGACCGGGCTGACGACCTGGCTGCTGGCGGTCGGCCCTGTGCTGCTGCTGATCGCGGGCACGCTGTGGATCGGGCGATCGGCCGGATCGCCGGTATCCGATGCGGCCGCCCCGGCGCACACCCCGCTGCCCATGTCCGGCGACGTCGGGGGCAGCGTGGTTGCCGCCGATCCGATCGATAGCGTCGATGTCGAGGACGCAGGGCGCAACCGACTGTCGCGCATGGTCGCTTTCAACAATCGGGTGGCGGACGAAGCCGCATCGGATCATGTTTGGTTCGACGAGCATGTGGAACAGGGCCCTTCGCTAACTCCGGCTGACGATGGCGCGGGCCTTGCCGATGCCGCTGTCTTTACTGACCAGGCACAACCGGCCGAACCCGTTTTTGACGATTGCCCGGCGAAGACCGGCCCGGCGCTGGTTGCGGCCCCCGCCGAGGCTTTCGTCCCGCACCAGGCCGACAATATCATGTGGCTGATCGATCCGGCCCGTCCGCATCATCTGGCTGCGAATGCCGTCACCGGTTTCCCGTGGGTCGCGGGCGTCATTCATCTGTTCGTCACCGCGCTGGCCAGCGACCCGCATTTCGCGGGTGATGCCGATGCGCAGGCCGAAGCCGCCGCATGGCTCGAGATCACCGCGACCTTGCCGGCCGTTCTGGCTATCGAACCCGATGATGGCCAGTCGTTTGTCGATTGGGCCAATGGCCACATTGGTGACAAGCGACATCTGCTTGCCCCGCTGCTTGGCGTCGCAATGGCCGATGTGCGCGATGCGGCGGGGGCTTCGCCGGAACTGGCGGCGGCACTGCCCGCAGCCTTCCGGCACGATGATCGCGAAGGCCCGGCTGCGCTGGCTCTGGCAAGCTGAAGCCTGGCGAATTTATCGCCACCATGGCGCTGTAACGGCAAAACCCGCTTGCGCGCCCGGCCGCGCCGCTTATGGCCTTTCGCATGGCCGCCAATACGCCTCTCGACGATCTTAAATCGGTGCTTTCCGGTGCTGCGCGTGCGCTGACGGGGGAGGCTGAGGTCGAGGTCGGCTTTACCGCCGATGCGCCGCACGCCGTTGGCCGAGCATTCAAAGTCGGTTCTCCCGCGCGCGCGCTGCCGCCTGCGCAAGTCGCGATCGCGCGGGGACAGGCCGATGCGCTGGCGCTCAGGCTGAAACACCACAGCCCCGCCATTCATGCCCGCAAACGCCCCGCCGATGCGTTGGCCGCCGCGGTGTTCGATGCCATCGAACATGCGCGGACCGCTGCGCTGGGCGCGCGCCGGATGGCCGGTCTGCGCGCCAATCTGACCGCCGAGGCAACCGCGCGCTTCACCAGCGATCCGATCGCGCGCGCGACATCGGCGAGCGACGTGCCGATGGCGAGTGCGGTCGAACTGCTCACCCGCGAATCGCTCGGTGCGCTGGCAGTGCCGGATAACAGCCTCGCCGGGCTGGCCATGGTGCGTGACGGAATAGAGGCGCGCGCCGCGGCGGATCTGGAGGCGCTCGGTCTGCTGATCGACGATCAGGGCGCGTTTGCCGATCAGGCCACCCGGATGCTTCAGCATCTCGACCTTCTGGCGCCCGACAATCCGCTCGAAGCCAATGAGCCCGACGACGACGGGACCGAACAGCTCGACCAGCCCGACGACAGCGAAAGCGGCGATGAGGATCAGTCGGGAGGTTCTGCCGAAACCGAAGCGCGCATGGAGCGCCGCGAAGGCGATGCGGGCGAGGCAGGCGAGGGCGACGTCGATCTCGAGGCGATGGACGGCGAGGACGACGACGAGATGGGCGGCGAGGGCGACGATGCGCCGATGCCCACCCGCCCCAACCGGCCGCATCACGACATCCCCAATTTCAACTATCGCATCTTTACCGAAAAACATGACGAGATCATCGCCGCCACCGAATTATGCGATGCCGAAGAACTTGTCCGGTTGCGCGGCTTTCTCGATCAGCAGCTGGTGCCGCTGAAATCGGCGGTCACCCGCCTCGCCAACCGGCTGCAACGCCGCCTGATGGCGCAACAGAACAGGGCGTGGGATTTCGATCAGGACGAAGGGACGCTGGATGCCGCCCGGCTCGCCCGCATCGTCGCCAACCCGACGCTGTCGCTATCCTACAAGGTCGAGCGCGATACCGAATTCCGCGACACCATCGTCACCCTGCTGATCGACAATTCGGGATCGATGCGTGGCCGCCCGATCAGCATTGCCGCGATTAGCGCGGATATCCTTGCCCGCACGCTCGAAAGGGTCGGGGTAAAGACCGAAATCCTCGGCTTCACCACCCGCACATGGAAGGGCGGCCAGGCGCGCGAAGACTGGCTTAGCGCTGGACGCCCAGCCAGCCCCGGCCGCCTCAACGACATCCGCCACATCATCTACAAACCCGCCGACGAACCCTACAGGCGGGCGCGCAACTCGCTCGGCCTGATGATGCGCGAAGGGCTGCTCAAGGAAAATATCGACGGGGAGGCGCTGATCTGGGCACACAGCCGCCTAATCGGCCGCCCGGAAGACCGCCGCATTCTGATGGTCATATCGGACGGTTCACCGGTCGACGATTCGACGCTCAGCGTCAATTCGGGCGGTTACCTCGACCAGCATCTGCGCCAGGTCATCAATTGGATCGAAACCAAGTCGCCGGTCGAGCTGGTGGCGATCGGCATCGGCCACGACGTGACCCGCTGGTATGCAAAGGCGGTGACGATCATGGATGCCGAGCAATTGGGCGGGGCGATCATCGACCAGCTGGCGGGCCTGTTCGATGTGGGGCAGGGGCGGTAGGCAAGGCCGTTCGCCGGTTTTATTTGACTGCCGCAAATGCAACGATAATCTGCGGCAAGAAAACAAGGGGATCGCATGACAATCGGGGGAGCAGCTTTGGCTGCATTGGGCGCTGGCGGGCTGGTTTTGCTGAATTCAGGGGCTGCGGCGCAGGATGGCACAGCGCCTGTTACGGCCGAAGGGACAGCGGCGCCGGTCAAAACGACTGAACCCGCCGCACCCACTGCACCCGGCGCGGCAGTCATTCCCGCCGGAACCATCCTGGTCATCCAGCTCGATGCGCCTGTTACCTCGCGTAGTGCGACCCGCGGCGACATGTTTCCGATCTCGCTGGCCGAACCCGTTCGACTGAACGATGCGGAGGTCATTCCCGCGGGCATCAGCGGCGAAGGACAGGTCGTCCATTCGGCAGGTACCGGTTTTGGTGGACGCGCTGGCGAACTGATCGTCGCGGCGCGCTATCTGACATGGGGCGACCGCCGCATCGCCCTACGCGGCATGCGGATCAGCACCGCCGGGCGTACCGCAACAGTGGAGGCACTGGCAGTCAGTGCGGTAATTCCGCTCGGCGGATTGTTCGTGACCGGCACCAGCGTCGATCTGCCCGCGGGGCAGATTGCTGTCGCCAGGCTCGTCGATGACCTGCCGCTGATGGGGCAAGTCGATCCCGTCGTTCCGGCGCCGCCAACCGAGCGACCGCAAACCGAAGTTCAACAGGGAGAATGATATGAATAAGGCACTCTACGCTCTGGCATTGGCCAGCGCGATTGGCGGCGTTTCGCTCGCTGCCCCGGCTTATGCCGGTGAAGGCACCGACGCACCTGCCGTGATTCCCGGCCCGTCGGCAGGCCAGGGCCAGGTGATTTTCTGGCGGCCCGGAACGATGGTCGGCGGCGCAATGGGCTGCGGCGTCAATATGGGCACCGAACGGATCAGCGCGCTTGGCGCAGGCAAATATTTCGTCGTCAACGTCGCGCCGGGCACGCATGAGTTCAACGCCCGCAGCGAGGCCCGCGATGCGCTGACCCTCGAAGTCGAGCCGGGCGAAACTTACTATGTCCGCTGCACCATCCGCATGGGCATCATGGTCGGCCGCCCCAATCTCGCGCCATCGACCGTCGAGGATTTCAACGCAAAGCGCGGTGATCTGGAATATGTCGATTCAGACGACCACAGCGCAACCGTGATGCCCGATCCGGGCGCGGTCACCGCTGCGGGCTGAGCTAATTGCACAAGGCTGGTATCAGGCTCCGTCGGGATTATCCGGCGGGGCCTTTTGCTTTGCCCGCGTGACACGCCACGCGCGATTGGCTAGACCAGAAATGCAGGGGGCAGACGGCGGGGTGTGACCTCGGTTCCGCGCCGTCTTGCCGGGTTGTCGACCATGCGGCTTTGCGCACAACACGCGCAGGCTGCCTCCAGCCGAGGATGCGCGACCCATGACCGGCACTGCCAAAAAAGCGTCTGACCTGTTCATCGAATGCCTCGAACGCGAAGGCGTCGAGTATATTTTCGGCGTGCCGGGGGAGGAAAATCTCGATTTTCTCGATTCGCTATCGCGCTCGAAGCAAATACGGCTGATCCTTACCCGGCACGAGCAGGGGGCAGGGTTCATGGCGGCGACCTATGGCCGCCATACCGGCAAGACCGGGGTGTGCATCGCGACATTGGGGCCGGGCGCGACCAATCTGGTGACTGCGGCGGCCTATGCGACGCTGGGCGGGATGCCGATCCTGATGATCACCGGGCAAAAGCCGATCAAGAAATCCAAGCAGGGCCGTTTCCAGATCCTCGATGTCGTGGCGATGATGGCGCCAATCACCAAATTCACCCATCAGATGCAGTCGGCGGACAATATTCCCAGCCGGGTGCGCGAGGCGGTTCGGCTGGCCGAGGAAGAAAAGCCCGGTGCGACCCATCTCGAACTCCCTGAGGATATCGCCGAGGAACATACCGACAGCGTGCCGATCGCCCGCAGTGTGTCACGCCGCCCCAGCGCCGATCCAAAGGCGGTGCGCGCGGCGGTGATGGCGCTGGAAGCCGCCAAGGCCCCGATCCTGGTCATCGCCGCCGGAGCGAATAGGACCAGTACCGGGCGGATGCTGCTGCAATTCATTGAAAAGACCGGCATCCCGTTTTTGACAACACAGCTGGGCAAGGGGGTGATCGACGAACGCCACCCGCGCTTCCTCGGCTGCGCCGCGCTGTCGTCGGGTGATTTCGTCCACCGCGCGGTCGAAGCGTCGGACTGCATCGTCAACATCGGCCATGACGTGATCGAGAAACCGCCCTTCTTCATGCGCGACGGCGGGCCGACAGTGATCCATGTCTCGACCAGGACCGCCGAAGTGGACCCGGTCTATTTTCCAGGCATCGAGGTGATCGGTGATATCGCCAATGCGATCTGGCAGATGAAGGAGGATATTTCCCCCAACGCCAGCTGGCGATGCGACGATCTGCTGCGGTTCCGTGCGGCGGAGGTGGCGCATACCGATGGCCTCGCCGCCGACATGCGGTTCCCCATCTTTCCGCCGCATCTGGTGCGCAGCGTAAGGGAGGCGCTGCCCGAGGACGCAATCATCTGCCTCGACAATGGCGTGTATAAAATCTGGTTCGCGCGCGGTTTTACAGCGCATTTTCCCAACACCGTGCTGCTCGACAATGCGCTGGCGACGATGGGAGCGGGGCTGC
>JANNMK010000199.1:0-11783 GCA_031397785.1 Sphingomonas sp. | reverse complement strand
CCGACCAGATCGCCGATCACACCGCCACCCAGAGCGATCAGATGGTCGCCGCGTTCGACACCGCGCAACAGCAGGGCGTCGCACAGGCGGGCCAGCTCGGTCCAGCTTTTCGTGGCTTCACCGGGCGGCAGGATGATGACGTGGCATTCGATTCCGGCGGCGACGAGCGATGCCTCGAATGGCGGCAGCTGATGATCGGCGACGTTACGATCGGTAATGATGATCGCGCGCCCGCGCTGCAACCATGGCCCAAGATGGACCGGGGCGTCGGCCAGTGCGCCGGATTGGATCATGATGTCGTAGCTGCGATCGCCGAGGGCGACTGCTATGCGGGCCGATGTCATTGAGGCAAGTCCCTGAGTGCGGCGACGATCGCATCGACGGCGCGGCCATGCGGCGTCGCATCAGACCGGATCCGCAAATGCGCGAGCGCATAGGCCGGTTCACGCAATGCCAACAAATCGCATAACACCGTGCGCGGATCGCGGTTGTGCAGCAGCGGGCGGTGAGAGCGGCGCGAAACGCGATCGACCAGCACATCCACCGGCACATCGAGCCAGACGGCGAGCCCGCGCGCCAGGATCAGCGCCCTGGTGTCGTCCTGTGCAAAGGCGCCACCCCCGGTGGCAATGACGCTGCGGCCCTGATCGAGCAGCCGGGAGATGACCCGGCGCTCACCGTCGCGAAAATGGGCCTCACCGAAATCGTCGAATATCTCGGCCACCGTTCGCCCGGCAGCGGTCTCGATTTCGTCATCTGCATCGAAAAACGGCAGGCCGAGCCGTACCGCCAGCCGTCTTCCCACGCTCGATTTGCCCGATCCCATCATCCCGACGAGCACGATCGGCCGCCGGTCGCGCGCCGGTGCAGGTGCGCGACGGGCAATGCCCGCTGCGGGGCTGTCGGGAGGAGCTGTGCCAGTCACTGTCGTCGCCTATCGCGTGACGACGCGCGGCGCAATTGATGGCGCGGGCCAAGATGGCATTGCCCGACAGGGCAGCAAGCCGCTAAGAGCGGCCATGATAACAGCGGCGCAAGAGCCGCGGCTAGGTATCGCAAGGAGGGCGCGTGGCGCAGCGCATCGTCAAGGCAGCATTATTGGCAGGGGGCGGCATCGCCGCAATCGCCCTGGCGTTGCCGGTGCTCGGACAGGAATCGCTGTTGCCTCCCGGGTTCGAACAGCCGGCACGGCCGACCCCGGCCCCGCGCCCCACACCGGCTCCGCGTCCAGCTCCGTCGCCAACCCCCGCTCCACGTCCCACCGCCCCTTCGCCATCGCCCGTAACAGCGCCGACGCCTGCGCCGCGCCCGGCCCAGGCTGTCGTGCCGCCAGCCGACCCTTTGGTCCCGGCTCCGGGCTTTTCGCCGTCGACCGGCCTCGACAGTCTGGTGCCGCCCGATGAAGGCAGCGAAGCCCTGCCGCCGCCACCGCCGCGCTACGACCTGCCGCCGGGATCGCGACGACTGCTGACCCGCGTCGGGCCGCTTACGCCTGAAAGCGGCGGTTTGCAGCCGGATGCATTCGGCAATCGCGGCAAATATCTGACCGCGCTGATCGACGGCATCGACACTCCGGTTGTTTCGCGCTGGTCGGCGATCCTGCTGCGCCGGGCGATGATGAGCGGCATCGACACCCCGCCGACAGTCAATGGCGCCGATTTTGCCGCCGCACGCGCCAATCTGATGCTGCGGCAGGGTGAGGCTGGCGCAGCACGCATGCTGGTGCAGTCGGTCGATATCGACCGGGCAAGTCCGCGCCTGCGTGCCGCAGCGCTGCAGGTCGCGCTCGCCAATGCCGACCCGGCGCTGGTCTGCCCCTATGTGCCGGCGATGGCAGGCCGCAGCGACGATAGCTGGGATCTGGCCCAGGCGATGTGCGCGGCGCTGGTCGGCGAATCGGGAACGGCGGGGGCGATCCTCGAACGGGTGCGCAGGCGGGGTCGGCTGGCGGCAATCGACATCAAGCTGGCGGAAAAAGTCGTCGGTGCAGGGATCGACAGCCGCCGTTCGGCCGTCGTGCTGTGGGACGATGTCGACCGGTTGACGCCATGGCGGCTCGGCCTCGCCAACGCAACTGGCGTCGAAATTCCTGCCGAACTGTGGCAGACGGCCACTCCGGCGATGCGCGGCTGGGCCGTGCAATCGCCGATGCTGACCATCGGTCAGCGTGTGCCCTTCGCTGCTGATTGCGCCGCGCGCGGGATCATGTCGGCGCGCGGCTATGTGGATTTTGTATCGCTTGCTGCCGATCGCGACGACAGTGAAGAGGCCGATGACGGCAGCTTGGGCGATACCGCGCGCAATCTGCGTCTCGCGTTCGTCGCTGCCAGCTTGACCGACCGGCTGGCGGCGATTTCCGCGTTCGGATCCCAGCCATCGAGCGGTTATGCAGGGCGCGTGCTGACCGCGCGTGCGGCAGCGCGCATCGCTCCGGTTGGTATTTCGGACGCCGAAGCTCATGTCCTGCTGATGGCGATGTTTGCCGGTGGGCTTGATCGCAATGCGATGGCATGGGCGAGCGAGGTCGAGATCGGCAGCCAGGGCTGGGGCCTGCTCGCGGTCGGTTCGCCACGTCCGCTGGTTGGTGTGTCAGCCGGGCAGGTTGACGATTTTTCGGGCAGCGACGACAGCATCGACGGTTTGCGCACCAGATTTCTTGCCGCTGCGCTAATCGGTCTCGACCGCGTTGACGACCAGGATGCACGCGAGTTGGCCAATGACCTTGGCCTTGGCCTCGGCACGCAAACCCGCTGGACGCGCGGCATCGATATGGCGGCGGATCGCGGGGAGGCGGGCACCGTCGCGCTGCTCGTAGCGGTCGGGCTGCAGGGCACCGACTGGCGGCAGATCGAGCCATTCCGCCTTTACCAGATCACCCGTGCGCTGCGCCGCGTCGGCCTGGGCGCAGAGGCGCGGCTGATCGCGGCGGAAGCATTGTCGCGCGTGTGAGCGGCAAGAGGGCGACTGGCGACAGGGCGATTGGCGACAGGGCGATTGGCGATGGAATGACCGATACCGATCGCGCCCTGATCGACCGATATTGCGAGATGTTGAGCGCGGATCGTGGATCCGCGCACAACACGCTGGTCGCCTATACCCGCGACTGCGAGCAGGCTGCGGTCATGCTGGCGGACAGCGGCGGCCTGGCCTGCGCCGATACCGCTGCGCTGCACCGCCTGGCTGCGGCGTGGAGCGCGCTGTCGGCGTCCAGTCTTTCGCGCAAAATTTCGGCGATCAAGGGGTTTTTCCGTTTTTGCGAAGAGGAGGGGCTGCGTGCCAACGATCCGTCGCTCGCGCTCTTGCGCCCGGTAACCCGCCGCCCGTTGCCGCGCATTCTCGACCATGGCGATATTGCGGCCTTGTTCGAGGAGGCACAGCGCGCAGCCGACGCCGATGGCGATGCCGGGCTGCGGCTGTTGTGCCTGCTCGAGCTCCTCTATGGATCGGGTCTGCGCGCGACCGAACTGGTCACCTTGCCGCGCCAGGCGTTTTCAGGCGATCGTCCGTTTCTGATCGTGCGCGGCAAAGGCGACAAGGAACGGCTGGTGCCGGTGTCGGATCGCGCCCGCTCCGCCCTGCTGCGCTGGTTGCCACGCCTGCCGGATGGCACGCGCTGGCTGTTCCCGGTCGGCACCAAGCCGATGTCGCGGGTGCGCCTGTTCCAGCTTGTGCGAGAGCTGGCGGGCCGCGCCGGAATCGATCCCGATCGCATAAGCCCCCATGTTCTGCGCCACGCATTTGCCACCCATTTGCTCGAAGGCGGCGCCGATCTGCGCGCGCTTCAGACACTGCTCGGCCATGCCGACATCGCCACAACGGAGATTTACACGCATGTCGACAGCCGCCGCCTTGTCGAACTGGTCAACCAGCGCCACCCGCTGGCGCGGATTGACCGCAAAGACCGGCGGGGCAATTGACGCATCCGGCTGGCAGGCTTAACCGCCTGGTTTCCGATGATGACCTATCTCGACTTTGAAAAGCCGTTCTCCGCGCTGCAGGACCAGATCAACGACCTTAAAAAGGCCGCCGAAGATCAGGATCTCGATGTTGCGAGTGAAATAGGCAAGCTTGAAGGTAAAGCCGCGCAGCAATTGCGCGATATCTACGCCAGACTGACCCCATGGCAGAAGACCCAGGTTGCGCGCCATCAGGACCGCCCGCATTTCAATACGCTGGTCGACGGAATGTTCGACGATTTTATGCCTTTGGCGGGCGACCGCGCGTTCGGCGACGATCAGGCCATTCTCGGCGGACTGGCCATGCTCGGCGATCAGCGCGTTGTCGTCATCGGGCATGAAAAGGGCCATGACACCGCCACCCGGCTCAAGCATAATTTCGGCATGGGCAAGCCCGAAGGGTATCGCAAGGCCATCCGGCTGATGCAGCTTTGCCGACCGGTTTGGCCTGTCGGTCGTGACGCTGGTCGATACGTCCGGCGCGTTTCCCGGTGTCGAAGCCGAACAGCGCGGCCAGGCCGAAGCGATCGCCCGTTCCACCGAACAATGCCTTGCGCTCGGCGTGCCGCTGGTCGCCGCGATTGTCGGCGAAGGCGGATCGGGCGGCGCGATTGCACTTGCTGCGGCCGACCGCGTTTTGATGTTCGAACATGCCGTCTATTCGGTGATTTCTCCGGAGGGCTGCGCATCGATATTGTGGCGGACCGCCGACAAGGCGGCGGATGCGGCAGCGGCGATGCGTGTCACGGCGCAAGACCTCAAATCGCTTGGCATCATCGATACCATCGTTGCCGAACCCGTCGGCGGTGCCCATCGCGACCCGGCCGCCGCAATTGCCACCTTGCGTTCGGCATTGATCGACGCGCTGGGCGATATCGGTTCTAAACGCGGCGATGCGTTGCGCGCCGCGCGCGAAGAAAAGTTCCTTGCCATCGGCCGCTTCTGATTCGGATCCGTAGCTGTGCTTTGACGTTATGCCTGCGTCTGGCATGGTGGCCGGGACCAAAAAGGGAGAGCATCATGCACCGCAAATATCTCGCCGCATCGCTGGCAGCCATCGTTGCTGTCACTGCAACTGTCGCAAATGCACCGGTACAGGCGCAGAATGCGCGTGCGATCCAGCCGTTTTCCCAGGCAGAAAAGACGCAAGGCGCTCAGGCCCACAGCCAGATCATGCAGGAGTTCGGCGGTGCCTATGCCGGGCCGCAGGCGGATTACGTGCGCACCGTGGGACAAAGCATCGCCGTGCAATCGGGGCTGTCGAGCGCCCGGTCGGACTTTACCGTTACCCTGCTCAATTCCCCGGTGAATAATGCGTTCGCGCTGCCTGGCGGCTATGTTTACGTTACCCGGCAGTTGATGGCGCTGATGAACAGCGAGGCCGAGCTGGCCGGCGTGCTTGGCCACGAAGTCGGGCACACCGCCGCCCGCCACGCGCGCTCACGCCAGCGTGCCGCCACGCGCAATTCGATCCTTGGCGTGCTGGGCCAGGTGCTTGGCGGGGCGATCGGCGACAATGGCGGCGTGCTTGGCGGTCTGGGCGGGCTGCTTCAGCAGAATTCGATGCGGGCCGCGCAGATCGCGACGCTCGGCTTTTCCCGCAGTCAGGAAATCCAGGCCGACGATCTTGGCATCCGCTATCTGCAGGGCGCTGGCTATGACCCGATGGCCTTGTCGACGATGCTTGCCAGCCTTGCGGCGCAAAACAGCCTCGATGTCAGGGTCACAGGCCAAGATGCGCGCAATATTCCGGCCTGGGCCAGCACGCACCCCGATCCTGCATCACGCGTTCGTCGCGCACAAACCGCTGCACAACGGCTCAATATTGCCAATGGACGGGTCAACCGCGATCAGTTTCTGACCTCGCTCGATGACATTCTCTATGCCGACGATCCCCGGCAGGGTGTCGTCGAAGGCAGCGATTTTCTTCATCCTGATCTGCGGCTGCGGTTCACCGCGCCGCGGGGTTTCGGCATGTCGAACGGCACCAGCGCGGTGACAATCAGCGGAAGCAGCGGACAGGCGCAATTCACTACATTGCCAGGCGCCTATGCGGGCAATCTCGAGCGGTATGTCGGGCAGGCATTCCAGGCGATCGTCGGGGAAAATCAGCAAGGTGCCGCGCTAGGCGCGATCCGCCGCACGACGATCAACGGCATTCCCGCTGCTTTTGCTTCGGCGCGCGCCAACAGCCAGCAGGGCGAAGTCGATGTGACCGTTTTCGCCTATGAATTTTCGCGTACGCAGGCATTTCATTTTGTTACGCTGACGCCTGCCGGGCGTTCGGCCGTCTTCGAGCCGATGTTTGCCAGCGTCCGCCGCATTTCGGCGAGCGAAGCCACCGCCATCCGTCCGCGCCGGATCGATGTCGTGACCGTGCGTCGCGGCGATACGGTACAAAGCCTGGCGGGCCGCATGGCCTATTCGGCGCATCAGGTCGATCGCTTCCTCGTGCTCAATGGATTGCCGGCCAACGCGACATTGGCCAGCGGCCAGCGCGTCAAACTGGTTGTTTACGCGCCGCGCTGACACGTCGCGCGACAGGCAAAGCGAAAGGGCGGTGGATTGCTCCACCGCCCTTTGTTTTAGCCACCGACGCAAGGCCGGGGAGCCGGTGCGGAGCTTAGAGCTTGGCAGCGGCGTTGTTGAAGGTGCCCTTGACGCCCGTGCCGACTGCCTGGAAGGCAGCGATGCCGGCGACGGCGATCAGAGCGGCAATCAGGCCATACTCGATGGCGGTCGCGCCCTTGGAATTGCGGATCAGCTTCTTGATCATGTTCATAATTCGTCTCCTGGTTTCAGCTCACATTTACCCGGTCGAACCGACTATGAGCCGTTCCGACATCTGTGGTGCTAGGTTCAAAAAGTTGGCAAAACCTTAATGCGTAATGAAATCGACTGTTCGTGAGTCCCGTTATGTTACGCTTCGCTCCAGCCTGGCTTCGTCTCGTGCCTGGACCATGCCCAACGGACAACGGCGCGGCATCGCGTGGATGCAGCGCCGCTGTCCTTCATAACCCTGCCGGTCGGCGGGTTGTTACAAGTTGGTCATTGCGCTCGATGAAACATAATTCCACATCGCGATTGCGGCATCGGCAAACAACGCGATCGCTCCGCTCGCAAACACCGCGATCAAAGCGGCGATGAGGCCATATTCGATCGCGGTTGCACCGCGACGATCGTTAATCAGCGTCTTTACATACGTCAGCATTGGTAATCACCCCGGTCAAAGGTGCGAAATTCGTTCCAGTGCTGCGGCTATGAAGGCTAGAAGGTTAATGAATTACCTAGTCGCAACGACTTTGGAGGCCATGTGGCGCTGAATGTTGTAGCTGCCGTGCTGGTCGCGGAAAATGGCACCATATTGATACAGCGGCGCCCGGCGGACAAGACGCATGGCGGCTTGAGGGAATTCCCGGGCGGCAAACGCGAGCCGGGCGAGCCGACGCGAATGGCGCTGGTGCGCGAACTCGCCGAAGAATTGGGGATTGTCGTCGATCCGGGCGACCTTGTTCCGCTCGGTTTTTCGGTGGAGCCACGCGATACCGCCGAACTGGTGCTGCTGCTGTTCCGATGCGACCGATGGCAGGGCGACCCCGAACCGCTGGAGGGATCGACATTGCGCTGGATCGACCCTGCGTCGATCGGCGATTATTCGATGCCGCCTGCTGATCTGCCGCTTGCGGCCGGGTTGCCCGGCTGGCTTCGCGCCTGACCATCGCTCGACGGCGATCCCAACGCGGCGGCTAGTGATGCGGTCGCGCTGCCGCGCCTCGCCGGTTGCGGCTGGTCGGGATGCGGTGCCCACCCGCTGAAATGGATGATCGCGATACTTTCCGGCGCAACCTCGCCGTCGGGCGAATCGAAATGCTGCTGCGCTGCCTGCCATGCGCCCCGCGACAATGGCTCCACCCGCCCGACAAGAACATTGGTGAGCGCCCCGGCGCGCAAATCGCGGATCAGCGAAGACAGGCGGCGATAGGCGATGGTCAGTCGGTCGACATCGATGACCGGCAGGGCAAGGCCGATCTGCCGGATCAAATCACCGAATCCGCGCACATCGATCTGCGGATGCATCCGCGCTGCGGCGCGCGCTGTTTCAGCCTGGGCCAGCGCGGCGCGCAGCCGCGGCAGACTGCCTTCGCCGATAAAGCATCCCAGCAGCAAACCGTCGGGCCTGAGCGCGAGCCGGCAACGCAGCAAAGCGCCGGGCACGTCATTGACGCTCTCCAGGCCGCCGGGCCAGAGGATCAGATCATAGCTTTCGGGCAGCACCGGCAGCCGGTCTTCCTCGCCCACCATCGCTCCACCTGGCACGATCACCGAGCCACTTTGCTCGACAACCGAAACCTGTGCGCCGGTGGTGCGCAGATGGTCCGCCAGCATGCTGTCCCGACCGCCGATGACCAGCACCTGCGTGAAATTGCGGCTGACATCGTCCAGCCGGTCGATCAATGCACTTGCCATCAATTGGCCGAAATAGTCGCCATCGCCGGCCACCATCCTCGCCCGGCGCAGTGCGCGACGGTTGCGATCGAACAGGTCGGTTGGTTGAGGGGAAGCCGTCATCGCGCGCGCTTGTGCCGTTTTGGTCTTCGCGTCACAAGCGCTGGATGGAAGATAGGCCGACTTTGCCAGCGACACGATCGCTGATTGGCGCAATCCCGGCGCTGGCCCGCCGCTGCGGCGGTGCGCTGCTCGATCTTGTCCTGCCGCGCCGGTGTGCCGGTTGCGCAGCGATTGTCGCGGGCGACGGCGGTTTTTGCCCGGACTGCTGGTTGAAACTGGATTTTCTGTCCGGCCCGGCCTGCGCGCGCTGCGATGCGCCATTCGCAATTCCGCAGGGCGACGGCGCTTTATGCGGTGCCTGCATCGCCGATCCGCCGCCTTATGACCGGGTGCACGCGCCGCTTGCTTATGGCCCGCAGACCCGGGCGCTTGTCCTGCGCCTCAAATATGGTCGGCGCACGGGGCTTGCCCGGCTGATGGCACAGTTTATTGTCGCCTGCCTGCCCGAGCGCCCGGTCATGGGCGGCGATGCCCTGCCACCGCTGCTGGTGCCCGTGCCGCTGCACCGCTGGCGCATATGGTCGCGCGGTTTCAACCAGTCGGCGCAGATTGCCCGGGCGATCGCCGGGACGACAGGCCTTCCGATCAGTGTCGATGCGTTGATCCGCACCCGGCCGACCGCGCCATTGCGCGGGCTGGGCCGGACCGCGCGGGCCAGGATGGTGCGCGGAGCCTTTTGCGTCCCGCCCGCCGCCAAATCCATCGTGGCCGGACGCACCGTTTATCTGGTCGACGATGTCTTCACCTCGGGCGCGACCGCCGCTGCTTGCGCGCAGGCGTTGCGGCGCGGCGGTGCAGCGCGGGTGGCAGTGGCCGCCTTTACCCGTGTCATCGATGGCAACCGGTCGGGCGATGACATTGACAGCTTCCTTCCCGATCCCGATATCTGACAGGCGATGGCGACAATCACTCTCTATACCAAGGCATTCTGCCCCTATTGCTCGCGCGCCAAGGCGCTGCTCGATCGTAAAGGCGCGACCTATGAAGAGCATGACCTGACCATGGGCGGTCCAAAGCGCGCGGAGATGCTCCAGCGCAGCAATGGTGCCAGCACCGTCCCGCAGATTTTCATCGACGGCCAGCATATTGGCGGCTGCGACGATCTGATTGCGCTCGATAACGGCGGCCGGCTCGATGCGCTGCTCGCCAGTTGACCGCTAGCTTGGCCGGTCCGTCATGATTTCCTTCGACTTGCGCTGCGGCAGCGACCATGTTTTCGAAGCATGGTTCCGCTCGTCGGCCGATTATGACGGCCAGGCTGCCACCGGTTTGATCGCCTGCCCGCTGTGCAGCGACACCAGCATCGCCAAGGCGGTGATGGCTCCCAATGTCGCGGGAAAGGGCAATCGTGCCGTGGCGCTGCCGTCGCCCGCTGCCGCCCCCGCAGCCGATGCCGCTGCGCTGCCAGTGCCGATGATGGCTGGCGCCATGCCGCCGATGCCGCCAGCGGTGCGGGCCGTGCTTTCGGCCATTGCCTCTGCACAGGCCGAAGCGCTGCCGCGTTCGACCTGGGTGGGGGACCGCTTTGCGGTGGAAGCACGCGCCATCCATGAGCGTGCGGCGGATGGCGACCAAGGCACGCCAGCTCCCCTGATCCACGGCCGCGCAACGTCCGATGAGGCGGAAGCACTGATCGACGATGGCATCATGGTGATGCCGTTGCTCGTGCCCATCGTCCCGCCGGAAGCGCGCAACTAGGTTTGCGCGCGGCGGCGCGCGGCGCTAGGGCGAGGCAGCGTGCACCCGTAGCTCAGCCGGATAGAGCATCGGATTCCTAATCCGGGGGCCGTGGGTTCGAATCCCGCCGGGTGCACCAGCTTTACCGATTGCTTTTGCCGGCGACCGTATCGCGGCGTTCGACGGCACTTATGCTATTGCGAGTTATTCTCATTGACTGCGAATTGTCCGGCCTTTAGGCGGGCGGTTCGCAACAGGAATTGCTCAACCGCTTGACCCGCACGACCATCCGCCGCTGGTATCTCGTCCACAAATGGAGCAGCATCGTCTCGACGATGTTCCTGCTGATGCTGTGCGTCACCGGATTGCCGCTGATCTTTCATGACGAGATTGAAGCCGCGACCGGCACCGACTGGGAAGCGCCGCTGGCTGGCGCGCCATCGGCACAAGGCGGCGTGCCGCTCGACCGGATTGTCGCCACCGCTCTCTCTCAGCAGCCCGGCGACGTGCCGCTGTTCATGGGGTTCAGCCAGGACAGCGCTCTGCTGACCGTAACGACAGGCCCGGCCGCCGATGTACCGGGCGATGCCATGACCCTGCTCTATTTCGATCGCGCCACCGGTCGCGCGCTGGGCCCGGTCGAGGACGGCGGCGTGATGGATGTGCTGTTGCAGCTCCACACCGACCTGTTTCTGGGGCTGCCAGGGATGCTGCTGCTCGGCGTCATGGGGTTGTTGTTCGTGGTCGCGCTGATTTCGGGCGTGGTGCTTTATGCGCCGTTCATGCGGCGACTGCGGTTCGGCACTTTGCGTCGCCAGCGCGCTGCACGGGTGCGAAGGCTCGACGAGCATAATGTTCTTGGTATCCTGACGCTCGCCTGGGCGCTGGTTATCGGCGTGACGGGCGCGATCAACGCCTTTGCCGATCCGCTGACCGACCATTGGCGCGATGGCGAACTCGCGGCGATGACCGCCACCTACGCCGGATCGCCGCCGCTGCCGGCTGAACGCTATGGCTCGCTCGATACCGCAATGGCCTCGGCGCAGGATGCGCTGCCCGGACTTGCGCCGCAATTCATCGGCTTTCCCGGCGGGGCGTGGAGCAGCGGGCATCATTATGCGATCTTCTTTCAAGGCGCGACACCGCTGACCCGCCACCTGCTGACACCGGCGCTGGTCGATGCGCGCACTGGCGAACTCACCGATTCGCGGCAGATGCCGCTGCTCAATCAGGCACTGATGCTGTCCAAACCGCTGCATTTCGGCGATTATGGCGGGCTGCCGCTCAAACTGATCTGGGCGGTGCTGACTCTGGCGACCATCTGGGTGCTAATTACCGGCATCATCCTGTGGCTGCGCCGCGACGCCGGGCACATCGAGGCGCGCATTTCCGAAATTGCCGAAGGCGCGCGCGCCGGGGTTGCGGCATGACCCACCGGATTGCCCGCCAGAGCCCGTTGCGGCTGTTCGCGGTGCCGATGCTGATCGGCATCGCTTCGTTCGGCGGGCTGATTCGGGGGCTGACCGGCGATGGGGTCCGCGACGCTTTGTGCCGGGCGCTGCTGGCGCTGCCGGTGGCGGC
>JANNMK010000153.1:0-6443 GCA_031397785.1 Sphingomonas sp. | reverse complement strand
GATGTCCTGCAGCATGTAATGGATGCCGTGGCCGAATTCGTGGAACAGCGTGTTGGCATCGTCGAGGCTGATCAGCGTCGGCTGACCATCGGGCGCGCGGGTGAAATTATTGTTGTTCGACCCGATCATCGTCCGAGCAGGCGCGAGCCGCTGCTGATCGCGATAGGTGGTCATCCAGGCGCCCGAGCGCTTGCCGTCGCGCGCCCAGTTATCGAGGTAAAACACGCCGACATGCGCCCGGGTGCGCTTGTTGGTCACCTCGAAGGTGCGCACCGCGGGCTCGAACACCGGGATGGTCCCGGTGTTTTCCTTGAATTCAAGATCGTAAAGCTCGCCCGCGGCCCAGAACATGCCGTTGACCAGATTGTCGACCTGGAGATAGGGTTTCACCTCTTCTTCGGAGAGGTCGTAGCGGTCCTTGCGAACCTTTTCGGCGTAGAAGCGATAGTCCCATGGTTCGATGGTAATGCGCGCGGTGCGGGCGGTGCGCGCTTCGGCATCGGCGATGCGCTGCATGTCGGCGACCTCTTCGCGCACCCGCGCCACCGCCGGCCGCCAGACGCGCATCATCAGGTCCATCGCCCGGTCGGGATCCTTCGCCATGGTATCGGCCATGCGATAATGGGCGTGGGTCTCAAAGCCGAGCAGCACCGCGCGCTGCTGCCGCAGCTCGAGGATGCGCGCGATGGTTGGACCGGTGTTGTTGGCACCGGAATTGTCGCCGCGATTGGTAAAGCTGCGCCATACTTGTTCGCGCAGCGGGCGGTCGGTGGCATATTGCAGCACCGGCTGGGCCGATGACCGGGTGTTCTTGATCGCCCATGTTCCGGGTCGTCCCGCTGCGGTTCCGGCGGCAGCAAGGCTCGCCTTGAAGTCAGGGGCAAGCCCGGCGAGCCGGGCTTCGTCGGTGACGAAGGTGAAGCTTTGTTCGTCGGCCAGCAGCTTGACCCCGAATTCGGCGAATTTACCAGCCAGCTCGGTGTTGATCGCCGTCAGCTGCGCCTTTTGCGCGGCATTAAGATTGGCCCCGTTGCGGACATAGTCTTCATAGGTGCGTTCGACGATGCGCAGCTGCTGCGGGTCGAGGTTCATCGATGCGCGGTTATCGTACACCGCCTTGTAGCGCTGGAAGAGGCCGTCATCGAGGCGGATTTCATCGAAGAAGGTCGACAGCTTGGGCTCCCATTCGGCCTCGATTTCCTGCACGCGGGGGTTCGACATGTTCGACGTCTGCACCCCCCAATAAGGATAGACACGGTCGAATTTGGCACCGGCTCTCATCATCGCGACATGCACATTCTCGAAGGTCGCAGGGGCGCGATTGTCGCGCACTGCGGCGGCTTCGGCGCGCAGCTCTGCCATCGCCTCTTCGAAGGCCGCCGGAAACTGTTCGATGTCGAGCCGGTCCCATGCAGGCACGCCGCCGAACGGCCCGGCAAAGGGGGCAGCCAGCGGGTTGGTCGCGGCGGCAGGTGCTGCGGATATGGTCATGGTTTCGCTCGATGTGGTGGGTGTGCAGGCAGTGATGATGGCGGTGCTGGCGAGCAGCAGGATCAGGGTCGAACGCATCTCTCTACGGTCCTCTTCGGGGGAAAGGTCATCGTCCGGACGATAGGGGCGGCGGGCCGATGGTTGCAATGAAAAACCATCGCGCCGGTCCCCCGCGTCAGTGCGGGCGGTCGAGCATCTGGCGGATTTTATAGGCCAGCTGGGCAAAGGTGAAGGGTTTGGAGAGCAGAGTCACGCCGGGATCGAGCATGCCATTGTGGACGATGGCGTTGCGCGTATAGCCGGTGGTGAACAGGATATCGAGATCGGGCCAGCGTGCCCCCACCGCCTCTGCCAGCTGGCGACCGTTCATGTCGGGCATGACGACATCGGTAAACAACAGATCGACCCGTGGCTGCACCGCGAGGATCGCCAACGCCTGCCGGGCATCGGCCGCCTGCACGACAGTATAGCCAAGTTCGCGCAGGCTATCGACGGTGGTGTTGCGCACCCGTTCGTCATCTTCGACCACCAGGATGATTTCATCGTCGCGCGCATGCGGCAGGGGATCGATGGCCGATGGTGCGAGCGAGGTCGTGGCAACCGTCGGTGCAGCGCCATTGTGCGCGCGCGGCAGATAGAGTTTGATCGTCGTGCCATCACCGGGCTCGGAATAGATTTTGATGTGCCCGCGCGATTGCTTGACAAAACCATGCACCTGGCTGAGCCCGAGGCCGGTGCCCCGACCGACTTCCTTGGTGGTGTAAAATGGGTCGAAAGCACGCTCGATCACCGCCGGCGGCATGCCTGTGCCTGTGTCGGTGACCGACATCAGCACATAATGTCCCGCCGCAACTTCATCCTGCAACGCGGCATAGCGGTCGTCGAGCTCGGCGTTGGCCGTCTCGATGGTCAGCTTGCCGCCGTCGGGCATCGCATCGCGGCCATTGACGCACAGGTTGACCAGCGCGTTTTCGAGCTGGTGCGGATCGACGAAACACTGCCACAAACCGCCCGCCAGCACCGTTTCGACCTGCACGGTTTCGCCCAGCGTGCGGCGCAGCAGTTCGGACATCCCCGCCACCAGCTTATTGGCATCGACGGTAACCGGTTCGAGCGGCTGTTGCCGGGCAAAGGCCATCAGCCGGGCGGTCAACTGGCTGGCGCGCTGCGCCCCCTCCAGCGCATTGTCGATGCCCACACCCGCTCTCGCCACATCCTGTTTATCGAGCCGCCGCCTGGCGAGATCGAGGCTGCCGATGACAATGGCGAGCATGTTGTTGAAATCATGCGCGATACCGCCGGTCAATTGGCCGACAGCCTCCATTTTCTGCAACTGCCGGGTCTGGTTTTCCGCGGCTTCGCGGCTTGCCGCCTCGGCCCGCAGCTGCCGGTTGCTGGCATCGAGCGCGTCGCGGCCAGCGCCCAGCTTGCGGATCTGGCTCGACAATCGCTGCACCGTGATGAACGCAAGCAACAGCAAAGCGAGCGCCGACACGGTGAGGCCGCCGACCAGCAAGCGGGTCACCCGGCGCGCCTCGCTCTGGTGCCGGCTGAGCGATACCCGTTCCTGCGCGCGCATCGTCACGATCTGGGCGCGGATGTCGTCCATCATCCGCTTGCCCTGGCGCATCCCGCTTTGCCGTGCCGCATCGGAGACACGGCTGTCGGCCATCACTTCGGCGATGCGGATCATCCGGTCATCCGTGGCGCGCGCCAGCTGGTCGACCCGCGCGACCTGTGCGGAATTGTCGCTGACCTTTTCGCGCAGCATGGCGATATTCTCACGCAATCGCGTGCCCGCATCGCTATAGGGTTCGAGGAACACCGGATCGAGCGTTGCGAGATAACCGCGCTGCCCGGTTTCCGCATCGAGCATGATCTGCAGGGTCTCGCCCATCAACTGGTCGACCTCGAGCGTGTGTTCGACACGCTCCATCAAGCGGATTTGTGCGGTGAGCAGCCACAGGGTCGCAACGACGATGCCGACCACGACCAGAAACCCGGCGACCAGCGCGGGCAACGCCCGATCGCGCAATGGCCGGGGTAAGGTGATGGCCGGCGATCGCCCCACGGGTTTAATGCGCTGCGGTCATGCGGGCGCGCGCGGCGGGGCGATGGCGCGGATATGATGGATCAGGTCCGCTTCCCGAAAGGGTTTGGTGAGGGTTGGAAAGCCATGGTTTTCCACGCCGCCGCCGCCGCCGGTGGCGATCAGCACCGCCGAAACTCCCGCATCGCGGGACAGCCGCTGCGCCAGTTCCAGCCCGCTGATTCCCGGCATTGACTGATCGGTGACCAATATATCGGGCCGATACCCGTCGGCGACCAGCGCCAGCGCCTGTTCGGCGGATGCACATGGCGTCACATCATAACCGGCATCGACGAGAATTTCGGCGGCCATCATCAGGATCAACGGTTCGTCATCGACCAGCAGGATGGTCGGTGTTCCCGGCGGTATTTGGGTCATGGGGGGAATTGGCCCTTCCTGACACTAACCTTACGGACCCAATTCGCCGGGGTAAAGCCATGCCACCGCCGGGAAAACCCGGTTGCCGCGCCTTTACTGCCCGTTTCGTCCCAGCAATGCGTCGACTCGTCCCACCAGATCGCTGTCGCGATAGGGCTTTGCCAGGATCGGCCAGCCCAGTTGCGCATTCCCGTGGCCGGTGACGATCAGCACGGCATCGAGGCCGATCGTCTCGTTCAATCGATTGGCGAGATTGACTCCGCTCATCCCCGGCAGGCTGTGATCGGTGACCAGCGCAGCGGGGCGAAAGCCGCCATCGACCACGCTCAGTGCCTCTTCTGCCGAAGCCGCCGCAGTGACGCGATAGCCCGCATCCTCCAGCATGACCTGCGCCATCAGCAGGATCAGCGGTTCGTCGTCGACCACCAATATATCGAATATTTGTGAATGACTGTCGCTCATGCGGCCCCCGCCATCGACGGCCGCACTATCGGACAAGCAGTGCCCGGCGGCTCGTTACAGGCGCGACCAGATAACGGAACAAAACCAGTCTGCTGCAATCTATGTCAGATTCGCAGCAGCGAAACATCATGAGCGCTATCCGGCGAACCGATATTCCGGCACTCCGGGGCTATCGACGCGAAAGGCAAAGACGCCGCCCGCTTGCGGCTGGGCGGCCAGTGCGGCTTCGTCCAGTCCGGTGCGTGCGCTGGTGACAAAGGCGGTGCGACCATCATCGCCGCCGAATGCAATCATCGTCGGGCGCTGCACCGGCAACGGGATTTCACCCAGCAACGCGCCATCGGGCGACAGCTGCACGACCCGCCAGCCATCGAACAGCGCGGTCCAGTAGCAACCGTCGGCGTCGAAGCTGCCGCCGTCCGGACGACCCAACCCGGGGCCGACGCCGCGCGGGAACTGGTGGAGCAGCCGCCGGTTGGCAATGCGGCCGATTGCGGGGTCGGCATCATAGATACGGACGGCGTGGCTAGGCGTATCGCTATGCCCAAAGCGCCGCCCGTCGCCGCTGAACGCCGCGCCGTTGCAGGTGGTCATGCCGCCCTCGATCACTGTCATGGTGCCGTCGGGGTCTATGCGATAAAGCGCCGCGTCCTCGGCGTCCTTGGCGCTATTGACGCTGCCGACCCAGAATCGCCCGGCGCTATCGACGCGGCCATCGTTCATGCGGTGGTGCGGTTTGTGGCTGAGCGGCTGATCGCCGAACGGGCGCGGCGTGTCGTCCCAATCGTCGATCAGCGCGGCGCCGTCCTTCATGCCGATTATCAGGCCGCCTCTGCTCCGGAATCCCAGGCAGGCAACAGGGGCATCGAACAGGCGCACGTCATGCGCCCCGCTGACCGCATCCCAGCGGTGCAGCGCGTTGGCGGCAATATCGACCCAGTAAAGCCGCTGTTCGCTGCTGTGCCAGCGCGGCGATTCGCCCAGCGTGCAGCGCGCGTCGATCAGCAAGGCGGGCATGGGGGTGAGCGAGGCGAGCAGGGTCATGCCAGTGCCAGTAACCCATCGCCGGGAAAATCCCAACTTGACCTTTGCGTAAACGTAAGGTTGTGTCTGCAGCGAAGCTGGATCACCAAAGCAGAACAGCCCGGAGAGATTGCCATGTCGCTCGATGTCATTCCACGCAGCGCCTATACCGAGGACCATGAGGCGTTTCGCCGCACCGTGCGCCAGTTCCTCGAAACCGAGATCGCGCCAAATGCCGCGCAATGGGCCGAAGACAAGATCGTGCCCAAGAGCGTTTGGCCAAAGGCCGGCGCGCTGGGCATGCTGTGCCCGACCGTGCCCGAGGAATATGGCGGGCTGGGACTCGATTTCGGCTATAACGCCATCGTCGATGAAGAGAGCGCCTATTATGGGCGGGTGACCACCGGGTTTTCGCTGCAGTCGGACATCGTCGTCAATTATCTGGTGAGCTATGGTTCCGAGGAACAGAAGCGCGAATGGCTGCCCAAGCTGGTGTCGGGCGATGTCGTGACCGCGATCGCGATGACCGAGCCGGGCACCGGGTCCGACCTCCAGAGCATGCGGACCACGGCGAAAAAGGATGGCAATCATTATGTCATCAACGGCAGCAAGACCTATATCACCAACGGCCAGAACGCCGATCTGGTGCTGGTCTGCGTCAAGACCGATACCGAGGTGCAGCCGGCCTATAAGGGGATTTCGATCCTGCTGGTCGAGGCGAACCGGGAAGGCTTCAAGCGGGGCCGAAACCTCGACAAGATCGGCCAGGATGAAGCGGATACGTCCGAGCTGTTCTTCAACGACGTGCGCGTGCCGATGACCAATTGCCTCGGCGAAGAGGGCAAGGGGTTCATCTATCTGATGAGCGAGCTTCCTCAAGAGAGGCTGTCGATCGCCATATCGTCGCAGGCATCGGCGCAGCGCGCGTTCGACGATACGGTGGAGTTTACCCGCGACCGCAAGGCATTCGGCAAGCCGATCCTCGATTTCCAGAATACTC
>JANNMK010000179.1:0-3416 GCA_031397785.1 Sphingomonas sp. | reverse complement strand
GGCAACGGCGACCGCAGCGACACCGGCGAAATCGTCGCTGCCGATGGCGCTGATGGCGACGGCGGCGACGGCGGTGAACAGCGCACCGAAGCACGCGACACCGGCGATGCCCCGCGCGATGGCGAAGGCGAAGGCGCGCGGCGCCGCCGCCGTGGCCGCAGAGGTGGTCGCAACCGTCGCGGCGGCAGCGAAGGCGGCGAAGCCACTGCAACGCAGGACGGCGGCAGCGATGACGCCCCCTCCGGCACCGCCGACCAGCCAAACGAGCCGGCGGCAGCCCGCGCACCGGACACCAGCGACGACACTACCGCGCCTGACAAGCCCAAGCGCCGCCGCACCCGCAAGGCTGATGCCGACGTCGACGCGTCCGTGGCCAAGCCTGTGGTTGACGCCGAACCGATCGCCGCAACCGCACTGCCCGACAGCGACGAGACGCTCGCCAAGCCAAAGCGCCGCCGCTCGAAAAAAGCCGAAGCCGAAGCCGACGCAGCGCAGCCCGTCGCCGAAGCACCGGCAGCCGATCCGGTCGAACAGCCCGCGCCCGCCAAACCCAAACGGGCCAGCCGGGCAAAGAAGGCCGATGCCGATGCCAGCGTCGCTGCGCCGCCACCTGCCTTTCCTGCCGATGGCGGCGAAGAGGATGGCGAAGACGGCGATCGCAAACGCGGTTGGTGGCAGCGCACGTTCGGCGCATAACCCATCTGGCGTAGACGTGCAGTGCCGGGGGAACGGCACCGCACGTCCACGCTTCAGCGACGGTTCAACCGGGCCGGTCAATTGCTGGGGCAAAAGGAACGCGCCACGATGACTGTCCAGCCTTTCGACCCGGCTTTTTCGCCCCTTTCCGGCAGATTTCTGACTGGTATCGCGGCATTTTCGCGGCTTTTTCTGGCCACCATATTGGCTTTCGCGCTGTCGGCCACGCCGGTCCACGCCCAGTCGATCCTGCGTGATGCCGAAACCGAGGCATTGCTCGCCGATATGTCGGCACCCCTGATTCGCGCCGCCGGCCTTCGCCCCGCCGATGTCCGCATCGTGCTGATCGGCGATCCCAGCATCAACGCCTTCGTCGCTGGCGGGCAGATCGTCTACATCCATTCGGGCCTGATCGAGGCGTCGGACAATGCCAATCAGGTGCAGGGCGTCATCGCCCACGAGCTTGGCCATGTCGCGGGCGGCCATGTCATCAACACATCGGGACAGGAACGCGCGACGACCATCGCGCTCTTGTCGCTGCTGCTCGGCGCGGTGGCGATGGCGGCGGGCTCGGGCGAAGCGGGCATGGGCATATTGGGCGCCGGGCAACAGGCGGCGCTCGGCAGCTATCTCGCTTTTTCGCGGGTCCAGGAATCGACGGCAGATGCCGCCGGTGCGCGCTATCTGTCTGCGGCGGGGATCAGCGGGCGCGGCAGCGTCGATTTCTTCATGAAGCTGCAGAATCTCGAATTCCGCTACAATGTGCCGCAGGACGACGATCAGGCCTATGGCCGCACCCACCCTTTGTCGGGCGACCGGGTGCAATATCTGCGCGATACCTACAGCGTCGATCCGGCGTGGAACCGGCCGACACCGGCGAGCCTCGAAGCGCGCTTCCAGCGGGTCAAGGCCAAGCTCGGCGGTTTCGTCAACGAACCGCGGCTCACCATGCAACGCTATCCGGCGACCGATACATCGATGCCCGCGCGCTACGCCCGGGCCTATGCCTGGCACAAGAGCGCGCACCCCGATCGCGCGCTGGCGGAGGCCGAGGCATTGCTGGCGACCGCCCCCAACGACCCCTATTTCCTCGAACTCAAGGGCCAGATCCTGCTCGAATCGGGCCGACCGGCCGAAGCCCTGCCGCCGCTGCGCGCCGCCGTCGCTGCCACCAGTCAGCAGCCATTGATTGCCGCGCTGTTCGGCCACGCGCTGATCGCCACCGAAGACAATGCGAATTATGCCGAAGCCGAAGGGGTGCTGCGCGCCGCGGTCAACCGCGACAACGCCAATCCTTTCGCCTGGTATCAGCTCGGCATCGTCTATGCCCATAATGGCGATGAAGCACGCGCCGCTCTGGCCAGCGCCGAACGGCATGTGCTGACCGGGCAGACCCAACTGGCGCTGGTCAGCGCCGAAAATGCGCTTTCGGTGCTGCCCCCCAATACGCCCGATGCATTACGTGCACAGGATATCGCATTGGTGGCGCGTGCCCGCTTGGACCAGGAACGAAGACGGGGTAGGTCCCGCCAGTAATGATCCGCATCCGTCCGCCCAGCCAGGCGGGCATGGCGGCGGACGTCAGAGGGGCGCATGACAGACAATCGCGGGGCCGGGGGCCAGGACGACCATTATCAGCCATGGCTGCGCAACAACGGAACGGCCGCTGCGCCGGGTGCCGGGCCGGACGTCGCGCGCCCGGCTCCTTTGCCGACTACGCGCGGACAAACCGGCCCCGCGCAATCTGGCGGCGGGCCAACCGGCGCTGGCGCCGATTATGCGGATCGCAATCGACCGCCCATCCGCAGCGGCCCGATCAGCGCCGACGAATTATTGGCCCGGCCGATAGCGATGCCGCCCGCATCGCCCGCTGCCCCGCCGGGCATCGGCCAGCGCCTGTCAGCCGCGATGGCTGCATTCGCCGACTGGACGATCCGTCTGGGCGAACGGGCCGACATTCCCGCAAAGGTCGAACGACTTGAACTCGGGCGGCGCGCGCGCGGCGCAGCCACCGCGATCGGTGCCGGGGTGCGAACCGGGGCGGAAAAAAGCGGGGAAGCGGCCAGAACTGCAGCAGCAATCGCCGCACGGGCAGGCACCAGCGCCGCCGCAGCCGCTGCACCGCGCGTCAGGGCAGCCGCCGATGCCGCACGCGACGGCCTATCCAAAGGGACACAAAGCGCCCGCGCCGGATTGGGCAGCGGTGCCGCGATGGTCGGGGCCAAAGTCGGTGAAACTGCGCGTGCGCTGGCCAATGCGGCGCCGATTCCTGGCCGTGCAGACGATCCGCCGGTCATCGAATCGCAACTCGACCGCCTGCTCGCGGATGAAGCAGGGGGGGCGGGCGCTGGCCGATCGCCCAGGCCCTCGCCCAGCCCGGCATCGGCGGCCGGACTGCCGCTGTTCGCCGATGGGGCAAACCAGCCGCCGCCAACCGCGACAGCTGCGGCAGCCGTCGCCGTACAGCCTGCGCCATTGGCAGCAGGTGCAGCCGCGCCCTCTGGTTCAGCGAGCGTCGACGATGGACCGCTGCCGACCGGACCGGCAGGCAGCGGGCACACTGGCGGCGGGCCCGCTGGCGGCGGCACTGGCGGCGGCAGCGATCGCCCATGGCATCGCCACCCCGGCACGCTGGCCCTCGGCGCAGCGTTGCTTGTGTCCACCGGCTTTGCCGCCGGGCTTTACTGGACCGGGCCTGGTGTCGATCGCGTAACGACCGA
>JANNMK010000097.1:0-7501 GCA_031397785.1 Sphingomonas sp. | reverse complement strand
CTTCGATGAGGACGTTCGACAGGATCGGGATCGTGTTGCGCCGTTCGACCACCGACTGGATATGGCCGAGGCATCGCAACAACACCGCCCGTTCGATTTTCGCCTGCATGCCCTGTCCTGTTCTGTTCATGTGCCGCACGGGGGGGCAGCCGCAACTGGCCGATTCCCCCCCGCCCGATATCCGTCCATCTGTAACGCCCCGCCCGCGACTCGCAAGGCGAACGGGGGTCTCTGTTTGGCTATTGCCGACCACGGTGGCAAGCCGCACTAGGGGCGTGACGGGCAGACGAAAGCAGGAGAACCCAATCGATGGCAGCCAATGGCCGTATGTTCATCGCCCGGCATGGCGAGACCGTGTTCAACGCAGCGCAGCGAATGCAGGGCGATACGCCGCACACGCCCCTGACCCGCGCCGGAATGGCCCAAGCCGAGGCAATGGGCGCGGCGCTGGCCGACTGGTTGGGGACGATGCAGACGCTGTCATTATGGTCATCGCCATCGGGCCGCGCGCTCCAGACGATGGCGATCATGGCGGAATATATCGGCGGCGATTATCACAGCATCGTCACCGACGCCCGGCTGCGCGAGATCGACACCGGCCAATGGGGCGGGCGGCCCTATGCCGAACTGATCGCCGAATCGGGCAATTTCATCTGTTCGGAAACAGGCCTGTTCACGCAGGTGCCCGAGGGCGGCGAAAGCTACGCCGATGTCGGCGCACGACTGAACCACTGGCTTGCCGACCGCCAGGCCGATGACGACAGCGAAGACATGCTGGTGGTGATGCACGGCATGTCAAGCCGGGTGCTGCGCGGGCTGTTGCTCGGTCTCGATCCTGACCCGCGTTTTGGCATACCTGTTGCGCCGTCGATAGCACAAGGATCGCTGGTGATGATCGGCGGCGGAGTGGAAAAGGCGATCCGCGTCGATGCCAAGGGGATGCGCGAGTGAGACTGGCTACACTGGCCATGCTAGCGATACTGGCCGTGCCTGCCGCATCCCCTGCCCTTGCCCGCGATTCGCTGGGTGTGTTCGAAAATTGGGGCGCGTTTCGCGATCCCGCGACCGGGTCCACGGCGCTGCGCTGCTATGCGATCGCCCAGCCTGACAGTGGCGACGGCTATGCCACGGTCGGATACTGGCCCGGGGCGCGGGTGCGGGGGCAGATTTACATCCGCCTTGCACGCCCTATTGGCGCGGGCACGCCCGCCAGCATTGCGCTCGGCAGCCGCCGTTTTGCGTTGACGGCGCGTGGCAACGGACTGTGGGCAGCCGATGCGCGCGCCGACGCCGCCATCGTTGCGGCGATGCGCGGCACGGCGTCGATGACCGTGACGGCTGGCGGGGTCAGCGCCCGCTGGCGGCTGCGCGGCGCGGCGACGGCCATGGATGCAGCGGCGCTGGGGTGTGTGCGACGCTAGAGCCGCTCCAGCAACCGCGATACCGCGGCATGGCTCGCCGCCCGCCCTTCTTCTGCTGCCACCGCCTCGCGTTCAAGCGCGGCGCGGATGCGTTCGAGCTGGTCGGCGGTCAGATGTTCGATGCCGATGAATTCGTTGCGCGCGTTGCGGCTGGTACGAATCAGTTCGTCCAGCTTGGCCTGCAATGCTGCGGCGTCGCGATTCTGGCTGTTCTGGATGACGAACACCATCAGGAAGGTGATGATGGTGGTCGACGTGTTGATCACCAGCTGCCATGTGTCCGAAAATCCGAACAGCGGCCCGGTCACTGCCCAGACGACGATCACGCCGAGCGCCACGATGAACGCCAGCGGCTGCCCCGCCAGGCCGGACACGCGCGAGGCAATGGCGGTGAAGATGCGGTCGATCATGGGGTCGTCCTCATAACGTCCCGGCAAACAGCGCCAGCATCCGCGCCCACGCCCGCTCCGCCTCGGGCTCGGCATAGACCGGCGAATCGATGGTGCACCAGCCGTGCTGCGCGGGATAGACGTCGATCTCTGCGGTACGGCCCGCAGTGCTTGCGCTGGTTCGCAGCACATCCTTGTGCGTCGGTGCGCGCTCGTCGTCATTCTGGGCGATGGCGATGAGCATCGCGGCGCGGATATCGTCGAACAGCAGATGCGGGCTATCGGGGGTGTCGGTGACGAGCCCCCCGCCATGAAAGCTGGCGATCGCACCGACGCGCGACGGATTGGCGGCGGCGGTGCGCAGCGTGAACGGCCCGCCCATGCAATAGCCGCTGCTGGCGATCTTCCTGGTCGCATCGACCGCTGCCTGGCGGTCGAGCCAGGCGATCAACGCGCCGGCATCGCTGGTGGTGCGTGCCGGGTTGAGCATTGCGATCATTGGCTGGAGCCGCGCGCGGCCCGCATCGGTACGCCATTCGGCAAAGCTGGCCAGCACAGGAGCGCGGGCCGAACGATAATATTGGTTGACGACCAGCACGGCATAGCCCGCCCCTGCGAGCCGCGTCGCCATCGCCTTATAGGCATCGCGCAGCCCGGCGATGTCGGGCCACAGGATCACGGCGGGATGCTTGCCGCGCGCGGGATGCACGAAAAATGCGTCGGCGGTGCCATCGGGGGTGGCGATTTCCACGGTGCGCGACACCGGAAGAGCAACGGGGGCATCCCCCGCAGTGGCGCAGCCCGGCAGCAACGCAAAAGCGGCGGCGCCTGCGCCCATGACCGCCAGTTCGCGCCGCGCTACTTTGCGACCCAGCAGCCAGTGGCCGTTTTCGGTTTCGGTGATATCGTCGCACATATGCGCTGATCCTTTGAGAGATTGTCGCCCCCGCCGGGGACGATAGCTGCGCCCCAACCGAGGGCAATGGAAAAACCCATCATTTGCCGCTATGCGCCTGCGCATCATGACCAGTATCGCCACCCCCGCCATGCCGATTGCCGGCACCATCGACCCTGTGCCGGTCGCCCGTGACGCCGTGGTGCGTCCCGATGGCAAGACCGATCTTCTGGGGCTGAAGCGCGAGGATATCCGCAGCCGCCTCGAAGCCGCCGGGCTCGATGCCAAGGCAGCCAAGCTGCGCTCGAAGCAGCTGTGGCACTGGATCTATCATCGCGGGGTTACCGATTTCGACGGGATGACCGACATCGCAAAGACGATGCGGCCTTGGCTCGCCGAGCATTTTGTCGTCGGGCGGCCCGAAATCGTCACCGCGCAGACATCGAACGACGGGACGCGCAAGTGGCTGCTGTCGACCGCCGATGGCCATGAGTATGAAATGGTGTTCATCCCCGATGAAACGCGCGGAACATTGTGCATTTCGAGCCAGGTCGGCTGCACATTGAATTGCCGTTTCTGTCATACCGGGACGATGCGGCTGGTGCGCAACCTGACGCCGGGGGAGATAGTCGGACAGGTGATGCTGGCGCGCGATTCGCTGGGCGAATGGCCCAAGGGGTCGATGCATTCGACCCATGATGAGGCCGACGAGGATGACGACGCGCCGCATTACACCGCCGACGGGCGGCTGCTGACCAACATCGTGCTGATGGGGATGGGCGAGCCGCTGTATAATTTCGACGGCGTGCGCGATGCGATGAAGATCGTCATGGACGGCGATGGGCTGGGTCTGTCGCGCCGCCGGATTACCCTCTCCACCTCGGGCGTGGTGCCGATGATGGCACGCGCTGGCGAGGAAATCGGCGTCAATCTCGCCGTTTCGCTTCATGCGGTGACCAAGGAAGTGCGCGACGAGATCGTGCCGATCAACCGCAAATATGGCATCGACGAACTGCTTGCCGCCTGCGCCGCCTATCCCGGTGCCGGCAATTCGCGGCGCATCACGTTTGAATATGTGATGCTCAAGGATAAGAATGACAGCGATGCCGACGCAGCTGAGCTGGTGCGGCTGCTCCGCCACTATAACCTGCCCGCCAAGGTCAACCTGATCCCGTTCAACCCGTGGCCCGGCGCGATTTACGAATGTTCGACGCCCGAACGGATCAAGCGGTTTTCGAACATTGTCTTTGCCGCTGGTATATCCGCACCGGTGCGCACCCCGCGCGGGCGCGACATCATGGCGGCGTGCGGGCAATTGAAATCGGCGGCGCAGAAACTGAGCCGCGCCGAGCTTGATCGCCTGGCCGAGGAGAAGCAGGTAGCGCTGGGGTAGGCCGGTTGTTCCGGTGCCATGGCCCTGATGCCCCATGCTGACCGGCAGGACATGGCTTGCGATTACCAGCGAAAAAGATGCTTAATAAATCATCAATACAAAGGAACAAACACCGGGCGCGGTGTTTGACCATCGCGGGGGGAATCACCAACGCGAAGGCCCATCATGATGCGCAAGACCCGACTAGCACTAATCGTTACGACTGCAGCTGCGATATTCAGCACAACACCCGCCATATCGGCCGATTTTATTTTCGATTTCGAAACGACCACTCCCCTGTTCGGCGGCCCAGTGCGCGGCACAGGCACAGTGACCACCGATGATGTCACATTCGACAGCCGCGGTTTTACTGCGCAGAGAATTACCGGTGTCCAAGGGACATTCAATGGATCGGCCATCACCGGGCTTGCATCGCCGTTCGGGGCCAACAATCTTTACTATCTGACCGGACCGAGCTTTGTCGACGGCAGCGGCCTAGGCTTTGCCACCGCGGCCGGGACTAGCGTCAACCTGTTTTTCCAGAGCAGCGCATCATCCTATCGGGTGAACAGCATCAACCCGTTTACCAGCAGTTTCGTCAGCGCCAGTTCTTCGGCGCTCGGGGCCGTACCCGAACCCGCGACCTGGGCGATGATGATCGTCGGTTTCGGTGTTGTCGGCGCGGGACTGCGGCGCAAGCGCAATATAGGCACGGCGATCGCTAGCACCTGATCGAACAATGGAAGCAGCGATGCCGCCGGCAGTTGCGGCCGACGGCATCGTTTTTTTCGGCGGTTATTTGCGGTTCAGAAACTGACGCCCAGCGTGAACAAAATGGTTTCGTCATACAGTGTGTCCGCCGCCGGGATACCGGTCAGCTGGTCAAGGTCGGTGTCGATATAGCGGACGCCGGCGGTGAGGCCGCTGCCGAGCGCCACATCGGCACCGAGCGACCAGTCCCAATAGCTGCTGCCGAACGCGAGGCTGCCGTCCGAATAACCGAGGTGAGCCGCGAGCGTGACCGGCGTGTTGGGGATGCCGAGGCCAAGATCGGTGAAGACGTAAATATTGTCACCGGTCAGCGCCGATTGATCGAACGCGTAAGCGGCGCCCAGTTTGGCGCTGACCGGGCCGATGGTTGTCTTGATCGACGCATAAGGTTCGAAATAGTCGCTGTTGCCAAAGGCATCCTGGCCGTTGGGGTAGTAATAATAGAGCAGGCCGACATCGATCGCAGTGCCTGAGGCGATTTCGGTCGTATAGCCGGCATAGAGATCGATTTCAGTGTGGCCAAAGACCGGCGTGTCATCGAGGCTGGAACCCCAGACGCCGACATAAAGGCCAGACGCGTGATTGATGTTGAACGTGCCCTGGATGGCGATGTCTTCGGCGGAGAAGCTGACACCGCGAAACCGGTAATCGCTGACCACCGTGACCCCGCCGGTGACCGTGAAGTCGCTTGGCGGATCGGCCTCGGTCGCGGTTGCGGCGTCAGTGCCGGTTGCGGGAGTTGTCGTCTGGGAGAGCGCCGGTGTGGCGGCGGAGAGAAGAGCGATGGCCGCAATGGCCTTCATGGACGTGCGCATTAAGAAACCCCTTCAGGTTGTTGCGTATCGTCCCACCTGCGCGCGGCACCATCTCTGTTGCACCCGGGATCTGGTCCTGAGCGCTGGATAGCGTTCCGCATCCCGTCGTTAGTGACTCGCAATGGTGCGTTGCACAAGGAAAAAGCGATACCAGCCATCGTCCGGGCGCGGCGTTGTTGCATCGGCGCAACAGGCGGGAGTATAGAGAGCGTGTCCGGCACGCCATTGCGCGCCCGGACCCGATGAGGTGTTATGTCCGTTCGTCCCTGGCGCGATATCGTCCGCCGTCCGTCGCGCCAGATCATGGTCGGCAATGTCCCCGTCGGCGGCGATGCGCCGATTACCGTACAGACCATGACCAATACACCGACGGAAGACGTCCGTGCCACCGTCAACCAGATCCGCCGTTGCGAAGAGGCAGGCGCAGACATCATCCGCGTGTCCTGCCCCGACGAAGCATCGACCGCCGGCCTCAAACAGATCGTCCGCGCCGCGCATGTGCCGATCGTCGCCGACATCCATTTCCACTATAAACGTGCGCTGGAGGCGGCGGACGCAGGCGCGGCCTGCCTGCGCATCAACCCCGGCAACATCGGATCGGCCGACCGGGTCGCCGAGGTGGTGCGCGCCGCCAAGGCCAATGGCTGCGCGATCCGCATCGGGGTCAATGCCGGCAGCCTCGAACGCGATCTGCTCGAAAAATATGGCGAACCCTGCCCCGAAGCGCTGGTCGAAAGCGCGCTCGATCATATCCGGCTGCTGCAGGATCATGATTTCCACGAGTATAAGGTTGCGGTGAAATCGAGCGATGTGTTCCTCGCGGTCGCCGCCTATCAGCAGCTTGCCGAAGCGGTCGATTGCCCGCTGCACCTGGGCATCACCGAAGCGGGCGGCCTGATTTCGGGGACGGTCAAATCGTCGATCGGGCTGGGCTCGCTGCTGTGGTTCGGCATTGGTGATACGCTGCGCGTTTCGCTGTCCGCCGAGCCTGAACAGGAAGTGCGCGTCGGCTATGATATCCTCAAATCGCTGGGTCTGCGGACGCGCGGTGTGCGGGTCGTCTCCTGCCCGAGCTGCGCTCGGCAGGGGTTCGATGTGATCCGCACCGTCGAAAAACTGGAAGAGGCGCTGAGCCATATCCGCACGCCGATGTCGCTTTCAGTGCTCGGCTGCGTCGTCAACGGCCCCGGCGAAGCGCGCGAAACCGACATCGGCATCACCGGCGGCGGCAATGGCAAGCATATGGTCTACCTGTCGGGCGTCACTGACCATCATGTCGCCGACGACGGCATGATCGCCCACATCGTCAGCCTCGTCGAAGCCAAGGCGGCGGAAATCGACGCGGGCGTGAGCCTGAGCATGGATGTGACTCACGGCAAGCAGGCGGCGTGATGGCGTGACGGAAATCGACGGGGCGGGACTTGGGCGGGCGGCCGTTGCTACTGTAGTTACAGCTTTGGTTGCCGTGGGTGGCGCCCGACGAATTGGAGAGGGGCTTTGGAGAGAGGCGATCTGGCCGCTCTTGAGGAGTCGCTGGACAATGCGCTGCGCTGCGAGCGCGCTGTGTGGGACGCTTTGCCGACCATTGAACGACAACTCGTCACAGCCCCGAAGATAGTGATTCAATGACCCTCTCCATCCGCCCCGCAGCTCTCGCCGACCTGCCGCTGATCGCCGAACTCATCCGGGCGCTCGCCGACTATGAGCGGTTGGCGCATGCGGTGCGGTTCGATGAGGCGACGCTGAGTGCCAAGCTGTTCGGGGCGCGGCCCTATGCCGAGGTGCTGATCGGCGAAGTCGATGGTGTGGCCGAGGGATTTGCGCTGTTCTTTCACAAT
>JANNMK010000071.1:0-10496 GCA_031397785.1 Sphingomonas sp. | reverse complement strand
GGCGTACGCGGCGAAGTAGCCGGCCTCGGGGTCCGCGGTGTTGACGTTGCGCTGGTTGATCCCGCCGGTGCCGATGGTGGCGAAGACCGTGCCAGCGCCGGCGGTGAAAGCCATGTGGCTGGCAATGAAACGGCTGTCCTCGCGGATGGTGACGGGCACGCCGAACAGCGTTTCCCAGGCCTCGATTGCGGCAAGCACGCGCCATTCGCCAGGTTCGGTGACGACGATATGCGATGGATCGTGCCGCGCGATGGCACGGGCGACTTCGCCGGTGAAACTGCCCGAATTGTCGGCATCGTCGATTTGCACATAGTCGATGCGCCATCCGGCGGCTTCGAGCGCAGCGGCATGGTGCCGCATGCTGGCGAAAATCAGCGCGATCTTGGCTTTGTGATGACGCACATAAGTTGCCTCCTCGGCAACCTCCATCATCAGCAACACCGTATCGACAGGGTCGGCGTCGGCCAGAGAGGACAGCGACATCGACAATTGATCGCCAAGTATCGGGATAACCACGGTCATGGTCGATTGCCTCGTGCGGGCAAAATGGTCGGCTGGGTCATGCCACCTTGCCGATGCCGGTATCGCGCAAACCCAGCGGCGCAAAGCTTGCTGGCCCCTGATCGATCCGGAACGGCGCAAGTTTAGCAGGTGCGCTGCCGTCCTTTCGCATCGGTTCGCGTCCGATCACGAACGATCGCGCGCATTGCCCCTCGATCGGCGCCTCGCCCGGTGCGTGGCCATAGCGCGCATCGACCGCGACCAGCGGAATCGCCAGCCTGCGGCCATCGACAGTCATCGGATCGAGCGCATCGAGCGGCGCAGCGAGTTCGCCTTCGAAACGGTGCGCCCCACCGGCGGCGACGCTGGCGATGCCATGGTGCGGTGCTTCGCCATCAAGGCCGATCCATTGGCCAATGCCCTGAGGATTGACCCCCGATCCCGCAAACAGGCCGATTCTGACCGCGATGTTTGCGGCATCGATGCTGCCGTTGTTGGTGACGGTGATCGCGTAACGGATGCGAAGGTTCATCAGCGTCGATTGCGCGGAAAGCGGCTCGAACACAATGCTGAGGTCGGCGCGGCGACCAAGCGCGGTCGGCGCGGTAATGGTGGCAGGCCTGGCAATGGTTTTGGCAATCGGCGGGTCCGGCCTGACGAGCGGCGGGGCGGCAATGGCGGGCTGTTCGGCGGCAGGCAGTGCCGACGATCCGCCGCGCCTGCGCCACCACAGCCAGCCTGCGCTGATCGTTGCAATCCCTGCGCCAATCGCCGCAAGCGGCAACCATTCCGGCAGAGTGCTGGCGGGCTCGGCGGGCAGCGCCGCCGCCGGTGACGCAGTGCTGATCGGCGGCGGCGCATCGCTGGTCGGGATGCTGGTCGGTTCGGGCAGCGCAGGAAAAGGCGCCGGTATCGATGGCAGGGGAGCAGGCGTTGGTGCTGGTGTCGGCGCGGGCGCTGAGCGCGCCGCTGCGGGCGGTGGTTGGGGCTGCTGGCGTGGTGTGGCGGGGCCAGCGGCCGGCGCCGGCCCGGGCGTCTGGCGAGGTGCCGGGGTCGGGGCTGGCGTCGGCGCGGGTAGCGGGTCCGGGCGCGGAAACGGGCGCTGGGCGGGGCCGGGCGGTACGATCAGCCCGTCGGGTGGCCCCTGCACGCCTGGCGGAGCGGTAGGCGGCGCGGCTGTCGGCACATTGGTATCCTGTCCGGCAACGCCGGTCGGCGCGATGGCGGACAGCAGGGCGATACTGCTCAAAAGAGTGCAGCGGGACATCATGACAGGTCGGTCGAACGGTCCGGACGGGTTGACGGTGCGCAACGCGGCGCAGCAGCGCGGGCTCTGGCGCGGGCTTGAATTTGGCATGGGCTTCGGCGTGACATGGGCTTCGCCTGTGGCTAAAGCGCAGCCATGGTCAACCCCCCTCCACGCGGCGACACGCCCGGCCCGTCGCCAAAATTCCTCGGTCAGTCGAGCGTCCAGCCGATGAGCCCCGACGAAGCGGTGCTCGATTACGTGCCCAATCCGCGCGCCGGAGAGCTGTTTTGCGTGCGCTTTGTCAGCCCGGAATTCACCTCGCTCTGCCCGGTGACCGCACAGCCGGATTTTGCGCATATCGTCATCGACTATGCGCCTGCCGCCGCAATAGTCGAATCCAAGTCGCTCAAGCTGTTCCTGACCAGTTTCCGCAACCATCAGGCATTTCATGAAGATTGCACAGTCGGCATCGGTCGCCGTTTGTTCGACGAGATGCAGCCGACCTGGCTCAGGATCGGCGGCTATTGGTATCCGCGCGGCGGCATCCCTATCGATGTCTTCTGGCAATCCGGCCCGCCGCCCGCTGGCCTGTGGTTGCCCGATCAGGGTGTCGCTGGCTATCGTGGCCGGGGGTAGAAGCGCGGCTTTGTAACCACGGCGATAATATAGTCGGCGGCCCGTCTTTATCGCGTGGCCGATTTACTCTAATATCTCACACATGAGCATCGCCACCAGCCATGATTATCCGATCCGTGTCGCGGCGGGCGACATCGATTTCATGGGGCATGTCAACAACGCCAACTATCTGAACTGGGTTCAGGAGGCAGTTTTGGCGCATTGGCGCAGCATCGCGCCGCCGCAGGCAGTGGCCGAACATTTGTGGGTCGCGCTCAAGCACGAGATTACCTATCGTCGTCCCGCCTTTCTCGACGACGATGTGGTGGCCACCGTGGTGCTCGATCGTATTCATGGCGCGCGCGCTTTCTACGATACCGTCATAAAGCGCGGCGAAGAGGTGCTGGCCGAAGTGAAATCGAGCTGGTGCTGCGTGTGCGCGGATACATTGCGACCGGCGCGAATCGCGCGGGATGTCGCGGCCAGATTCTTCGAAAGCTGACGCGATCGCCAGTCCGGCGTCGGCCATTGCAAACAGCAGCCATATCGCATGCGCCGGAACAATCCGGTCGCTCCCGGGTTTGTTGAACAGCAAGGCGCAAGCCGCAACAAAGCGGCGGCCCTTCCCCTTCTCTCCTGTCCGGGAATGCCGCGATGCAAATCGATTCCAACCTTGCGAACTTTGCCCGTCAGACATGCGCGGATGGCGAAGAGCTATGCCCGCGCATTGCGGTCATCGGCAATGCCATGCCACGGCGCTGCGGCCTCGCCACCTACACCAGCCATAGCGTTGCGGCGCTTTCGTCTGCCTTCCCTGAGCTTGTGGTGGATCATTATGCGATGGATGACGGCCATGGCGGTATCGTCTATCCGGATGCCATCCACAGGATCGCCCAGAATGATCGGTCGGCCTATATTGATGCTGCGGCAACGATCGATGATGCCGGAACGATGGCGCTGTGGGTCCAGCATGAATTCGGAATTTTCGGTGGAGTGGCCGGGGACTATCTGCTCGACCTGCTGCGCCGTACTGCTTTGCCGGTGGTCGTCACGCTGCACACGATATTGAGCAAGCCCAATGCCGATGAAGAGCGGGTGATGCGGGCCATCGTCGATCGCGCCGACCGGCTTGTCGTGATGGCCGATCATGGCCGGACTATCCTGGCCGAACGCTACGGTGTCGATGCGGCTTCGGTGTCGGTCATCCCGCATGGCATTCCTGATCGCGCGATGATCGCCACGGCGGTGGCCCGGCAAAAGCTTGGCCTGCCGAGGCGTCCAACCATCATGACGTTCGGTCTGCTTGCCCCGAACAAGGGCATCGACACGATGATCGCCGCCCTTCCCGCTATCCTCCAACATCAACCCGATGCACTCTATTATGTGCTTGGCGCCACCCATCCGGCGGTCAAGCGCAGCCATGGCGAAGCCTATCGCGCATCGTTGGTCGCTCAGGCAAAGGCTCTGGGCGTTGCACACGCAGTGCGGTTCGAAGACCGGTTCTTTGATGACGACGATCTGCTCGACTGGCTACAGGCGGCTGACGTCTATGCCACCCCTTACGCCAACCCTCAGCAGGTGACTTCGGGCGCGCTGGCTTATGCGGTGGCGATGGGCCGTCCGGTTGTGTCGACACCCTATGTTCACGCCCGCGAGATTTTGGCCGACGGAGTCGGCACGCTCGTCGATTTTGGCGATGCATCCGGCTTTGCAGCCGCGATTTCCGCTTTGCTCGGCGATGATGCGCTGCGTGATTCAGTCGCCGTGCGCACCTGGCAGGTCGGGCGCAGCATGACTTGGGCGGAGAACGCAAAGGCGATGGCAACCGTCATCGGAACGGCGATCGCGCTTCGCCCGGTGCCGATCCGCTCGGCAGAAAACGCTGCCGACCGGACCTTGCCTCCGCTCGATCTCGCCGCTGTTGAACGGATGACCGACGGCGTTGGAATGTTGCAGCACGGCATCTATCATGTGCCGGATCGCAACCATGGCTATTGTATCGACGATAATGCCCGCGGGCTGATCCTGGCGTGTCGGGCGGGAGCGGATTTGCGCCATCGCGCCGAACCGCTGGCCACCACCTATGCCGCATTCATGCAGCATGCGTGGAATCCGGACAGTCGCCGCTTCCGCAATTTCATGGGGTATAATCGCGACTGGCTGGAAAGCGAAGGATCGGACGACAGCAATGGTCGTGCGGTCTGGGCACTGGGGGTGGCCGCCGCCGAAGCGCCAACCCAGGCGCTGCGCCAGTGGGCGATCCATCTTCTCGGCCAGGCACTGCCGATCGCTGCCGAATTCACTTCGCCGCGCACCACCGCCTTCATGATGCTTGGGGCTGAGGCACTGCTCCAGGCCCGACCGGGCGACGCGGACGCGCGCGCCATCCTGGCCAATGGTGGTGCCGTGCTGGCGGGTCTGGTCGCAACCAGCCGCCGCCCCGAATGGCCGTGGTTCGAAATCGTCCTCGCTTATGACAATGCCCGGCTGCCTGAGGCCCTGTTTCGCGCTGGCCGGGCGCTTGGCGATCAGGCGATGCTGACCCTCGGTCTTGAAACGCTCGAGTGGATCGTTGCGCAGCAGACCAGCAAGCGCGGCCACTTCCGCCCCGTTGGCACCGACAGTTTCGGGGCAACATATGCCCCGCCGCGCCGTTTCGACCAGCAACCGCTGGAAGCGACGGCGACTGTCGATGCCTGTCTGGTTGCTTTCGACGTGACGGGGCAGGCACGCTGGCTGGACGAAGCGCAGCGCGCGTTCGACTGGTTCACCGGCGCGAACGATCTTGCGCTCTCGGTCGCCAGTGCAGGCGATGGCGGTTGCTACGACGGGCTGTCTCCCCAAGGGGTCAATCGCAATCAGGGGGCCGAATCCATACTCGCTCTGCAGATGGCGACTTGCGCGATGCACGCTGTTCGGGAAAGAGCGACCGGTAGGGATCGACCCAGCGTATTTGCCTGATGAGCGGGCGATGCGCCGTCAGCGCAAAGGGCCGCAGCCATCCGTATCGAACAATTAGCAGAGCGTTTGTCTGCCGATCCATCGCGCGTCGTCGTGCGACCCTTTCATCTCGCGTGGAACAGCCAGTCGGGCGATCCGTCGCGCACCGAAAAGCTGGTGGCGCAGGTGCTGGCGCTGAGCGAAAGCGATGCGATCGAGGAACTTGAACAGATCCTCGCCGAATTTGAGGAGCGCCACTGGCAGACCCGGCGGGTGTTCCGCCGCCGTTTCACTCAGGTTGCGACCGTCATCGATCTGGATACCGATACGCTCAGCGATGCGCGCCAGCAGTTGATCGGCGCCTATTTCTGCCATGAATACAGCTATGCCGCTGCGGCGTTGATGAACCCGTCAGTCACGCGCCATCCGGACCAGAGCGGTATGCCCGACGGATGCATCCGCATCATATTGGCGCTGCGCGCGGTGGGCGAAGGACATATTTCCACCATCGCCTTTCGCGAAGGCATCGTCCGCTCTAATGGCACGATGACGCTGGCACCGCAGACGCCTTACGCTACCGCGCTCGATGCGGCCTGGCCCGAAGGCAAACCGGCGGCCGGATCGGTTATCGCGCACCGCGACCCCGATTGTACATTGACCGGCAGCGTCATTTTCCCGTTCACCGCAGCACAGGCCAATGGCCTCGAAGATCTGCGGATCACCCGGGTCGATCATGGCGGCGGCGATTTCGAATGGGTCGGCACCTACACCGCCTATTCGGGACGCAGCATCCAGTCGGAACTGCTGCGCACCCGCGATTTCCGCAGCTTTACCCTGCAACCGATGACCGGCGATGCGGCGGTCAACAAGGGCATGGCACTGTTCCCGCGCAAGATCGGCGAAACCTATCGCATGATCGGGCGGCAGGACGGCCAGAACCTCTATCTGCTCGAAAGCGACCGGATCGACCATTGGCAGGGCGGCAAGCGGTTGCTCGAGCCGCGCTATCCCTGGGAGCTGGTGCAGATCGGCAATTGCGGGCCGCCAGTCGAAATCAACGAAGGCTGGCTGCTGTTGACTCACGGGGTCGGCGCGATGCGCAAATATTCGATCGGTGCGGTGCTGCTCGACAAGGCCGATCCGTCGATCGTGCTCGCCCGCACCCGCGAACCCGTGCTGTCGGCAAAAGCGCATGAGCGCGAAGGCTATGTCCCCAATGTCGTCTACAGCTGCGGGGCGATGCGGGTCGGGGAACGGATTTTCCTGCCTTATGGCCTTGCCGATTCGTCGGTTGCCTTCGCCTTTGTCGACATCGCCGAGATGCTGGCGGCGATGGACTGACGCTTATCTGGCGCGGATAAAGGCGCGGATATCGCGGCTCAGCTTGGCGCGATCGGCGTCGCGGATATACATCATGTGCCCCGCATCATAATATTGGAATGTGATCCGGTCCTGCGGAAAACCGCTGCGGGTCAGCGCATATTCGGCTGCCGTGAATGGTGTCGCGAAATCATACCAGCCTTGTGCGTTGAAAATCCGCAGCCCGCTGTTTTCGCGCAGGGCACGCGCAATATAGGGCGCGACATTCATATAGGTATCGCTGTCCCGTCCAGCATTCAGCCGCCAGTCCCACGCCCCGACGCTGCCGATGGTGACGTAACTGCGGTCGGTGCGATAGCCGAGCGTGCGCCGTGCATGATCGTTGATCGCGGCAGTATAGCCCGCATCGATCCCGTAAAAGCTCGGGTCGTTGTCCGGCTCCTCGCCCGCGCTATCGGCGTCGACCCCGGTGTACCGCGAATCGAGACGGCCAACGGTCAGCCCGCGATCGCGCAGCAGCTCCTTGTAAAAGCGCGACGGGGTGATCCTGAGGTCGGCGCGATCAATGAACGCTTCGGAAATACCGGTGAAGCGGGAGAGGTCGCGGCGGATGCTGGCGCGCTGGTCGGCAGGCAGCGCATTGCCCTGCATCAGCGCCGCAAGATACGGCCCCAACGCCCAGGCGCGCGCTTCGGCGACGAAGGCTGCAGTGCCGCCGGGGTGGCTGGTCTTGTTGTGAAACAGCGCAGTCGCCGCCATCGATGGCACATTGAGCGCATAGCTCACTTCGTTGCCCGGAGTGTCGGCCCCGGCACCGAAATCGAGCACCGTCGAAATCAGGATGACGCCGTTCAATGCGACGTCATTATATTGCCCCTCGAGCTGGTTGAGTACGGCGGCAGAACGGGTGGTGCCATAGCTTTCGCCGCCCAGATATTTGGGCGAGTTCCAGCGGCCATGCTCGTTCAGCCACAGCCGGATGAACTGCGCCATCGATCGCGCATCCTGCGTGACGCCATAATAGTCCGAAGCCTCGACACCGGGCATAGCATAGGAAAAGCCGGTGCCGACGGGATCGATGAAGACGATATCGGTGACGTCGAGCAGGCTGTCGGGATTAGCGAGCAGCGGATAGGGCGGCGCGCCGTCGTCGGTCGCCTCCGACGGGATGGCGACCCGCACCGGGCCGAACGCCCCCATATGCAGCCAGACCGATCCCGAACCCGGCCCGCCGTTGAACAGGAAGGTTACCGGGCGGCTGGGGTCGTTGCCAGCCCTGACATAGCTGGTTGAAAAGATCGCGGCGCGCGGCGCGCCGTCCGGTCCGGGAAGAAAGGTTTCGCCGGTGGTCGCGACATAATCGACCCGCACACCGTTGAAAGTGCCGCTGTGCCGGGTGACCGACCGGTTGGGGACTGGGGCATCGCCGGTGGCAGGCGGGACTGTCGCGGTAGGCGGGACCGGCTGGGCTGCCGCGCTCCGGGGGGAGGCGATCGCGCACAGAAGGGCGGCAAGCGGCAGCGCGAGGGCAAGATGGCGCATCATCGGGTCAGGCTTTCGTTGGGGGCGAGAGCGGCGGCACCGGCCCGCCGATAAAGCCAGGCGGCGAGCGCCACAAAGCCTGCTGTGCCGAGCGGCAGGGCGAACGGTGCCCATGCGGCGGGCGCGACGGCAATTACGCTGTCGCTGCCGCTGACCACCACCGCACCGGCAAAAATCACGCCCATCAGGCTTTCGCCGACGATCAGCCCGGTGGCGAGCAGCACCCCCATCCGCCGGCCGCGTTCCGGATCGGCCGCGTGGGACGAAACCAATCGATCGTAAACATGGCCGACCACCGCCCCGACCACCACGGCGAGCGTCGTCGCCATGGGGAGATAGATGCCAATGCCGACACCGAGCGGGGGGAGCCGCATCCGCCCGCTGCGTGCCAGCGCGAGATCGATCGCGACGACCGCGATGCCGATGACCGCGCCGATGCCAAGCAGATCCCATTGCAGATCGCCGCCCAGCACCCCTTTGGCGAGGCTGGAAATCAGCGTCGCCTGCGGGGCAGGCAGCGCACTGGGCCCGGCCCCGGGCGCTCCGGCAAAGCCATAAGCTTCGACCAGCAGCGCCAGCACCGGCGGGATGACCATGCTGCCGAACAATACCCCGACGACCAGCGCGACCTGCTGTTTCCAGGGCGTCGCGCCGACTAGTTGGCCGGTCTTGAGGTCCTGGAGATTGTCGTTGGAAATCGTCGCGATGCCGAACACGATGGCGGTGGCGAACAGCGCGTAGGCGGTGAGCGCGGCGGTATCGCGCCCGCTGAATCCGGCGGCGAGCAACAGCGCGGCGGCGAGGATGGCGAGGATGCCGACGCCCGATATCGGGCTGTTCGACGCGCCGATCAGCCCCGCCATATAGCCGCACACCGCCGCAATGATCAGCCCGGCGACGAGGATGAAGCCGAGCGTGCCGAGGATCAGCGGCAGTGCATCATCGGCCAGCGGACCATCGGCGATGAACGACCACAGCAGCCAGCCGATCGGCAGCAGCGAACCGATGATGACCGCGCCGATGATCCCGACCGGAATATCGCGTTCCTGCAGCGGCATCACAGCGCCCGCACTGCGCACCCGGGATGCGGCAAATGCCGAAGATATGCCGCGCACGATCGGCCCGATGATGCTGAGCAAAGTCCAGATTGCGGCAACCGCGATCACACCAGCGCCGATGAACCGCACTTTGGTGGCCCACACCGTGGTCGCCCAGTCGGCAATGTCACCGGCTTGCGGTGCAGCCGCGGTCAGCCACGGCACTGCGATACCCCAGGCGATCACCAGCCCGGCCAGCATGGCAATGCCAACCGACAGCCCGACCAGGTGCCCCGCGCCGAGCAGCGCGAACGACAGGCCGCCCGCAACGCCGCTGGCCCCTGCTCCGACCGGGAAGAAGGCCGCGGCCTCCGCAACGGCAAAGCGCATCTGGATGAGCAGGTAGAAGCCCGCTGACGCCAGCGCGCCGCGCACGATCTGCGCCATCCCGACTGCCGATTCTGCCCCGCCATTGCGGCTGTCTTCGCCAACGCGCAGCACTTCGGCGGCGGCAACCCCTTCGGGGTAAGGCAGAGGCGAATCGACGACCAGTGCGCGGCGCAGCGGCACCGAGAACATCACGCCCAATGTGCCGCCGAGCGCGCAGACAAGGAATGTCGTCCAGAAGGGAAAGCCCGACCACCAGCCGATGATGACAAGCCCGGGCAGGACGAAGATGATCGCCGCCAGCGTGCCCGCCGCCGATGCCACCGTCTGGACGATGTTGTTTTCGAGGATCGAGCTGCCCGCCACCCGGCGCAGGATAGCCATCGAGATGACCGCCGCCGGGATCGAGGTGGCAAAGGTCAGCCCGACGCGCAGGCCGAGATAGACGTTGGCCGCGGTGAACAGCAAGGTGATGAGCCCGCCGAGCAGCAACCCCCGGACCGTCAGTTCACGCATCTTGCCCCGCTCCCTTAGTCCTGCCTATGCCGGGCCGCGCGGGTGAAGTCGAGGACGGGGGCGGTGGACGGTCAGAAGTTGGCGGTTGCCCCGACAAAGACGCTGCGGCCGCGCGCCGACACGGGGTAGGCGGCCTCTGCCGCGAACGGGCGTTCGTCGGTCAGGTTGGTGACACCGACCCGCAGCGCAAAATCGTCGGTCACGTCGTAGCGAAGGCTGACGTTGTGTGACCATTGTGCAGGCGAACGGTTGGGCCGGGCGAAACCGGTATCGCCATCCTCGACCTCGACCCCCTGGAAGAATTGCGCCGACTGCCAGAAGCTCTGCCAGTCGAACCGCGCCTTGCCAAAGGTCAGGCCGATGCCGGTGGTAAAGGCCCATTCGGGCTG
>JANNMK010000022.1:0-1627 GCA_031397785.1 Sphingomonas sp. | reverse complement strand
CAGCCCGAGCCACGCCGCCGCGCCGACCAGCAGAGCGCTGACCGTGGCGAGCTGGACATAGCGGACATCGCCCAGCCGTTCGCTGCTGCGCCAGCCGGCGACGAGCCCGATTGCGGGCACTGCAGCTGCGCCAAGCGCGACCAGCGCCAGCGCCGCATCGGTCAGCATCACGCCATCATTAGCTGCCATTTGCGAATAGCGCAGCCACGGCAGCAGAAACGCCGCCGCCGCAATCGCGCACAGATCGGCGGCGGCAGGCAAGCCGCCGCGGGCCGTCCACAATTTCCCGTGCAGCGGCACCACATGGATGAGCAGCATTGCCCCTGCGACTGTCGCATAGGCTGACAATAGCGGGTCGGGCCACAGGACCAGCAGCACCGCCGCCAACCCCGCAGACAGGCGCGGCACGATGGCGAAGGCGGCATCGCGCCACGCCAGCCATTGGCCCGCGAGCGCGATCAGCGCGTACATCCCCCAGGTTTCGGGGGCATAGCCGCCGGTCGCCACCAGCGCGCCGAGCTGCGCGAGCCCGACCAGCATGGCGAGCGTCCGCACCAATCCCCGGCGCGCGCCGGTATAGCCGAGCAACGGCACCGCCACCGCGAGCAGGATGACCAGCGCGCCAACCGACAGCGTCGATACCAAATCGAGCGCGCCATTGGCGATCAGCACCAGCGTCCACAGCCCGCCGCCCGCCAGCGTGGCGATGCCGAGCCAGGCCCAGCGCTGCCCGCGCCCTACTGCGGTCAGCCCGGCGACGGTCAGCGCCAGATAGGCGGCGAGCAGGGGGATGTTGGGTGCGGCGCTTTCGATCAGCGCGGGAGTCGCAAAGCCGCCTGCCAGCGCGAGCAGCGCGGTCGGTGCACCGAACCGCCCGGCCAGCGCCAGCGCCGCCGCGGTCACCGCCGCCATCGCGGCAAAGGTGGCCACCGGCGCGATCAGCCCGTGCACATTCCCGGCCACGAACGCGGCGGCATAGAGCGTCGCCAGGCCCGCACCGGCCAGCGCCTGCGCGACGCGGGGATCGCCGACCTTCAGCCGGTTCTGCTGGGCTGCCTCTGCTCCGGCAAGCAGGCCGAAACCGAACATTAGCGCGGCGGCGACCTGTACCCAGGGGGTCAGCAATCCGGCGGCCAGGGCGTAATTGACGATCAGCACGCCCGCGACCGCGAGCGTGATCCCGCCCGCCCAGATCGGCAGACGGCGACCGAAGAAATCCTCGAACGAAAAACCCAAGGCGCGTTGGCGCAGACCGGCGGCGGCCGACGAGGCGGCCAACGAAGCGGGGGGTGCCGGAGCCGGGCCGGGTCGCACAGGCGGCTGGGCGTCCGCACTATTGCCTGGCGGTTGATTGCTTTGCGGCGATCTGGCTTGCGTCTGGGCGCGTGTCGGCGGGGCTGGCGCCGCCATCGCTGCAACCGGCTCGCGCGGGACCGCTGCGGGTCCGGGCCGCGCCACTGGTTCGTGCGTTGCTTCGGGCGTTGCCTCGGGCGTCGGTTCCGGCGTCGGTTCCGGCGGCGGGGCGGCAGCCCGTTTGTCGGGCGACAGCGCGGCGATGACCGCTGCACGGGACAGGCCATCGGTGCGTGGTTGCTCGCTCCGTCCCTCCGCTTCGAGGCGGGCGAGC
>JANNMK010000010.1:0-15870 GCA_031397785.1 Sphingomonas sp. | reverse complement strand
CTCAAGATCGAAGTGGTGCTGCCTGATGATCTGTCGACGCTGGCACCGCTGTTCGCCCAATATATCGGCGATCCGGCCGGACGTCCGCTGACCAGTCGGATGACCGAAGATCAGCGAACCTCCTATTCCGCAGCTCTGGCGCGGATCGGTGTTCCGGTCGCGGCCCTCGAACAGTTCGATCCGTGGTTCGTCGGCTTGCAATTGGTCAACGGCATCATGGCGCAGACGGGATATCAGGCGGGGAGCGGCGCAGAAATGGTGCTGAGCACTGCCGCCAAAGCGGCAAACAAGCCGATTACCGCTTTCGAAACGGCGGAGCAACAGGTCGGCTTTCTCGATTCAACGCCCGAGGCCGAGCAGATTATCGGTCTGATCGAGGTGGTCGGCGACATGTCCGCGGCCGCAACCATGCTCGACAGCATGGTTGATCGCTGGGCGGCAGGAAAGCCCGAGGAGACCAGCGCGATCATGAACGAGGCAATGGCCGCCACCCCGGAAACGCGCCGGATCATGCTGGTCGACCGCAACCGGCGCTGGGCCGAAACCCTGTCGGCGCGCATGGCACAGCCGGGCACCATCTTTGTCGCGGTCGGCGCAGGCCATCTCGCTGGCGATGGCAGCGTCCAGCAATTTCTCACTGAACGCGGACTCACCGTCACGCGAGTAGAATATTGAGGGCGGGTATCGAATATCATGTAGCTGTTTTACTGTGAAACAGCTGCATCTCTTCGAAACGATGCCAAACATTTGTTAGTCTTGCCTGGCTAACCTTCCTACGTCGTCGGCTCTCCCTTTCCGGCGGCGGAGAATATGCCGATGCGATACACATTGCGACCATCGCCGGTCTTGCGGCGCACCGGCCTTGCCGCCCGTGTGATGCTCATTGCCGCCTTGCTGGCCATCGGCATGTCTCCTGGTTTGGCGCAACCTGCCGGGCGCGGACCTAATCCTGCCGATCCTGCGCTATGGGTAGTCAGGGACGATGACACGACCATCTATCTCTTCGGCACGATCCATGTTCTCAAACCCGGCTACAGCTGGTTCGACGGTGCGGTCGCCGATGCATTTTCTGCGTCCGATGAACTCGTCACCGAAATTCCCGAGGCCGAGTTCGAAAATGCCTGGAGCCTGCTGGCCCAGCGGGCACCGAGCGACGACGGGCTGACCATCTCGAGGCGGCTGACCGGCGACCAGTTGACGCGTTACCGCCGCGCTTTCGCCCGGCTCGGCCTGCCGATCTGCATGTTCGAACGCGCCGAACCGTGGGTGCCGCTGTTCTTGCTGATGAGCGGTCCCAACGGAGGCGGCTACAGCAGCCGCCATGGCGTGGAAACCGTCCTGAACGATGCCGCCGATCGTCGCCGGATGGCAAAATCCGCGCTCGAATCAATCGATATGCAGCTTGGCATGTTCGACAATCTATCTGCGGAATCACAGGTGGCTATGCTGATGGATATGGTCGATGCCATCCTCGCTCCGCCCGAGCGCGGCGGCGGCAGCGCCACGGCACAGCTCGATGAAATGGTCCGGCAATGGGCGGCTGGCGACGTCGCAACGGTCGATGCCCAGATCGACAGCGAGTTCAGGGAGTTTCCCGAATTCCGCGAATTTCTGCTGCCAAACCGCAATAATAACTGGGCGCAGTGGATCCGGATGCGGCTGGCCGAACCGGGCGGCAAATTCTTTGTCGCGGTCGGCGCGGCGCATCTGCACGGCTCCGAAAGCGTTCAGGTCCAGCTCGCCGAAATGGGCATCACAACCGAACGCGTGGCCTATTGACGACAGGGATGATAGGTTGGGCCATGCGCTTCCTGTCTGCCCTGCTCGCCCTGCTGTCGCTCATTGCCTGCACATCGGACACGCCCCTGATCGAAGGACCGGCCAAGCCGATGCTGTGGGTGGTGTATGACGCCGACACACGTATCGTCATCATGGGGAGCGTCCACCAGCTGCCGCCCGATCTCGACTGGCTGCGCGGGCGCGTGGCAATGGAGGCGGCGGGCGCAGACGAACTGCTACTCGAACTCGCCCCTGATGAATTGACCAAAGGCCCGGCGCTATTCGCCAGCCTTTCGGCCGACGAAACGGTGCCGACACTCGATCGCCGATTTGGTGCCGCAAAGGCGGACCAATTGCGCATGATCGCGTCGGATGCCGGGATCGATGCTGACGATGCCGACACGCTCGAAAGCTGGGCACTGGCGATCGTCATTGGCCAGGCCGCAGCCAATGCGGGCGGTCTTTCCGCCGATCATGGTGTCGAAACCCGCCTGATCGCTGCATTCCGCGACCGTGATGCGCAGATCGGCGGGCTGGAGACGGCAGCGGCACAACTTGCACTGTTCGACGCCCTGCCCGCGCCTGCGCAAGACCGCATGGTCAGCGCCGAACTCGATGCCCTGGCAGAAGCGCGCGCCCGAGCCCGCGCGATGCTCTCGGCCTGGGCCAGCGGCAACAAGCCGGCGCTTGAGGGCTTGATCGCCGATGCCATTGCCAAAACCCCGGAAATCGCGCAGCCGGTGATCTACGCACGCAACCGGGCATGGGCGGCAAACCTGGCACAGCGGATGGCGCGGCCCGGCGACGTCATGCTGGTGGTCGGTGCCGGCCATCTGGTCGGGCCGGGATCGCTGATCGACGAACTGGCCAGGCGCGATCTCAGGGCAGTGCGATTGCAATAGGAAAAGCAGCCACAGCTTGCTTTTCGCGCCGTTCGACGCTACTGGCGCGCACGTCCTGTCATGGTCATCCCTGGAGGCGTGACAGGCGTTTTGTACCCAAACCGGAGAAACATCATGAGCGAACAGCTGACGCTGTCGGCCGAAACGCGCGAAGGGGTTGGCAAGGGAGCCTCCCGTGCACTGCGCAATTCGGGCCGCATCCCCGCCGTCATTTACGGCAACAACAAAGATCCCGAAGCCATCCATGTCGAGGAAAAAGCGCTCGTCAAGGCGCTGATGAGCGGCCATTTTTTCAATGCGACGATCGAAGTTAGCGTTGGCAAGGGCGTGACCACCACACTCGCCAAGGATGTTGCTTTCCATCCGGTGACCGACCGGCCGTTGCACGTCGATTTCTTTCGCATCAGCAAGGATTCGAAGGTTACGGTCGAGGTGCCCGTCACATTCATCAACGAAGACGCGTCGCCCGGCCTGAAAAAGGGCGGCGTGCTCAACATCGTGCGCCACGGAATCGAGCTGATCTGTGATGCCAACCACATTCCCGAGCAGATCGACATCGACATGACCGGTTATGATGTCGGCGATTCGGTGCACATCTCCGCGGTGAAGCTGCCGTCCGATGTCACCGTGACGATCACCGACCGCGATTTCACCATCGCCACCGTAGTCGCCCCGTCGGCGCTCAAGTCGAGCGAAGGTGACACCGCCACGAGCGAAACCGAAACGCCGGGCGAAGGCGAGTAGTCGCTTGGGCCCCTCCCGCTCGCGGGAGGGGCTCGGGTGCGGGCTGTCCGGTTGGCGCTGCGTTCAATCGACAGCCCCTTACCCCGGCCCTCTCACCGGAAGAGAGAGGGAGCTAAGTGCAGATCTGGGCCGGCCTCGGCAATCCCGGCGCAACTTATGCGCTGCACCGGCACAATGTCGGCTTCATGGCAGCCGATGTCATTCATGACCGCTGGGATTTCGCGCCATGGAAGCGCGGATTCCAGGCCATCGTTGCCGAAGGCCGCATCGGCGCCGCACGCATCCTGCTCATCAAACCGCAGACCTTCATGAACGAAAGCGGCCGCGCCGTCGGTGAGGCGCTGCGTTTCTACAAGGGCGAACCTGCCGACGTCACGGCGTTCTACGACGAGCTCGACCTCGATCCGTTCAAAATCAAGGTCAAGACCGGCGGTGGCGCGGCGGGGCATAATGGCATCCGCAGCATCACCAGCCACATCGGCGCCGAATTTCGACGGGTGCGCATCGGCATCGGGCATCCGGGCCACAAGGACCGGGTGACAGGGTATGTGCTGGGCAATTATTCCAAGCCAGAGATCGACCCGCTGAGCGATCTGCTCACGGCGGTCGCTGCCGAGGCAGGGTGGCTGACGACCGGCGACGATGTGCGCTTCATGAACGATGTCGCGCTCAGGATGCAGTGGTAAGTGCCATGCAGCGCATTCTGGTCATCGGCCCGTGCGGGGCGGGCAAATCGACGCTCGCAACCGATGTCGGCGCGCGGCTCGCTTTGCCGGTCCACCACATCGACCAGTTGAACTGGCAGCCGGGCTGGGTCGAGAGCAGTAAGAATGATTTGCGCCAGCGACTGCTCACTATCGTCGCAGGCGACCGCTGGCTGATCGATGGCAACTACGGCGGAACGCTTGATGTGCGGCTCGATCGCGCCGATACAGTCATCTACCTCGACTTTCCGATATGGTTATGTGCGGTGCGGGTGCTGCGCCGGATCTGGGCATGGCGCGGACGCGCGCGACCCGACATGACCGATGGCTGTCCCGAACGCTTCGACCCCGCCTTCTTCTGGTATGTGCTGCGCTGGAACTACGGGCCTGGCCCGCGAACCGAGGCGCAGATTGCTCGCCATGGCGACAAGGTCATCCGGCTGAAAAATCCCGCAGAACTGTCCCGTTGGCTGGAAACCTTGTCGCCTGCGCATCGGGTAGCTAGCACGACCGTATGACCATTCGCACCCTTTTCGCCACCCGGATTTACGAGAACCGGTGCAATGACGAAATCCTGCTTTCCGCGCTTTCTCATATGGCGCGCACGCTGGCGCAAGACGACCGCGCCGGTCGCGCATGGTCGCGGGCGCATCGCTACAAAGGCTATACCAGCTACGCCAGTCTCGACGATCTGCCCCGGCGTGACCCCGATGTCGCCGCGTTGGTCCGCATCCTCGACAAACATGTCGCTGCATTCGCATGCGATTGCGCTTTCGACCTCGACCGCAAACTTAAACTCGACAGTCTGTGGGTGAATATCCTCAAACCCGGAGGCACCCATTCGGGCCACATCCACCCGCACAGCGCGGTATCCGGCACGATTTATATCGAAACCCCGCCCGGCTCGGGCGGCCTTCGCTTCGAAGACCCGCGCCTCCCCATGATGATGGCTGCCCCGACCCGCCTGCCCGATGCGCCGGAGGGCCTGCGGCCCTTCGTCACCGTCGCGCCGGATGTCGGCACCATCCTGCTGTGGGAGAGCTGGCTGCGGCACGAGGTCGGGGCCCATGGCGCAAAAGGCGAGCGCATAAGTATCAGTTTCAACTACAGCTGATGCCGCGCCGCCGCCCGCGCCTGCTCAAACCATCGCATCTGCCCTATGTCGTGCATCGCCGCTGGTGGGCCTCGGCAATCACCTTGGCGGTCGTGCCGGTATTGGCGACGTTGGCGTGCGGCATCATCTATATGCTGCTGTTCTTCGACCCGGTGCCGCCCGGGTTCGGCCACCCGCGCAACGAATGGCCGTTTGCACTGCTGTCGATCAAAGGGTTCAAGCTGATACTCGGCAGACTGGCGATGGTCGTGTTCGCGGTCATCGCGGCCATCGGCAGCTTGATCGGTATCGACCGATCGCTCGGCTACCGGGTTATCATCGACGCCAACGGCATCATAATCCACGGCGTGCTGTTTCAGCGACGGTTTGCGTGGCGAGAGATCACCGGCTTCGACGCGCGAACCAACTACCGGCTTCCCGGCTATCATGCATCGTTCAAGGTCGATGGCTCGCATCACCCCCGTCGCCACTGGTCCAGCCTGTGGTTCGGCTATTATGACATCCCGCCACTGATGCAGTTTGGCGGCAAGGAGCTTACCGCCCTGCTCCGCCACGCCAAGCGCCGCGCGGATGCAGGCTGGCCAGGCGCTTGACGAAACGCCAGGCTAGCGCGCCAGCCGCTGCTCCGCTGTCGGAAGAGGCTGCATCAACTGGCTGAGCGCGCGCCGTCCGACCTCGCGGCCGATCGCCTCGCCTGCTTCGTTCGAGAAACGGTAATGCACCCCGCCGAGGATGCGGGAATAGGACACTGCAGTCACCCATTCTTCCCAGCTGGCGAGCGGTTGCACTGCTGCGCTGGGTATCGATCGTGAGCTGACTCGCACCCCGCCGGAGGGTCGCGCTCCGACCTCGGCCTCCATCACCGTCGCAGCGGCTGCGGCAAAGGTGCAATGGCCGCACGGATATTCGGGATGATTGGGCGTAGCGATCAGCGGCATCCAGTCAGGCACCCGGGTCGTCGCATCATTGCCGTCCTGATCGGCGTTGCGGATCGAAGTGATCGGCCGCCAGAAATTATAGTGCAGTTTGGCCGCGCCATTGGCCATCGACGCATCATCGAGCGTCATCTGGTAAAGCGCGAACAATCGCGCATTCTGGACCATCGACCGCCCCGGCGCATCCGCCGCCAGCCTGAGCGACGGCATCATGTCGGGCGTAATGCGAAACCGCGCCATCAGTGTCTGAAAGGGGCTGCGCTCGCTGCCCTCACGCGCACCCATCCGGCGCACTTCATCGAGATCGCGGGTGTAGCGCGCGCTGGTCAGCGCAGGCGGCGGCGGCGGGCGCACCGCCTCGACATCGGGCAGCACCCATGGGCGATAGGTGATCGACACCGGCTCGATCACCGGCAAAGCGGTCGCGCTCCATTCGCCGGGCCGAGTCAGCGGGCGATAGGCGACCGGGACAAGCGCCGGATCGACGAGACCGACGCCAAGAGCCGCGCGCGCGGCCGCCTCGCCAACTGTGCGGCCGGCCTCACGCGACGCCTCGTCGGTGAAAGCCGCCATCGCCAGCATGTAATTTTCATCGAGCGAGGTGCGCTGGGCCGGATGATTGGTGTGGAGCACGCGATAGGCGGCGGTAATCACTGCCGCACCCTGCGATGCGCCCGCATCGGCAACCGAAAAATCGAGATAGCTGCGGTATCGCCGGTCGATGGCGTTCACCGCCTCGAACATCGCCAGCGCGACCTGGGTCTGCGAGCGCGCCTGATTGGGCGGAGCTGCTGCGCTGGCTGCCGACGCATCGGCAGCGATAGTCCGCCCCGCAAAATCCATCCATTCGCAAATGGTATCAGCGGAGGCGGGAACGGCGATGCCAAGGCTCGCCATCGCCATGCCATAGGCCAGTTGCCGGATCGGGTTTTTCATCGTCGCTCACTCCCCCAGAAGTCATTCAACAGATTGTTGATATCTTAGCGTTTGTTCGGCCTGCGTGATGCCGCACACGCCATCATTGTGCGAAAAGTTCCGGATACTCCCAGTCGTAAGGCACAGCCGTATCACCAAGCAAGCGCAGGACCAGCGAGGGAAATGCCGCTTCGGCGCGGACATCATTGGACATGATGAGCAGGCAGCGTTTGGTGCGTTCGATGCAGACCAGCGTATTCGCTGTCGAATCATTATGGCCGCCTTTGTACCAGCCCGGCCCCTGCGGCCCATCGAATACGACCACGCCCATTCCTGCTGACGCATCGGGGCGTTCGGCCACCGGTGCTTCGCCTTGCAGCGTTGGAAACTGGCTGCGCGTGGTAATCGGCAGTCCGGGCCTGGAAAATTCTGCCCGCGCCTCAGGCGACAACCCCCAGCCCGAGACCATTGCCGCCGCCAATCGTGCCATATCGGAGATGCTGGCGTCGAGCGAGCCCGCTGCGCGAACCAGGCTCCGCTCGTCGTGCGGCTCGACACTGCCATCGGCTTTCCAGCCATCAGCCAGGTTGGCAGCAAAATCGGGACGCCATCTCAGGCTGGCGTCGGTCATGCCCAGCGGGGTGAATATTCGCCGCTGAATTTCATCACCGACCGCCAAGCCCAGCCCTTGCTCCATTCCGAACTGGAGCAGCATGATGCCCTCGCCCGAGTAGCCATAGCGATAGCCCGGATCGAAATGGAACCTGAGCTTGCCATCGGGTTCGAGGAACGAGAAATTGGCAAAGCCGGTCGCATGATTGAGCACCATGCGCGGCGTGACGCTGCGCCAGCGCTCATCGCCGGCCAGGTCACCCCAATTGCCATAAGCATCGAGATTGCCATAGTCGGGCAGCGGCCGGGGCAGCATCGCCGCCACCGGCTCATCGAGCGACAGCCGCCCCTCATCGACCAGCATCAGCGTATAATAACCGAACAGCGCCTTGGTCAGCGACGCACCGTACATGATGGTGTCGGTCGTCAGCGGATCGCCCGCGGCATTGCGATGACCGAACGCCTGCACCGATATGACTGCACCATTATCGATCACCGCAATAGCGAGGCCCTTGGCACCAGTCGCGGTCATCGCTTCGCGTGCCGCAGTTTCGACCTCAAACGCGCTTGGCACTGGCGTGGCTGCGATTGCCGATACTTGGGCCTGGACGATGGTTTGCGCGGTCACGGCCTGTGCGATCGCCAGCGAACATAAGGCCACCGCACCGAAAACTTTCCTCGCCATCGCCGCCGCTCCCCTTCGGGCATGGAAGTTTGCCGCAATCGCGCTTATCGGCACTCGCCAGTCATAAGCTAGTTCGGGACATACACCACCATGGGATTCAAATGCGGTATCGTCGGTCTGCCCAATGTCGGCAAATCGACCCTGTTCAACGCGCTTACCGAGACGCAGGCGGCGCAGGCGGCCAATTACCCCTTTTGCACGATCGAACCCAATGTCGGCCAGGTCGCGGTGCCCGACCCGCGGCTCGATGCGCTGGCCAAGATCGCCGGATCGCAAAAGATCATCGAAACCCAGCTCGCGTTCGTCGACATCGCCGGGCTGGTGCGCGGCGCATCGAAGGGCGAGGGGCTGGGCAATCAGTTCCTTGGCAATATCCGCGAGGTCGATGCCATCGTCCATGTACTGCGATGTTTTGTTGATGACGATATCCAGCACGTCGACAACCGGATCGACCCGATTGCCGATGCTGAAACGGTGGAAACCGAATTGCTGCTGGCGGATCTCGAAAGTCTCGAAAAGCGGGTTCCTGCATTCCAGAAAAAAGCCGCACAGGGCGACAAGGAAGCAAAGGCAGCAGCAGCGGTGCTCGGCCAGACGCTCGATTTGCTTCGCGAAGGCAAACCCGCCCGGCTGACTGTGCCCGGCGACGAGGATCAGGCGCGCATTTTTGTGCAGGCGCAGCTGCTCAGTTCCAAGCCGGTGCTCTATGTATGCAATGTCGATGAGGCGAGCGCCGCCGACGGCAACGACTATAGCGCCAAAGTGTTCGCCAAGGCCGCAGCCGAAGGCGCGCAGGCGGTGGTCGTCTCCGCCGCAATCGAAAGCGAATTGAGCGGCATGGCCGCCGAAGACCGTATGCTGTTCCTCGAAGAAATGGGCCTGCATGAAACCGGCCTCGCCCGCGTCGTGCGCGCCGGATACGAACTGCTCCACCTGCTGACTTTTTTCACGGTCGGGCCCAAGGAAGCGCGTGCATGGACAGTCCGGCATGGCGCAACCGCCCCCGAAGCGGCAGGCGCCATCCACAGCGATTTCCAGAAAGGCTTTATTCGCGCCGAAACCGTCGCGTTCGACGATTTTGTCGCGCTCGGCGGCGAAAGCAAGGCGCGCGAAGCAGGCAAGCTGCGCGCCGAAGGCAAGGGCTATGTCGTGCATGACGGTGACGTCATGCATTTCCTGCACAGCTGAACCGCTTCCCTCGCCCGCTGGCAGGAGAGCGATAGCTGGTCGATGGGCAACAGGAAGCAGGGGTCACGGCATGGCAAAATCCGCCGCCGCCGCAAATGTCCATCAGTCCGCGCGATCGGCCTCCCGCGCAGCCGCCTCGATCGGAAAGCGGCTGTCCAGCCAAGCCAGCCAGTCGGCCTGCATCGCGTCAAGCGTGACAGGCAATTCGCCTTTCTGTCCGCCATCTGCCAGCCAGTTTGCAAAGCCTTGCTGCCGCCCGAACGCTTCGCCAATGCTGCCGAAAATGGCGGGCTGGCCGCTGCGGTCCGCAAGATATTCCGATATGACCTGCGCCTGCTGGTAATAACGCAATCCGTCGCCGGCGACCCGCGCAGCTTCCGGCCCGGTCAATATCGTCACCCGGCTATTGCGATTCCCGTCCGCTCCATCGGATGCTGTGCGCTGCGCCTCGACCAGTTGCTGCGCCCGTGCAGCGGCCGGATGCACCGACGCGAAATAGGCCGCCAGGTCAAGCAGTGCGGGCGGCGATGCGGCAGCGATGCCGGCGCTGCGCAGCGCCCGATACAATGTCTCGAAACCTGCGCGGCGCTGATCTTGCGAAAACTCCGGCTCCATCAGCACCGCCGCCATCTCGTCCAGCCAGTCTGGCCCCGGACCGCCATAGTGGCTGACCCGGTCGCTAGCTGCTGCAGGCCAATAGGCCCGGATGTACCAGAAATGCCCCAGCTCATGCGGGATCGCGGTGGCATCCCGCCGGTCGGCATCCGCGGCACTCAGCGTGACTCGCGCCACACCTTGCGTCACTGCGGCATCGATGGCCGCTGGCGATGCCGTCCCCATCTGCTGGACGACGCTGCGCCGGATCGATTGTTCGATCTGGGTGCGATAGCCGTCCGGCGACAGCCAGGGCAGGACGATGGTAAACCCCATAGACCGCAAATCGTCGGCCAGCGTGTCGGTCCGCCCCGCGCCATCGACCTCGACGATCGCATAACGGCTGACCGCTCGATTGAACCGCGACTGAAAAGCGGTCTCCCCCGTTTCGGCAAAGGCGAGTAATCTGTCGGCTCTGGCCTGAAGCGGCGCCAGTGCAACGCCATGGTCGGACGAAGCACAGGCCATGTCGGGGGCCAGCGCACGCGCTGCGCTGCATAATGCGGCCGGTCCGGGCGGTGCATTGGCGGTCAACAGCGGTGATGCGAGCATCACTACGATCAGTACAGACAGCCTCATACCCAATCCTTTGTCCCGGTCACCGCTTGAGCTAGCGTCAACTACAAATGTAGTCAACAGCTGAGGGGTTCGGAATGCGAGTGGGATGCACCGCGAATACAATAGGGAAAATAGTGAAGCGCCGGTTGCCCTCTACCAGGCCGTTTCAGGCGCCATCCCCCACTGCGGCAACCCGGCCAACATTCTCTTTTTTTGCCCGCTTCGGCGTGGGTCATGGAAACGACATCGACGGGCGCTAGCCGTTCCTGCCGGATCAATTGCCCCACGCTTGCCTCAGGATGGTATTTCCGCTTGCCGCCAACAAAAGACAATGCTTCGACACGCTCGTTAAACATGGCTTGAAAAGCCAGTCCAAGGAATGACCGCAATGTTCTCGCGCCGCCTGTTCATCGCCGGGTCGATCGCCACCGTCGTCACCGCACCAGCCATCGTGCGGTCGCAAACCAGCTGGCGCGAATTTCCGTTCAGCCTCGGTGTCGCTTCTGGCGATCCGGCTGCGGACGGCTTCGTCATCTGGACCCGGCTGGCGCCCGAACCGCTGGCCGCCCACGGCGGCATGGCGATGGGGCCGATGACGGTGAAATGGGAAGTCGGCAGCGATGACCGTTTTGCCACGATCGTCGCCGGAGGAGAGGCGGTCGCCCGTCCCGAGCTCGCCCATTCGGTGCATGTCGAAGTTGCCGGGCTGCAACCCGACCGCCCCTATTGGTACCGCTTTACCGCCGGCGGCGAACGCAGTTTCGCCGGACGGGCGCGGACATTGCCTGCGGCTGGAACCAGCCCCGCCGCGCTCAAATTCGCTGTTGCCGGTTGCCAGAATTACGAGGACGGCCATTTCAACGCCTATCGCCATCTCGCCCGCGAAGATCTCGCCTTCGTCTATCATTATGGCGACTATATCTACGAATATCGCGGCAGCCCGACCCGCTCCAACTATTTCACCGGCAGCCTGCAAGTGCCGGTGCGCGAATATGAAGGGCAGACCTGCTACGATCTGGCCGATTATCGCCAGCGTTATGCCCAGACCAAGACCGACACCGACCTCCAGCGCGCCCATGCCGCACACAGTTTCTTCTCCACCTACGACGATCATGAAGTCGACAATAATTGGGTGCAGGATATCGATGGCGAAGAAATCCCCGCTCCGTCCGAGGTGTTCGCCCTGCGCCGCGCCGCCGCGCTGCAGGCCTGGTATGAACATATGCCGGTGCGCCGGTCGATGCTGCCGCGCGGCGGTGCGCTGACCGCATACCGGGCCGCCAAATTCGGCGATCTTGCCGAACTGCAATTCCTCGACACCCGGCAATATCGCACCGATCAGCCCTGCGCCGACGGATTCAAGCCGGTCTGCGCGGATGTTGCCGCCGCCCAGGCGCAAGTGCTCGGTGCCGAGCAGGAGGCGTGGATGGTGCGCAACATGACGCAGGGCGGCGCGCGCTGGAACTGCCTCGCGCAACAGATCATGATGATGAGCCTCGATCGCCGTCGCCGCACCGAAGAACCCGCCGAAATCCGCAATATGGACAGTTGGGCAGGCTATGACGTGCCGCGCCGACGCATCCTTTCGCGCATGCGCGGGCTCGATAATGTGGTGGTGCTGACCGGTGACGAGCATCAGAATTTTGCCGGTGATCTGAATGACGGCGACCGTATCGTCGCGTCCGAATTCGTCGCCACCTCGATTTCGAGCGGCGGTGACGGCGCTGATCGCCGATTCGGCAGCGACCAGTTCATGGCCCTCAATCCCGAGGTGAAGTTCGTCAACGACCAGCGCGGCTATCTAACGTGCGACGTCACCCGCGATGCCTGGAAAACCAATTATATGGTGGTCGACAAGGTCAGCAGCCGCGACAGCATTCTGACCACGCGCGCCACGGCAGAAGTCGCGCACGGCACGCCGGGGCTGCGCATGGCGGCTGCCTAGCGCACATCGGTATACAACGTCGCCAGCACCGCATCGCCCATCATCGCTGTCGTCATCGTCCCGCCGAGATCAGGCGTGCGATGGCCCGCATCGAGGGTCGCCATGACCGCCGCCTCGATCCGGTCGGCTTCCCCGGCCTGCCCCAGCGAATGGCGCAGCATCATCCCCGCCGACAATATGGTGGCGAGCGGATTTGCCCGTCCCTGCCCCGCAATGTCCGGCGCGCTGCCGTGGATCGGTTCGTACAATCCCTTGCCGCTGTCGTTCAGCGCAGCAGACGCCAGCAGACCGATCGATCCGACGCACATGCTCGCCTGGTCCGACAATATGTCTCCGAACAGATTGCCGGTGACGATGACGTCGAACGCGCCGGGGTTTTTCACCAGCTGCATCGCTGCATTGTCCACATACATGTGGTCGAGCGCGACATCGGGATAGTCTGCGCCGACCTCGATCATCACGTCGCGCCACAGTTGCGATGTCTCCAGCACATTAGCCTTGTCTACCGAACACAACCGGTGATTGCGCCCGCGCGCCGCGCGAAACGCGACATGCGCTATGCGGCGCACCTCGGCTTCGTCATAAGCCATGATGTCATAGCCCTGGCGCAGCCCGCCAGCCGTCGTGCGCCGCCCCTTCTCGCCGAAATAGACGTCGCCGTTGAGTTCGCGGACGATCAGCAGGTCGATGTCGCGTGCGACCTCGGGCCGCAATGCGCTTTGCGCGATCAGCGCCGCAATCGCTTTTGCCGGACGCAGATTGGCGAACAGGCCCAGCTCGCGGCGCAACCCCAATATTGCCTGTTCAGGCCGCAAATGCCGCTCCAGATGGTCACACCCGAAATCGCCCACCGCGCCGAACAGGATCGCGTCGCAATCATGCGCGATGGCGATCGTTTCGGCCGGCAACGGGTGGCCGGTGGCGCGATAGGCTGCTGCTCCGACCAGCCCGTCGATCATCGTCAGCCCCGGCAGATCGAGCGCACGCAGCACCCTGACCGCTTCGGCGGTCACTTCGGGACCGATGCCATCCCCGGCAAATACTGCGATTTTCATGGCAGTGCGCCTAACCAAGACGCTCGCGTCAGGCAATCCCGCGCATCAGCCGGTCGACCAGACGCGCCCGTACCCCCGCCACGCCCTCGGCGCGCGGCCCCGCCAGCAGATGCGCGTCGATGGCCGCGCGGTTACGCAGCAGCGCCTGGCTCAGATCGCGGGTCGGCTCCAGCTCGTCGCCATAGCCAAGCTCGGCCAGCAACAGCGTCTCATATCGCACCACGGCCCCTGCCCACCCGCTCGCCGCCGGGGCGAGTTCGATGGCATCGAGCAATCCCGACAATCCGGTGAACACCGCCGGATAAGGCTGCCCCTCAGGCAGCGCCACGGCGGTCAGCACGGTCACCCAGTCGATCGCCGCCGCCGCCAGCGGCTCGCTCAGCAACGGACCGCGGCTGTGCGCCAGTTCGACTGTCAACGCCGCCAGTTGATCCTCGGTCCGCGCCCTGAACTGCGCCGCCACGCTGTTGCCCGCGATCAGCACGGGCCGCATCCGCGTCGCCCGACCACCCCGCACATAGCCCGCCAGCAACCCAGCCTCCGCCGTCATCAACCGCACGATCGCCCCATGCTCGCCATGTTGGCGCACGGCACAGACGATGGCGGTGGTGGTCAGGTGCATCTGCTGACAAGCCTAGCCATGATAAAAATCATAAACCGCCTGCGCCATCGCCGCCGATACACCCGGCGTGCGCTGAATATCCTCCAGACTGGCGTTGCGGATCGCGCGGGCGGTGCCGAAATGCATCAGCAGCGCCTTTTTGCGCGCCGGGCCGATACCGGGCACGTCATCGAGCGGCGACGAAACCATGGATTTGGCCCGTTTCTGCCGATGGGCACCGATCGCAAAGCGGTGCGCCTCATCGCGCAGCCGCTGGATGTGGAACAGCGCGGGGTGATTCATCGGCAGCGTGAATTCGCGCCCGCCCGGCATGTAGAATGTCTCGCGCCCGGCGTTGCGATCCGGACCCTTCGCCACGCCCGCGATGGCCACATCCTCGATGCCCAGCTCCTCCAGCGATTCAAGCGCCGCCGACAATTGCCCCTTGCCGCCATCGACCAGCACCAGGTCGGGCCAATCGCCCTGGTCCCTGTCCGGATCGTCGGCCTGCGCCCGGGCGAATCGCCGGGCAAACACTTCGCGCATCATCGCAAAATCGTCGCCCGGCCTGGTATCCGCGCGCTTGATATTCCACTTGCGGTACTGGCCCTTGATGAACCCCTCCGGCCCGGCGACAATCATCGCCCCGACCGCATTGGTCCCCTGGATATGGCTGTTGTCGTAAACCTCGATGCGGCGCGGCGGCTCGCCCAGGTCGAACAGATCGGCAACATCCTGCGCCAGTTTGGCCTGAGTCGAATTTTCCGCCAGCCGCCGATCGAGCGATTCGGCAGCGTTGCGAGTCGCCTGCGCCATCAGCCGCGCCCGGTCGCCGCGCTGCGGCACCGAAATCTCCACCTTGCGCCCCGCCAGTTCGCTCAGCGCCAGTGCCAGCACCTCGCCATCGCTGGGCATCCGGTCGGTCAGGATCAGCTTGGGCGGCGGCACGCCCTCGTAGAATTGCATCAGGAAGCTGGTCAGCACTTCCGCCACCGGCACATCCGCGGTGTGTGCGGGGAAGAAGCTGCGATGCCCCCAATTTTGCCCGCCGCGGATGAAGAAGGCGTCGATGCCGATGCGGCCCTGCTTCTCCGCCAGCGCAAACACATCGACCTCGCCCAGTCCCTCGGCATTGATCGCCTGCGACCCTTGGATGAAGGTCAGCGCTTTGAGCCGGTCGCGATAAATCGCCGCCAGCTCATAATCCATCTTCTCCGCCGCACTGGCCATTGCCGCGCCCAGCTTGGCCTGCGTCTGGGTCGATCGGCCGGCGAGAAACGCCTTGGTGTCCTCAACCAGCTCGGCATAATCGGCGGATTCGATTCGACCGACGCACGGCGCGCTGCACCGCTTGATCTGGTAGAGTAGGCAGGGACGGTCGCGATTGGCGAAGAAACTGTCGGTGCAACTGCGCAGCAGAAACAGCTTTTGCAGTGCGTTGAGCGTGCGGTTGACCGATCCCGCGCTGGCGAACGGCCC
>JANNMK010000004.1:0-10091 GCA_031397785.1 Sphingomonas sp. | reverse complement strand
CCAGCCGAACGGCAGCTGTTCGTCATCCTGGTCTGATAGCTACCTGTCAGCACTCCCTAACATTGCGGTCGTCCGGCCGACGCTCACGATACGGTGAATCGGCCAAACACCTCCGGTGCGCACGCATGCCCATCGGACGCCACCGCGCGCCCCGCTTCCTTCCGCCTCCTTTTACGCGCAGCCATTTGCCTATGCCACCACCCTGCATTTACCTGCTATATTCCGCCCATGAAACGGGGTTTCATTGCGGCAACAGCCTATTTTCCGGCGTTGTTCGCGCTAGGCTTTGTGCTGGGGGTCATCCGCACGCTGGTCGTCGCCCCGCGCATCGGGCCGCTCGCCGCGACCATTGCCGAAGTGCCGTTCATGCTGACGGCGGCATTTTTCCTGTGCCGCCGGGCACTGCGCCATTGGCGGGTGCCGCCCGATGCATCGATCCGCTGGGTCATGGCTGCATGGTTCATGGCGCTGCTGCTCGTCGTCGAAACATTGCTCGGCACCGCCTTGTTCGGGCGCACCGTTGCAGAAACATGGGCCACGCTATCGACGCCGGCCGGGCTGGTCGGCCTTGCCGCGCAACTCGTCGTCGCGCTGCTCCAGCTGGTGCTTGGCGGTCCGCGATCGCCCGGATTGCCAATGCCCTGACGCCCTGACGCCCTGACACCCTGACACGCCGCCGCGCTACCCTGCGCGGTCCGCAAAATTGCTGTCCTACACGCGCCGGTCTTGATATGTTCTCATCATGTCGATGGTCCCATATCCTGGTTGCGCGTCTCACACCCACTCGTGCCCGCCCGCTAAAGCGACAAAGGAGACACTTTCATGGTCGCCACGCGTATACTTTGTCGCTTTAGGCCGCGACCGGCGGCGATTTTGGCGCGGACTTGGTGGACTTTGCCGCGCGGCAATCGCCCTATTGCGCGTCGATTCGCACTCGCGGCGCCGGGCTGCCCGCGGCGATCGGCATATAAGTGACGACGATGCGCTCCATCGTGCGGCGGCGACCGGTCAGCGCCATCGCCTCGGTGCACTGTCCCGGCTGGACGATGATTTGCGGATTAAGGTCCTGGGTCTCGCCGCTGGCATAGACGATCTGCATCGTCAGCAGGCTCAGCGGCTGGCCGGTGGCGCACACGCGGATCTGGCGGTGGCTGTCGCTGCCGAACACGAACAATGTGTCACGCTCGGCGCGGGCGTTGACCACGCGGGTGCCGACCTGTTCCCAGCTGGCCTGGGCCAGCGCCGGGGCGGCGGTCGCGGCGGCAATGGCAAGAGCGGTGAGGGAGAGCAAACGCATGTATCGGGTCCTTGGCAAGGGAGCATCATGGCTCCGGCATCTGGTGTGTTATTCGGTCTTTACACCCTTTGTCGCACGCTTCCTAGACCGGTACGGCTGAACAATCGCTGACGATTTACCCTGAGTCGGCGATTGCCCCGCGCGGTGCCGTTGCTATCGTGGAGTGATGCCGACGCTGTCTTTTCGCACTCGCCTGCGCGCCTTCCAGACGATGCGCTGCAATCCGCCCGATCCCGGCTTCATCGCCGATCTCGAATTTCTCGAAAATCGCGATCTCGATCTGTCGGTGCGTCTGGGCGCGATGCTCGCTTTCGATGCGCTGCTGATCACCATCGGCACCCATCCCATCTCGGCCTCGCCCGGCGCGCCGCTCAGCCTCGATGCGCCGACCCAGCCGGTGCTGGTCGTCGCCAGCCTGATCGCGCTCGCGCCCGTCATCCTGTCGAGCTGGTTCTGCCTGCGCGCCCTCTTGCTCGGTGAGGAGTTCGACAGCGACGGGCTCGACGGCGGGGACGCGCTGCGCCAGCGCCTGTTCGCCGCCTTCGTCCGCTCGATCGATGCGCAGGCCATGCTGGTGCGCCGCGCGGTGCAGGCCACGCTGCTCGGCGGGGCGGCAACGCTGCTGGTCTGGGCCTGGATATTGGCCGACAAGATGGTGGCGGCATGATCCTCTACACCTGCGAAGGGTCACGCGGCCTGCGCTGCACCTGGACCGCGGCGGAAATCGGGCTCGATCTGCCGCTCGTCATGCTGCCGTTCCCGCCGCGCGCCTTTGCCAAAGCCTATTTCGCCGTCAATCCACTTGGCACCGTCCCGGCGCTGGTCGAAGGCGATGTCACCATGACCGAATCCTCCGCGATCGCGCTCTACCTCGCCACCCGCTTCAGCTCCGGAAATCTGGTTCTCACGCCGGATGAAGCCGACTATCCGCTGTTCCTCGACTTTTGCCATCACGCCGACGCCACGCTCACCTTCCCCCAGACCGTTGCCATGCGATTTTCGTTGTTCGAACCCGACCGCGGCCTTGGCGCGGCGGGCGATGCTTATGGCGACTGGTTCGGCAAGCGGCTGGCCAAGATCGATGCCCGGCTCGCGCACCACGATTATCTGTGTGCCGGGCGGTTTACCGTCGCCGACATCATGGTCGCCTATGCACTGTGGCTGACCCGCACCAGCCGGCTTGCTCACCATCTCTCACCCCGCCTCGTCGAATGGCTGGCCAGCATGACAGACCGGCCAGGGTTCATCGCGGCGCAGGCGCGGGAGGCCGATGCGGCGATCGACCAGGGAATTCGTTCGAGACCAACGGCTTGACCAACCGAGCGGACACGCAGGTTCGCACTGTCGCGCGCTGGTTGCTCGCCGCAGCTTATGCTTCGGCGGGCATGCTCCATTTGATCCGCGCCGAGCCGTTCATCGCTATCACGCCATTGTGGGTGCCGATGATCCCGCAAGTGATTGCGTTCACCGGCATCGCCGAGATTGCCGGAGCAATTGCGCTCGTCCAACCCAGCCTGATGCTTCGCAGGGCGGGTGCAATCGGCCTGGCGCTGTATGCGGCTTGCGTGTTTCCCGCCAATATCAACCATATGCTGATCGACATGGCAAGCGATGTTCCCGATCTCGGCTTGGCCTATCATGCGCCGAGGATGGTAGCGCAACCACTGATTTGCTGGCTGGCGCTGTGGGTTGGCGGAGTAATTGACTGGCCGTTTGGGGCAAAGCCACCCGGCGCTAGCCGCTGATCGCTTGACCCGCGCCGTCGTCGCCGCCACCATTCGGCCATGCTGCTTTACAACGCTGCCGATCCGGCACCCGACCCGCGCCGGGTGCGCCTGTTCCTGTTGGCAAAGGGGATCGATGTGCCGATGACGACGCTGTCGATCGTCGGCGGTGAGCATAAGGCTCCGGAGTTCGTAGCGCGCTATTCGGCGGGCCAGCTGCCGGTCCTGGAGCTCGACGATGGCAGCATGATCGGCGAGAGCATTTCGATCTGCCGGTATCTGGAGGCGCTGTACCCTGAAACGAAGCCATTGTTTGGTACCACTGCGCTGGAAATGGCAAGGATCGACATGTGGTGCCGCCGGGTGGAATTCACGCTGATGTCACCGGTTGCGATGGTCTGGCAGCATAGTCATCCATTCACGGCGCGGGTCGTGGTGCCGCAATATAAGGACTTTGGCGAGAGCAACCGGCCCAAGGCAGAGGCGGCGATGCGCCGGTTTGATGCCGCGTTGGCTGAAGGTTCGGCGCGCGGCGAACCGTGGCTGGCCGGGCCGGCCCTGTCGATGGCCGACATTGTGCTGGTCACCACGCTGGATTTCGCGGCCTTCATCGGTGTGCCGGAACCCGATGGTTGCGACGGGCTGAAGGCGTGGCGGGCGCGGTTGAACGACCGGCTGCCCGCCACCAATGCTGGACAGGCCGCCTAGTTAAAGGTGCCGGGATCGACCGGCCCGCTGCCTGAAAGCCACGCCACCGCGTCGGGGCGGAACAGCATGTAGACAGCGTAAGCCTGCAGCGCGACGCTGATGAGGCCGAGCGCCATGGCGAGGCCGCCCGGCATCAGCGGGCTGGTGAACGACATCAAAAGACCGATGAGGCCGATGGCGAACAGCACGACCAATATCCATTTGGCGATATTGCTGGCGCGGCGGGTGATAAAATACCACAGCAGCAGCGGGATCGCCAAACCGATCAGCATAGTGGTGACCAGAAAGCCGGTGCCAAGACCTGCAGCAGCGACTTCGGGACTGGATGCCATGATTTCCTGGGTCTGGCTCCAGTTGACGGCATTATTGACCAGCCCGAGCACAATTGCGCCGAGATAAAAGCGTTCGAACGTAACAATAGATGCAGGACGCATGATATTTCCCCTCCACAGCGAAACAGGTGGCAACGCTAGGCCTTCCTGCCCCAAAGGCAAGCCGGAACGATGCCACCGCACCGATCAGGCGGGTGACCTGCGACAGGCCGATTGGCATCGAAATGGCCGTTAAAGTGACAAAGTATACGCGTGGGGTTCACCAGATTGTCTCCTTTGTCGCTTTAGTGGCGGGTGGCGGGGTCATCGCGCCACGGACCAGCGCCATGTCCGGGCCGCCGCGGACAAGGACGTGGCCGCCGCGCAGTACGCGAACCGTAGTGACGCCGCCTTCGGCCCGTTCCATCGCTGCCGAATATTGCGCCATGCGCCCGCTATCGACCGCGATGTCCCACGCTTCGGCAAAGCTGGCAGCGCCTGGCCGCCCTCGACAGCGATAGGCCGAGGCGCGGCCCAGGCCGACAGAGCGCGCCGCAGCGCCGACCGATCCCATCGCTTCCAGCGCGAGGATGAAGCGTTCCTGCACATCGGCCGACCAGCCATCCGACCGGGTCCGCGCCAGCACGACCGGAACGAAGGCGAGCGGTGTGCCGCGCAGCCGGTGAGCGGGCGTATCGCCATAAGGTGGAACATCGCCGGGCGCGATGGGCGGCGTGCCGCCAGGCGCGGGGATGCCAGCCGCCGGGATGCCGACTGCCGCCATGCCCTTTGCCGCCATGCCCTTTGCCGCCATGTTCTTTGTCGCATTACCGCTCGCCGCGCCGCGCATGGCGGGCTGTTTGGCGGCGAGACGCAATGCCGCGCGATCTGCGGCGGCCCAGTCTTCGGGCTCCCGACTGTGGGTGTGCCAAGCTGTGGCATCACGGTCGGCTGGCGGTTCCCACGGCGAATCATCATTGGTCATACTTGAGAACAAACCATGAAAACACTGGTGTAGGACAGGATTTTCTGTGCCCGGCGAGGTTTTTTTGTCGCCCTGGCTGCGCAAGCTACCCGCTTGCGGGCAGGGCATCGACCGTCATCAGTTGCGACGGGTAGGGAGCGACGAGCGCGGCTGCATCCGTCCAGTCGGCGGTCAGCCAGCCCTCCCAATCCTCCGGGTGGAGGATGACCGGCATCGCCTTTGGATGGACGGCCCCGACCAGCCGGTTGGCGTCGGTGGTGAGGAAGGCAAAGCTGGGCACGCCGTCTTCCCCGCCGGGAATGGCGCTGTCCCGCCAGATGCCGGCAAAGGCAAACAGCGGCTGCGACGGCAGCGCGAACCAGTGCTGGCGCTTGCGGCCCGTAGCGGGATCAGCCGCCTGCCCCCATTCCATGAAGCTGGTGACGGGCACGAGGCAGCGATATTCGCGATGCCTGAGCGTGCCGACCCAGAATGGGCTGGTGAGATTGCGGACGTTGGTAACCGGGCGAGCGTTACCATCCGCCACGGCGCGGGGCGGCGGCGGGACGCCCCACAGGCGCGGGACTATGCGGCGGCCGCTGCTGCCCGTTACCACGACGGGCGCGAATTTGCCCGGCGCAACATAATCCCCCGCCCACGGATCCGCGCCGGGGGCGGCGGCGAACAGGCGGGCCATGGCGGCAGCCGGCGCATCAAGACGGTAGAGGTTGCACATGGGGCGGCAAAAATGGGAGGAAGGGCCTGCCGCGTCAAGCCGCGGGAGCCGCCTGCCGAAAAACAATACCCCATAAAGACTGTATCTTTATTACGTATATGTGTCAGATGCATCGAGTTTATTCGTCCGTTGGCATAAAAATCCATTTTATGTTGCTTGTGACCGGCTGTTTTATTCCCATATCCGACAAGCTCTATTTCGGGCTTTCGAAAGACACTCCCCATGCACGATATCGTCGATACTGCGGTTGCCGCAGGTTCATTTACCACGCTGGTCGCCGCGGTTACCGCAGCCGGTCTGGTCGACACGCTGAAGAGCGATGGTCCGTTCACCGTGTTCGCGCCGTCGGACGATGCCTTTGCCAAGCTGCCCGAAGGCACGGTGGCCGATCTGGTCAAGCCGGAAAACAAGGACAAGCTGACCGCCATCCTGACGCTGCACGTCATGAGCGGCAAGGTGAAGGCCGCCGATGTGGCGGGCAAGACGCTGACGCCAGCGTCGGTCAATGGCGAAGCCCTGACCGTCGATGGCACCGATGGCGTAAAGGTCAACGGCGCGACCGTGACCAGCGCCGACATCGAATGCACCAATGGCGTAATCCACGTGATCGACACGGTGATCCTGCCCAAGGGCTGAGCGATTCCGCCTGTTTCGGGCGGCATCGATACGCAGGAAGGGGCGGCAGCAATGCCGCCCCTTTTTTGCACCGCTAGCGCTTGCGCCAGGGGAAGGCAGAGAAAACCCCGCTATTTATAATGTTCGCGCCGGTCTCCGAAGGTGCGCACCCGTTTGCGCCACGCGCGGTAGCTGGCGGGTTTTAGCGTGGCGCGCATCAGCGCCTTGACCGCGTCGGCGCTGAGGCCGTGCTGCGTTTCGATCAGGGCAAAGGGCATGTGATCGGACAACGCCATTTCGACGATCTCGCTGATTGCAGCGGGAGTGAGGGGCGTGGACGGGGGCGCGGGGGTGTTTGGCACGGTCATCGGTCGCTAGGGCGTGCCGCGATGGCGAGCAAGCGTGGAGGTGGGCGGTTGGTACCGGGGTCGGCCCGATGCGATGCGCCCGGGAAAGGAGAATGCCATGATCGAGGACGGCCCTGATCCGCCGGGCCGCGCGCGACTGGAGGCGGCGTGGCTCACTTTGACCCGGCAGACGCTGCCCGCATTGGCCGCGGCGCGGCGATGGCCGGTGAGCGCCGACCACTGCTTCATGCGTATCCTGCTCGATGCGGTGCACGGGCAGCGGTGGGACCGGGTAGTGCAGGGGCGGCCGGCGTACAAGCATGTCGATATAGAGCGGCTGGCGGCGGCGGTGACATTGGGCGAGTGCGTGCTGGCGGGAGAGGCGGATTTGTGGGCGCTGAATGCGCAATCTCTGGGATGGCGGGGGAAGGCGCTGTAATTAGCATAGCGACCCCGGAACTCGCAGGACAGCGATGGCGCTGGCGCGCGGTGGCAGGGTCGCTATGCATGCACCAGCATTTGGCGCGGGGGGAGGCGGCATGACGAAGCGGATGGTGCGGGTGATCGGCGGGCTGGGCGCGCTGTGGAACCTGATGGGGGTAGCAAGCTATCTGGCCCAGGTCGGGCTGTTCGGCGGGGAGGCGGCGGTGCCGCCCGGCGCGGCGCCGATGCCCGCCGCGATCACCGCCGCCTTTGCCATCGCCGTATTTGGCGGGCTGGCGGGGAGCATCGGGCTGGCGCTGAGCCGCGGCTGGGCTGCGCCGGTGCTGTGGCTGTCCCTCGCCGCGTCGGTGATCGATTGGGCGTGGGTGCTGCGCTATGGCGCGGGCGAAGTGTGGCTGGGCGTCGCGGTGGTGGTCATCGCGCTGGGATTGGCGGTGACGGCGCGCGCGGCGCGGCCGGTCGTGGCGCGCGGGTAGCGACTGGCAGAGCGCTGCGCGGGTTCATCCATAGCGTTTGTCTTGCGGGTGCGCAGCAGGCGCGAGGCCAGGGCGCGACGCTATCCTGTCGATGGTGGTATCGCGCGCGGGGGCATCTGCACGCCCCCGCTATTGTCTTGCGGCTTGAGCTGCGCTTATGGGCCGGGGATGCCAGAGGGTCATACAATCCACCGCGCCGCGCGCGACCAGCGGCCGATGCTGGTCGGGCAGACGCTCGATATCGCATCGCCGCAGGGACGGTTCTGGGAAGGGGCCGCGCTGATCGACGGGCATGTTTGCACCGGCATCGAGGCCTATGGCAAACATCTGCTCTATGGCTTTGCCCATGGCCTGACGCTGCATATTCATCTGGGCCTGTTCGGCCAGTTCCGCATGGCGAAACGGCCCGCGGCCGAGCCGCGCGGGGCGGTGCGGGTGCGGATGGTCAGCCAGAGCCATGTCGTCGACATCAACGGCCCCAACACCTGCGAAGTGCTCGATGCGGGCGAAGTTGCCGCGCTGATCGCACGGATCGGACCCGATGTGCTGCGCGCCGATGCCGACCCCGAGCGCGCTTGGGCCAGGATCACGCGCAGCCGGGTGACGATCGGCCAGCTTTTGATGGATCAGTCGGTCATCGCGGGCATCGGCAATATCTATCGCAGCGAAATCCTGTGGCGGCAGCGGGTGCACCCCCAAACCCCGGGCAATGCCATCACCCGCGCGATGTTCGACGCGATCTGGGACGATGCGGTGCACCTGCTCCAGATCGGCGTCGAGAAGAATGCGATCATCACGGTGAGCACCGCCAAACCGGGCCGCACCCGATACCGCGAGCGGGTGAATATATTCGGCAAAGCGACCTGCCCCGTGTGTGCCGGACCGATCGACCGGTTCGAGCTCGCGGGGCGGCGGGCGTTTGTGTGCGCGGGGTGCCAAGTGCCGCCGGTGGTGGTGCCGGGCGCGTAGGCGGTGATCGACGCGCCCTTTGCGCGCGGGCGGATAGTTGGTGACGCACCGATTGGCGGCGTGTGGCCGGCGGCGGCTGATGGCTGTCCCCGGCTCGTCGTGCGTTGCCTTCAGGGGCTAAGCTACGTGTCACCCCAACTTGGCGAAACCATGGGCGAAGGCAGGCATCAGCTATCACGAGGTGGTCGCGGGACATACGACTGCGGGCGAGTTGCGGCGAACGGTGGAAAAGTTGATGCCGGTGAGCGGCAAAATTAGTATTACGTCTCCGGAATTTCGTTGCCCATTTGTAGGATTATAGTGGTTTCCCGGGACACTATATAATTCCGGGGACACAATACTAATTACGCCGCCTTCAACAAATTCCGGGGACACTATACTAAACCCCTTTAGCCGGATTATCGGCGAGGGCGGGGTTTTCGCTTGCCTCCGCCGATCCGGCAATTCGTTAGGGGTTTATCGCCCTCAGGCGTAAGCGAAACGGACTTTCTGGCGGCGACGCATTGCTCCGCCCACCATGCCAAAGCCAAAGATCATCATCGCCCAGGTTGCGGGTTCGGGCACGGCGGCAATGCGGACATTATCGAGAAAGGCGTCTTTTGACGTTGTGCGGTCGAAGCTGGTGAATTGAATGCTGCCGTTTCCGTCACGCAGCAGAAATGTCGAGCTATATCGGCTGAACATCGTGTCGAGATTGTTCGACGCGCCGGCGGTGACCGTATCAATCAGTCTGAACGTGTTCGAGCCATAGTCGAACACACCGAACGACAGGCGGTGCGTGGCAACGCCGATCGCGGCATAATCGAAAGTGACGCGATAGCGGCTTGGGGTCGCGCGGGTCGAGGTAAAATTCTGTAAGATACGGGCAGGATTGTTTCGCGTATCACCTGCACCGAATGACACAAACTGGTTGGCCAGCGATGCCGCCGAGCCATTCGCCCCGCAACAGGGGATATAAGCGCTGCCGTTAAGAACTAGGATACTGTCCGGTGCGGGCGCAGAATCGATGACCCAGCCCGGAGCCGATGCCCCCGTTGAGCCGGATTCAAAGTCACCGTTGGAAATGAGATTGACCTCAGCAGAAGCCGACGGTGCCGTAATCGTCGAAACGGCGAGCGTAGCGGCACTCAAAAGAAACAACATCGAACGCATATCTAGTTCCCCGGCCCGGGATCTCAATACGACCATGAATCTGGCGGGCAAAACCAGGGCAAGGGCGGCGACGAAATCATTTTGGTTGTATTTGCTTTACCATATGCACGCTCGCCGGGCAAGGCGATCGCGTGGTGCGAGACCTGTGCCGATCCGGGGCAAATACTCCATCGCGCCGACGTGCGCTCGCTGCCACTGGCTCAATCATGCTCCCGGCCGCCGGTGCCAAGGTAGAGTTCGCTGCCGGTTTCTCGGAATTTTTTCGACATGGCGGCCATGCCGGCGTTCGCTTCGCTTTCGCCTAGGGCGGGCGGTGGCGGGGTGGGTGTTGGGTTGGTGGAGTCATTG
>JANNMK010000336.1:0-16900 GCA_031397785.1 Sphingomonas sp. | reverse complement strand
CCGCTGCTTTTCGCGCAGCCGGATGGGCTGGGTAGGCCCCTTGATCACGACGACGATATCGGCGCGCTCGCGCGGGCGGCGACCATCGGGATAGACGATGGCCCCGAACAGCAACAAATCTTCGCCGGTAAAACTATATTTTGATTTCGATTGCGCGGTTCGACACGTCGGGCACCAGCACAGGTTCGCGCTGCGCGCCCGCCGGTGCGGCCCCGACCAGGAGCAGCAGGGCAAAGGGCGCGGCGCGGATCATCGCAGCAGCCATGTCATAATGATTGGATCGTGTAGATTTCGTCGGGTTGCCAGGCGAGGCCGATCGCCATCCGCACGGCGACCGCGAGCACCACCAGCGCCAGACCCAGCCGCATTTTTACAGGATCGGTCCGCATCGCAAAACGCGCACCGAATTGTGCGCCAACCACGCCGCCGACCAGCAGCAGCAACGCCAGCACGATATCGACAGCGCGCGTCGTCACGCTGTGAATCATCGTCGTTGCGATGGTGGTGAACAAAATCTGGAACAGCGATGTGCCCACCACCACCTGCGCGCCCATGCCCAGGATGTACAGCATCGCCGGCACCATGATGAACCCGCCGCCGACGCCGAGCAGCATCGTCATGATTCCGGTGATGATCCCCAGGCCAAAGGGTGCCAGCGGCGACATGTAGAGACCGGACCGGTAGAAACGCCAGCGCATCGGCAGCAGCAGGATGAGCGGATGGTGACGGCGTTTGCGCGCCGGAACCGGCAGGCCGGCACGCATCGCCCGCATCGCGGTCACCGATTCACGCAGCATCAACGTGCCGATCGAGCCGAGCAGCAGCAGATAGAGCAGGGCAATCACCGTATCGATCTGGCCTTTTGCTTGCAGCCATTCGAACAGCATCGCGCCAAGTGCGGAGCCAACGACGCCGCCTGCGACCAGAACGCCGCCCATCCGCATGTCGACACCGTCGCGTTTGAGGTGGGCAAGCATCCCCGATACGCTGGCCCCGGTCACCTGCGTTGCGGCGGACGCGGCGGCCACGGTCGGCGGAATGCCGTAAAAAATCAGCAGTGGCGTTGTCAGAAACCCGCCGCCGACGCCGAACATCCCGGACAATATGCCGACCATCCCGCCCAGCGCGACGATGACGAATATGTTCACCGACATGTTGGCAACGGGCAGGTATAAATCCATGGCGGCAATACTAGCCGCCGAGGCGCAGCAAAGTCGAGCCGAGCGGCGAGATAGTTGCGTCGATCAGACGGTAAAGCCCGCGCGCCGCAACAGCGCCTTTGCCTCCGCGCCATACCAGTCCATCGGGCCGATCACCCGGGCGACCTCCTTGCCCGATGCATCGAACAGCACGGTCGTCGGCAGCGACCCGCCATAGGCGAGGCCGACGCTGTTTTCCGGGTCATGCCAGGCTGTCACATTGCTCCAGCCCCGGGTCGTCAGAAAGGCGCGCAACGGCACTGCGTCTTCGGTCAGGTCTTGCGACAGGGTGATGATATGGCCGGTGTCGCCGACTTCGCTCGCCAGGCGGTTCAATGTCGGCAGTTCCTCGATGCACGGCGCGCACCATGTCGCCCACAGATTGACCAGCACCGGCTTGCCGATCAGCCCGCCAAGCGTACTGGGTGCATCGTCGGGCCCGAAAACTGCGGCGTCCGGCAAAGGGGTGCCCGCGCCGCTGGTGTCTATGCGAAAGCGGACCGCGCCTGCTGCCGCCTTGTCCGCCGCTTTGGTGGTGTCGCCCGCTTGCGGGGATGCCGCCTTTTCCCTATCGCACCCGCCTAGCGACAGGCCGCTGGCCGCCAGCAAGGCGAGCACGGTGAGACGAAGGGAAGGGCGAAAAAAGGGCGTGAGCGACAAGACGGATACTCCGGCCAGCAATGGCATGTGGGGCGGTCGCTTCGCCGAAGGACCGGCTGCGATCATGGCCGAGATAAATGCCTCGATCCCTTTCGACAAGCGGCTCTGGCAACAGGATATCGCGGGCAGCCGCGCGCACGCGACCATGCTCGGCGCGACCGGCATTATTTGCGCTGACGACGCTCAGGCCATCGATGCCGGATTGCTGCGCGTGCAAGCCGAATTCGCCGCAAACGGTGTGCCGGTGGATATTGCCCTCGAAGACATCCACATGACCGTCGAATCGCGACTGGCCGGTCTGATTGGTCCGGTCGCCGGGCGTCTCCATACTGCACGCAGCCGCAACGATCAGGTCGCGACCGATTTTCGGCTCTGGGTGCGCGATGCCATCGATACGGTCGATGCAGGTCTTGTCGCCTTTCAGCGCGCGCTGCTGACCCGCGCCGATCAGCATGCGAACAGCATCATGCCCGGTTTCACTCACCTGCAGATCGCGCAGCCGGTCACGCTCGGCCACCATCTGATGGCCTATGTCGAGATGATCGCGCGCGACCGCAGCCGCTTCGCCGATGCGCGCGCCCGGCTCAACCGCAGTCCGCTCGGCTCAGCGGCGCTGGCCGGCACGTCCTTCCCGATCGACCGGGCGGCCACAGCAGACGCGCTGGGGTTCGACGGACCCACCGCCAACAGCCTCGATTCCGTGTCGGATCGCGATTTCGCGCTCGATTATCTGGCCGCCGCCGCGCAATGCGCGCTGCATCTGTCGCGGCTTGCGGAGGAAATGATCATCTGGGCCAGCCAGCCGTTCGGTTTTGTCGCGCTGCCCGATGCCTATTCGACCGGCAGTTCGATCATGCCGCAAAAACGCAACCCTGATGCAGCCGAACTGGTACGTGGTCATTCGGGGCGGATTATCGGCTGTTTCACCGGGCTGATGATCACCATGAAAGGGCTGCCGCTCGCCTATTCAAAGGATATGCAGGACGACAAACCGCCGCTGTTCGAAGCGCATGACCTGCTCGCGCTCAGCATCGCTGCCATGACCGGGATGATCGAAACCGTGACATTCCGCACCGAACGGATGCTCGCCGCCGCAGACAGCGGCCATTCGACCGCGACTGACCTCGCCGACTGGCTGGTGCGCGACCATGGCCTTCCCTTCCGCGAGGCGCATCATATCGTGGGCGCCGCGGTCAGGGCCGCCGATCAGCACGACTGCCGCCTTGCCGATCTGCCGACCGCGGTTGCCGCGGCCATCGATTCGCGCCTCAATGCCGCCGCGCTCGCCCGGCTCACCGTCGCAGCTTCGGTTGCCAGTCGCACCAGCCATGGCGGAACCGCGCCGGTCAGGGTAAGGGAAGCGATTGTTCGTGCGCGCAGCGCACTCGATGGAGAAGCCCAGCCATGAAGACGGCACTGACCGGTCTTGCAGTCATCGCGCTGCTCGCCACCTCGGCCTGCGGCCGCCGCGCCGATCTTGCCTATCCGCAAGGATCGTCGGGCCCGGCGACGCCTGCCGGAGCATCGGCCCCGCCGCCGCCTGCAAAGCTGGTCGATCCATCGACCCAGGCGCGACCCAGGCGCAGTGACGAACTGCTCCGCCAGTCACAGGAGCGTGAGGCAGACGAATTCGATCTGCCTCCCAGCTGATGTTTCCGCCCGGCACCTTGGGCCGGGCCACAACCGGGCCTGCACAGTCTATGGACCATTTCCACCTGATCGATGGCGTGCTGCATTGCGAAGACGTGCCGCTGGCCGCCATCGCCGCGGCGGTTGGCACGCCGGTCTACGTCTACTCGCGCGCCACGCTCGAACGCCATGCACAGGCGTTCACGGCCGGTGTCGCCCCGGCCGGCAACGTCCATGTCGCATATGCGGTAAAGGCCAACCCCAATCTTGCGGTCATCAATGTGCTCGCCCGGCAGGGCTGCGGCGCGGATGTCGTGTCGGCGGGAGAGATGGTCCGCGCGCTCGCCGCCGGGGTTCCCCCATGCGACATCGTCTTTTCCGGAGTCGGCAAGACGCGGGCGGAAATGGCCGCCGCGCTTGATGCCGGCATCGGCCAGTTCAACATCGAATCCGAAGTCGAGGGCGAGGAACTGTCCGCCGTCGCTGTGGCGCGCGGTGCGCAGGCGGTGTGCACCTTGCGCATCAATCCGGATGTCGACGCACGCACCCATGCAAAGATTTCAACCGGCAAATCGGACAATAAATTCGGCGTGCCGATCGGCGACGCCGCGGCCATCTATGCCCGGCTCGCGGCGCACCCCGGCCTCATGATGCGCGGAATTGCTCTGCATATCGGCAGCCAGCTGCTCACCCTCGATCCGCTGGAACAAGCCTTTGCAAAGGTCGGCGCACTGGTCGCCGATTTGCGCAGCGCCGGACACGCCGTCACCCATGTCGATCTCGGCGGCGGCCTCGGCGTGCGGTACAAGGATAGCGACGATCCGCGCTGGCCCGATGAATATGGTGCCATGGTCGCCCGGGTGACGGCGGGCTGGGATGCCATATTGATGTTCGAACCCGGCCGCGTGATCACCGCCAATGCAGGCGTGCTGCTGACCCAGGTAATCCGCGTCAAACCCGGCGTCCACTGCCCCTTCGTCATCGTCGATGCCGCGATGAACGATCTCGCCCGCCCCGCACTCTATGATGCATGGCATGATTTCGAGGCGGTCCATCCGACAGGAAAACGGATGCGCGCCAACATCGTCGGTCCGGTGTGCGAAACCGGCGATACATTTGCGATGGACCGCGATATCGATGCCGTCGCAGCCGGCGACCTCGCCATTTTTCGTTCCGCCGGAGCCTATGGCGCGACGATGGCCAGCTTTTACAACAGCCGTGATATGGTGCCAGAAGTCATGGTCAGCGGCACCGAATGGGCGGTGGTGGCGGATCGTATCCCGGCGGCGGCGACCGTGGCGGCAGAACGGCTGCCCGATTTCCTGGATCGCTGACCGCCCATGCACAGCCTGCCGATATTCCTTCGCCTCTCCGGCCGCCCGGTCATCCTGCTCGGCGATGGAGAGGCGGCCGATGCCAAACGGCGCCTGCTCGACCGCGCCGGGGCGGCCATCACGACTGACGAACATGCCCCCGCCGCACTCGCCATCGTCGCGCTCGAAGGCGATGCAGCAGATGCTGCTGCCGCCCGGCTCAAGGCGCGCGGATGCCTCGTCAACGTCGTCGACCGGCCCGAATTGTGCGATTTTACGACGCCCGCCATCATCGATCGCGATCCGGTGTTGATCGCCATCGGCACCGGCGGCGCATCGGCCGGTCTTGCCAAAGCATTGCGCCAGCGCATCGAGGCGCTGCTCCCTGCTCGTCTCGGCAGCATCGCCACTGGCCTCTCGGCAGCTCGCACTGCCTTGCGCGCCCGCTGGCCCGATGGCGCTACCCGACGCCGCGCCATCGATGCGGGCCTCGCGCCCGGTGGCCCGCTCGATCCCTTTGTCGATCCTGCCCCCGGCGCGCTCGACGCCTGGCTGTCCGGTCCTGTATCGCAAACCGCCCCCGGCCGTCTCGAAACCGTGGCGATCGCCAGCGCCGATCCCGATGCGCTGAGCCTGCGCGCCGCACGGCTGCTCGGCGGCGCGGATGCGCTGTGGCACGATGGCCGCGTGCCGGATGCGATCCTCGCCCGTGCCCGCGCCGATGCCGAACGCCGCATCGCGCCTTTGCCGCCGCCCGTGCCCGCCAGCGGGCTTCACCTCTGGCTGGAAATGCCCGCATGATCCGCGCGCTGCTCTGGCGCGACGGCGTGGCGCGGGAACTCGACCACGGGTCGGTGGCCGACGCTATCGCCATGGCCGGCGATCATCGTGACAATTTCGTCTGGATCCATCTTTCGGCAGAGGAGCGCAACGATATGGCGCTGGACGAACTGCCGACCCGATTGCCCGCTGCGGTCGAACGCGCGCTCGTGGCCATGGAAACCCGGCCACGCTGCGAACCGTTCGAAACCGGCGTGCTGGTCAATCTGCGCGGCCCTCGCCCGGATGGCTATGAAACGGGCGATGGCGATATCCTCGCCTCGGTGCGGCTGTGGGCCGAAAAGGGCCTGTTGTTGTCGGTCAGCTTTCGCCCCTCGACCATTATCGCGCCGGTCGAGGACCTGTTTGTCGGCGGGCAATTGCGCGATCCCGGCGATGTCATCATCGCGCTCGCGGTCACCGCCGCCGAACAGCTGGACGACACGATCGCCGCGATCGGCGACGAGGTCGACGACATTGAATGCACGGTGGATCGCAACACCCCGTTCAGCACGCGCCGCCGCGTCACCAGCCTGCGCACCCGGGCAATCAGTTACCGCCGCTTCGTCATGCCGCAGCGTCAGGCGCTCGAACGGCTGTCCGCGCTGCCGCTCGGCTGGCTCGATGCCAGCGAACGCGACAGTCTGCGCGAAGCGGCGGACCGCTTTGCACGGATGGGCGAAGAGCTCGAATCGGTGCGCGAACGCACCGCCGTGCTGCACGAGGAACTGACCGACCTGCGCTCCGAAAAAATCGACGCGCGCAGCCTGCAAATCGCCATCGTCGCGATGATCTTTCTGCCGCTCACCTTCATCACCGGGCTGCTCGGCATGAATGTCGAGGGTATTCCCTACCGCCAGGAACCCTGGGCCTTCTGGGGCGTCACCGCCTTTTGTCTTCTCGCCGCCACCGGAATTGGCCTGTGGTTCGTCATCCGCCGCTGGAGCGAACGCTAGCCTCATGCCCCTTTCCCGTCAGGGGAGGGATTGGGGCGGGGAGTATCGCCCAAAAACTGTCGGCAGTGGTCAGCGCGAACTGCCGACTGGCGGCGTATCAGACGGACCAATAGCCCCAGCCATCAGCAAGTGTAGCCGCGCCGCCGCCATCTGCTTGCCTTCGTCCTGCCATGCCTCGACGATCACCGTCGCCACCCGCGATCCCACTTTGGTCACTCGCCCGCGCGCAAAGGTCGGCTTCATCTTGCCGCCACGCACGTAATCGATGGTGATGCCGATCGGCTTGAACCGCGGATGCTGGCCCGCCGCTGTCAGGCTGTGCACCAATGCCGCATAGGCCGCCATGTCGAGCAGCCCGGCAATCGCCCCGCCATGCAGATGCCCGGGCCGCCCGGCCAGCGCATCGGCATAGTCCATCCGCAGCACCGGCGGATCGCCGACCGGCGTATCGGGTTCGATGGTGATGCCCAGCAGTCCGGCATAGGGGGGCAGGGCGATGGTCATCGGCCCGTACCCTCTCCGACCGGATTGGCGGTGGATCCGCGTGGTGCCATCGCATCCCCTGTGAACATGAAGGTTGCTGCCATATGCGCCACCGGATCGGCCGGGTCGCCATCATGCGCAATCCCCCGGACAAAGGCGACATCGCGTGCCACGCGATAGCATTCGACCCGCCCGGTGATCGCGGCGCGAGGCTGCGCGGCGCGCAAATAATCGATCCTGAGGTCGAGTGTCACCTGCGGGCGGAAATGGCCCAGCCTGACCCACACCGCCATCCCCGCCGCCATGTCCATCAGCGCGATTACTGCGCCATTGGCGATGGTCCCGGTCGCGCCGTCGCCGACCAGATCGGCGCGCCACGGCATGGTGAGTTCGGCCCAGTCGGTGCCGTGCCCGGCATAGACAAAGCCCATCGCGGCAATATGGCCGAACCGCTCCATTGCACGAAACATGCGCGCCGGGTCGAACAGCATTTGCGCCTCGGTCATTGCTGCCTGCTGCATATCGCTTACCGGATCAGAACTGCTCATCGCTGATAACCTACGCCGACTGCATGGTTGACGTAAACGTCAATTCGCTCCACTTTCCGGGCAAAGCTGCAAAAGCGACCGGCACATGGCCGCCGGGTGGAGAGAGACGATGCATCCCAAGCTTCTGGCCCAATCCCGCCCCGATCACGCCGCTGTGATCGACAGCGATACCGGACGCATCCTCACCTTTGCCCAGCTTGACGCTGCATCGAACCGTTTCGCCAATCTGCTTCGCACACACGGGCTGCGGGCGGGCGACGTTATCGCGTTGATGGTCGAAAACACCATCGACTATTTCGCGCTGACCTGGGGCGCGCAGCGTGCCGGGCTGTTTTACGTCTGTATCTCGACCCGGCTGACCCAGGCGGAGGTCGATTATATCCTGTCGGATTCAGGCGCAAAACTGTTTGTCGCCAGCTCCAGCCTGTCGGCCGTGGCGGGCAGGGCGGCGTTCACCGGCCAACGCTATGCGATGGACGGGACGATCGACGGCTTCGACAGCCTGTCGGATGCGCTGGCCGCCCAGCCCGCTGCGCCGGTCGCTGACGAACGGGCCGGGGCCGACATGCTTTATTCGTCGGGAACGACGGGTCGGCCAAAGGGGGTAAAGGTGGCCTTGCCCGAAGATCCGGCGATCGATGCGGCAAACACGCTGACGATGATCGCCAGCACCTTTGGCATCGGGCCTGACAGCATCTACCTAACCCCTGCGCCGCTTTATCATGCCGCGCCCTTGCGCTGGTCGATGACCGCACAACGGCTCGGCGCGACAGTGGTGCTGATGCCGCATTTCGATGCGGAGGCGGCACTGGCGGCGATCCAGCGATTCCACATCACCTGTGGCCAGTTCGTGCCGACCCATTTCGTGCGGATGCTCAAACTGCCGGATGACATCCGCGCCCGCTACGATGTGGCGACGATGAAACTGGCAATCCACGCCGCCGCGCCGTGCCCGGTGCCGGTCAAACGGGCGATGATCGACTGGTGGGGGCCGATCATCAACGAATATTATGCCGGGTCCGAAGGGAATGGCCTCACCTGGGTCACGGCTGCGCAGTGGCTCGACAAACCGGGCACCGTCGGCAAGGCAATCCACGGCATCCTGCACATCTGCGACGAAGACGGCAATGAACTCGCCGCCCGTCACGAAGGACTGGTCTATTTCGAAGGCGGCACCGAATTTGAATATCATAACGACCCGGCCAAGACCGCAGAGGCGCGCAACCGCCATGGCTGGTCGACACTCGGCGATATCGGCTTGGTCGACGAGGACGGCTTTTTGTTCCTCACCGATCGCAAGAGCTTCATGATCATCTCGGGCGGGGTCAACATCTACCCGCAGGAGATCGAGAACCATCTGATCGGCCATCCCAAGGTCACCGATGTTGCGGTGATCGGCGGCCCGCACGCCGACATGGGCGAAGAAGTGATCGCGGTGGTCCAGCCTGCCGATATGGCGCAGGCTGGAGATGCGCTCGCCGCCGAACTCACCGCCTTCTGCCGCACCGCATTATCCGGCATCAAAACCCCGCGCCGCATCGATTTCCGCGCCGAATTGCCCCGTCACCCGACCGGGAAACTCTATAAACGGCTGTTACGCGACGAATATTGGGCAAAGGCAAAGACCGAACCATAAATCCCTCCTCCCGTGCGAGAGGGACAAGAAAAAGGAAGTTTCGATGACCCCCTGGACCGACCCGCAATCCCGCGTTGCCATCACCCTTGCCGATGGCGTTGCCGATGTCCGCCTCACCCGGCCTGACAAAATGAATGCGCTCGATCCGGCGATGTTCGCCGCCATAGAAGGGGCGATCGCCCATCTCGCCACGCTCCCCGGTTTGCGCTGCGTCGTTCTCTCCGGTGAAGGGCGCGCCTTTTGCGCCGGGCTCGACATGCTCAGCATGGGCGGCGGCGGGGCGAGCGCGGGCAGTGACCTGATGGATCGCACCAATGGCGACGCCAATCTGTTCCAGCATGTCTGCTGGGGCTGGCGCACCCTGCCGGTGCCGGTGATCGCTGCTGTGCATGGCGTCGCGCTTGGCGGGGGTTTTCAGATCATGTCGGGCGCCTGCATTCGCTTTGCCCATCCCGCCACGCGCATGGCGGTCATGGAGCTGAAATGGGGTCTGGTCCCCGACATGGGCGGCATCGCGCTATGGCGCGGTATCGTGCGCGACGACGTGCTGCGCGAACTCGCCTACACCGCGCGCGAATTCACCGCGGACGCAGGCGCCGACTATGGCTTTGTCACCCACCTCAGCGAAACCCCGCACGACGATGCGATGGCCCTGGCACGGGAAATCGCGGGGAAAAACCCGGACGCGACCCGCGGCATGAAGGCGCTCGCCAACGCGATGCCCGATTGCGACGGCCCGGCACTGCTGCTCGCCGAAAGCCGGGTGCAGAAAACCATCATCCGCACCGCCAACCAGCTGGAGGCCGTGCGCGCCAATTTCGAAAAACGCGCGCCTGTGTTCGTCGATCAGGTGGCGTAAAGCAATGTCAGAAACCGCGCCGCTGCCAGCCAGTCGGCCTGCTTGAGCGCGCGCAGCGCAACAGCATCGCTGTCCACGCCCCAGCGTTCTTCCTGCCAGCGTTCGTCAAGCGTCACCACCTGCCACAGCGCGCCTGCGTCGAATGCGCCCTCGGCCAGCGCCAGCGCGGCGACCAGACTGCCGCCGATGGTAATCACCGGCGCCAGCGCAGCGAGCGCAAATGCGTCGTTGCGCCTTAGCGCCTCGGCCAGCGCCGCCACCGTTGCCTCGGGCTGATGGACGTAGACGATCCCGGCAGTGATCGTGAATTCGATGCCATAGCGTGCCTCCGCCCAGTCGAGCACCGGGTTCCACTCCGTCACCTGCCGTGCCGCCAGATCGCTGTCGGTGCCGCGATAACATAGCAGATCGCTCGCCGCATAGGCCGCCAGCGGCTGCGCGAAATCCGCACGGTCAGGGCTGACAAGGTCGATCGCGGCATTGGCAATGCCGGTCAGTTTCATTGTTGCAGGGCGTATCTCCTCGCCCTGCGCCTGCCATTCTCCAGCGATTGCCAGCGCCAGCGCTTCACCCGGCACGTTCAGCGCGGCGCGCCTGGGCGTGCGGATCGGCCGTCCGTCGAGCGCGATGACAAAGCCGCTTTCCCCCGGCAAAACCGTCACTTCTGTAAAAAATCGCTTCATTGCAACGGCTTATCGTCCGACTTCCAGCGCCGCAACAGCATCGGGAGGATGATCAGTAAATCAAGGAACCCCAGCGCCATCAGCCCATAGCCCAGCGGCCGGTCGATCTCGGCACCCAACCAGCTCCGCTCACCGAATGCCAGCACCATGCCCGCAACGATGATCAGCGCCGCCATCACCCGCAGCAGCGCAAGGATCAGATAGCGCGCCTTCGCCGGATCCGCTGATACCGTCATGCCGCTGTCACCATGGCTTCGAGGATTGCGGGCAGATCCGCCGGTCGGTCCGCCACCCGTGCCGCGCCCGTTCGCAACAGTTCTTCGGGCGGATGATATCCCCAGCCGACGCCCAGCGCCATCGCACCTGCCGATCGGGCCATGGCCATGTCGAACCCGGTATCGCCGATTACCACAGTCATCTGCGCGCGTGCACCGCTCTCCCGCATCGCCGCGCGTGCCATCGACGGGTCCGGCTTGGATGGATGGAAATCGGCGGTCTGCAATGTCACGAACCGGTCGATCAGGCCATGCGCGCGCAACAGCCGAACCAGCCCGCGCTGCGATTTGCCCGTTGCCACCCCCAGCAGCCATCCAGCGGCAGCCAGCGCATCGAGCGCCAGGACTATGCCATCATAGAGCGGCTCCGGCCGCGCACCGGCCGTTGTGCGGTGCGCGAAATAGGCTTCGCGATAGGCATCGCCGAGCCGTTCCTGCATCACGCCATCGGTGCCCGGTGCCAGCATCGTGATCGCCCGTTCGACCGACAGGCCGATGATCTTTCTCGTCGCCACCGCCGGCGGGGCTGCAAGGCCGCACTGCCCGAATGCCTCGTTCATCGCGCTGACGATCTCATGCTGGCTGTCGGCAAGAGTCCCGTCGCAATCGAACAGCGCAAGCCGGCGCATCGTCATTCGCCTGTCGACCGCATCGGGTGCGCCGCCGCCCGGCTGTCCCGGCTCCGGCGATTGTCTCGGCGCGAGCAGTCATCTGCCTCCATCAGCGTGTTCCGCGCGATGGGCCCGCAGGCTTGCCGGTGCGCGGTCTGGCCGTCTTGCCCGCGTCGGCGGCCGGACGGTCCGCTTTCGGTGAAGCGCCGCCTTTGGCTGGACGTGGCGGCTTGGCGGTCGGTTTGTCCGCCACTTCGTCACCGCGCGATCGCCGTTCGCCGCGCCGCTCCTTGCGATAGATTTTGGCGTGCGCCCTGGCCTGATCCTTTTTGCCTTCACGGTCGAGCGGCGGGCGCTTGTCGGGGCGCCGGGCCATCGCGTCGCCCGCGCTTTCGGCAAAGCCCAGCGAAACCAGACTATCGGCAAAATGGGCGGGCAACGGCGCTGTCACGTCGATCTTGGCATTGCCGGGGCTGTCGATGCGCAGCCGCCGGGCATGAAGGTGCATCTTGCGGCTGATGCTGCCGGTCAGGAACGCCGCCTTGCCGCCATATTTGCCATCGCCGACAATCGGGTGGCCGATCGCCGCCATATGCACGCGCAGCTGATGGGTGCGCCCGGTCAGCGGCTGCAGTTCGACGAACGATGCGGCATTGCCCGCGCGTTCGATGACGCGATAACGGGTACGGGACGCCTGGCCATTTTCCTCATCGACATGCATTTTTTCGCCGCCGCTGCCCGGCTGCTTGGCGAGAGCGAGATCGATCTGCCCCTCGGCAATCGACGGCACGCCAACCACAATCGCCCAATAGGTTTTCTTCGCCGATCGTCCGGCAAAGCTCTTGGCGAATTTTGCTGCCGTCCCCGGGGTCCGTGCGACCAGCAGCACGCCCGACGTATCCTTGTCGAGCCGGTGGACCAGCCGCGGACGACCCTTCGCCTCATCGAAAAACGCATCGAGCATGCCATCGATATGCTCGGTCGTTCCAGTGCCGCCCTGCGTTGCCAGACCAGGGGGTTTGTTGAGGACGATGGCGGCATCGTCCTCGAAAATCACCATCGCCCGGGCCATCGCGACATTCTCTGGCGAAACCGATGGCCGCGCTTTGGGTCGGCTGATAATCGGCACGCCCGATGTCTTGGGAACGCTCAGCGTCTGGCCGGTTGCAATACGGTCCGCCGGGTCGGCCTTCTTGCCGTCGATCCGCACCATGCCTGTTCGTGCCCAGCGCGCCAGCAGCGCGTGCGGCACATCGTCACGGTGGCGCTTGAACCAGCGGTCGAGGCGGATGCCGTCATCATCGGGCTTGATCCGATAGTCGCTGGTATCGGGACGACGGCGGGCAGGCGCCTCTATCGCATCGCTCGCTGCGGGGGTGTCATTGTCGTTCACAGCGCGCGGGCCAGCCACAGGCCCGCACTCAGCAGGACAATCGAGCCGAGCACCGATGCCGTCGCATAGCCGACCCCGTCGATCCAGCGTCCGTCCTGCAGCAGTCGGACCATGTCCATGCTGAAGGCGGAAAATGTGGTGAAGCCGCCCAGCACGCCCACGCCGACGAACAGTCGCCAGCTGTCGGCCAGCCCGGCGCGCACTATACCGCCGGCAAGCAAACCCATCGCAAAACTGCCGGAAAGATTGACCAGCAGCGTCGCGTTTAGCCACCCGGTCGCACCGAAAAAACCGATCAGACGACCAATGTGAAACCGGCAAGCTGCGCCGATGGCGCCGCCCGCCATGACGAGGAATGTATCAGACATGGCGTTGCCTCTAACGCCAAAGGGACGATACCGCCAGCCGATGCTTTTCCTGTCCGGTTTTTGCGGTCAGGTCAGAAGATCGGGATAGGATTTGCGGATGTGATCGAACACGGAAAGGTGGATCGGCCGCACCCACTGGCAGCCGAAACCATGCGGTGTCGACCAGCGGATAATGCCCTCGATCGGGGCAAATCCCGGCAAGGCCAGCCAGATCCGGTCCCCCTGGATCGTCCGGCTGACTGTCTCGGCACGGCATCCGGTGCGGGACAGGTCGCGGACCTCGATCTTGAATGGTGTTCGACCCGCCTTTCTAAGGTCGGCTTCGATCGCCACCGGTGAACGCATCGCAATGCGCCGGTCGAGCTTCTGTTGTGATTGCGCGCGAAGCCTTGCCATCTTGTCTCTCGAACGAACCGTAAGTCAGAGCAGCCTGTATCGGAAATGACATAGCAAGATTAACAAGTCGATATCATCGGATCGCACCCAGCATCGCACCCACCTCGATCAGTTTTTCACGCGGCGCGCCGATGCGTGCCGCCGCAATCTCTGCTGCATCGATCTTCTGCCAGTCACGAAAGGTCACGATCCGCAGGTTGCGGGCCGCAGCCAGCGCGTCCAGACCATCGCGCCCGGCTTTGCCGGACCCGGCAAAATCATCGCCGCCGCTGTCGGCGATGATCCGTTCGGCGATTGCTGCTCCGTCCGGCTTGTTGGTGCCGATCGTGCCGGATGGCCCGCGCCGCGCCCAGCCGACGCAGTACAGCCCGGGCAGGATCAATCCGTCGGTATTGGCAAACCGGCCCCGGCCATGCTCATAGGGGACGCCCGGGATTGGCGGCGTCTGGTAGCCGATGCATGTCACGACCATCGATGCGGGAACCGCATAGCGTTCGCCTGTGCCGACGGACCTCAGCTCGCTGTCCAGCCGGGTCCGCTCGACGATCACGCGCTCGACCCGCCCATTGCCTTCGATGGCGACCGGCATCGCATAAAAATCAAACTCGATCGTCACCGGCTTTGCTACCGGATTTGCCGCAAAACTGCGCAAATGACTGACCGATTTGCGTATGCCCGGTTCGAGCAGCCCATCGTCCTCGGGCGCGGGCAGATCGGCCGGGTCGATACGTGGCGCGGCCCGCGACAGATGGCCCAGCTCGCCCAGTTCCTTCGGGGTCATGGCAATCTGGTGCGGCCCGCGCCGCCCCATCAGGACTATCGTTCGCACGCGGCTTCGCGCCAGAGCATCGAGCGCGTGACCGACGATGTCGCTGCCGTCGAACTCGTCCGCAGCTTTTGCCAATATGCGGGCGACATCCAGCGCGACATTGCCATTGCCGATGATCGCGACATGGCTGCCGTCGAGCACGGGCGCCAGCGCGGCATGATCGGGATGGCCGTTATACCAGCCGACAAATTCCGCGCTGCCGATGACGCCGGGCAGGTCAGCGCCCGGAATATCGAGCGGGCGGTCGTCGGGCGCACCTGTCGCCAGCACAACCGCATCATAAAGCGCCATCAGCTCGTCGATGCCCATGTCGCGGCCCACGGCGATATTGCCGACGAACCGGACATTGTCGGTAAGGGCTACGGCTTCATAGCGGCGCGATACGGCCTTGATCGACTGGTGGTCGGGGGCGACTCCGGTGCGGATCAGCCCGAACGGTACCGGCAACCGGTCGATGATGTCGATGCGTACGGCATCACCGAGCCGGCGTTGCAGCGCCTCGGCGGTGTAATAGCCCGCCGGTCCCGATCCGACGATGGCGATATGCCGCATGGCTGGTTCTCCCGCAGCCGACGCCTGACGGTCAACTGCCCTGGCAACCCATGCTAACGCTGTGCTGCCGTGACGCAAGGGCATGGCCCGGGCCTCATGGTCTTGCGGGCGTACAGCGTGGCTGTTTGCTTGACTTGCACCGGCGCTGGGGATAATTGCCCGGCCGCGCTGCCCCGTCGTCTAATGGTAAGACTTCGGTTTCTGATACCGACTATCGAGGTTCGAATCCTCGCGGGGCATCCAGTGTCTTTGCTAGCGTCTTTCCGCAGTTACCAGCCAAGACTGCCGGGCACGCCTTTGAACGGGCCGGCCACTGCACCGGTAATCCAGCCACCATAAAAGCCGCCCGGCTGCGGTATCACCGTTTCGCCGTCTACCGAGCAGCGCTCGAACGCTGCGGCATAAAAGGCGATATGGTCGCGCAAGGCGGCAAACCGCGCTGTGGGCTCGGGATAGCTCCAACCGGCACCGGGTATCACCGCGCCGTCGATGACGATGTCCCAATAAGTCGCCATGCCCTTCCACTCGCAAAAGGAACTGCCACGGCCCCGGCGCAGCACGCCCGGCATGATGTCGTCGGGCGGGATATAATAGCTCGGCGGATGGCTGGTTTCGAGCGTTCTTATGCTGGCACGGGTATCGGCGATAACCCTGCCGCGATGGTGAATCATGATATGCGCCGCGCTTGGTTCGGCGACAGGGGGGCGGGGGTAGGACCAGACGCTCTCCTGCCCGGCACCGACCGGATCGGGTCGCGGCCTCATGCCGATCGCTCCCGCGCTAGGATGCGCTGCAGCCAGGGCCGCACGCGCAGGAACAGGATATAGCCGCGTTCGAGCACGGCGAGCACCCAGGGGCGGCGCGCCGCGAGCCCGAACGGCCGCAGCACAGGGATGGCGCGCCACATCGCCGCAAAGGCCGCAGCGCCGCTCAGCATCACCTCGCCTTCCTGCGCATGCAGACGGGACAGCAATTGCGTCCGGTCAAGCGGACAGCTTGCAGTGTCGACGCTTGCATCGACAAAGCGGATGGCTCGATTGCGGTCGAGGCGACGCATCGCCGCAATCTCGAAACGGCAAATTGGGCATGCGCCATCATGCCAGACGATTAATTGGGTCATTGCGGCAATATAGGGCGCATCGCATGACTTTGCAGGGGCCATCGGCCGGGCCGACAAGAACCGCCTCACCCCCGCCAAGGCGCGCCGTTCAGCGTTGCTGCACGATCTGCGCAAACGGCACGAAGTGGCGACAGGCGATACTGCCGTCGAGCAATTGCACTTCCATCAGCACGCCGGGGCTGGGCGCGGTCCAGTCGATCGTCAGACGGCCGTAATTGGGCTGGAGCGGCGCCTGCCCGATGCGGTTGCGGTTCGGGCCGAACACTGGCCACACTTCGGTCAGCCCCGACGATGTGAGGTCATAGAGCGGATAGGCGGTGCGGCTGTCGAGGCGCGACAATTCGGCATAATGCGTGTCGCCCGAGATAAACATCAGCCGCTCGACTTCGGCAAAATCGATAAGATCGAGCAACCGCTGGTGATCCGCCTGATAATTGATCCACGCCTCATAACCCGGCGCGTCGGCCAGCACCTGGGTTGAGGACGCAAAGATGCGCAGGTCGGCGGGCTTGCGCAATTCGGCCTCCAGCCACTCCCATTGCTCCGCGCCCAGCATTGTCGCTGCGGGATC